>JAPLNJ010001180.1 GCA_026692885.1 Planctomycetota bacterium | reverse complement strand
GTTAGTGACCAAACCCTTTTTCCACTGGGGCAAGCCCAGTGGGGAAAGTGGCGGAATGACAACGACTTATGCTTAATCTCGCACCATTCGGGCCTGCCCCGGTGGTTTATCGGTTTCTGCATCAGTGTCCCGGATGATTCGGGAAATCGGAACACCTAGTATAGAGGCTGTCAAGCTCCAGGCGCCCAGACGGTCCCCGGCCCAGGGGCGAGAGAACGCCGTAGCAACAGTGGCCGAAATAACTTCCGGATCTCCCAGAACGGTTCGAGGCCCAACATGGTGGGACCCAGATCTTTCACCATGATCTTCCACCCTGCGACGCTCGACGGGTTGAGAGGACGCCCAAAGCCCGAAACCCAAAACTAGCACGGATGGCAAGGCCGGGGCACGGATGAGGAATGCGGAAGGCCACCGAAAATCGTCGTTCTGACAAGCCGAGTGATGGCATCGTCCAGCGAGAATATTCTTCGGTTTCCTTCCTGGAATGGTCATCCGAGCCCCGGCTTTGCCATCCGTGCTATCCCGTGGCTCACGTGGTCGCGTCTCTCCGAGATGCGAAATCCGGTCTCGGAGAGACCGGACCACGTGCGGGAAGGTTAATATGCTAAACGATTGTACACTATTCCTTGCGCGACTGTACACCTGCCTCGCTGCGCCTTCCGCTCCGCTCGCTCTTGCCTGCTTGGCTCAGCCTAGGAACCCGACCGGACTATGGCCACGCGGAACCCGAAGTCCTGGAACCGGAACGCGGGGAAGATCCTGAAGCGGAACGCCGACCGGCAGTACCTGCCGAAGCTGACCCAGCCGCCGCCACGCAGGACCCGGAGCGAATCATCTCCCGGCTGAGAGACATCTGGATCACGTCCGCCCGACAGCGTATCCGTGTACCAATCGCGACACCACTCCCATACGTTTCCGTGCATGTCGCACAAGCCCCACGCATTTGCTTTGTAGCTGCCCACCACTGCCGTCTTTTCAAGATTCGGTCCCTTCGCCGCGCCGTTGTACGGGTACTCGCCATGGAAGTTCGCCTGTGTGCTGCTCAGGCTGCTTCCGAATGCTGTTGCGGTCGTCGTCCCTGCCCGGCAGGCATATTCCCACTGGGCTTCTGTGGGCAACCGGTACTCCCAGCCGACAGGCAGGCGCTCCGCACTCCGTTCCGAATCCGTTAGTTTCCGGCAGAACTCCATCGCCTCGTTGTGATTCACGTAGTACATCGGATACCGCGACCCTTCACCGTACAAGTCGGAATCACCGGCTTTCGTCTTTTGATCGGTAATCGTGGTCACCATCAACGACTGCCACTCCCCCTGCGTGACCTCGTACTGCGACATCCAGAACCCGCGCGTCAACTTCACGGTGACTGGACCTTCATCAGAAAGCCGATCCGGCTCACTTGCGGGACTTCCCATCATGAAGGTCCCCGCAGGACACCAGCGGAATTTCATCCGGAGGTCATTCCCCTCCCACAACTCACCGGCGACTTTGCCATCCGCTAGGTCTTTCGCCCGAGCGGAACTCGCCCACGTTATCGCCACCAGACACAGACCAATTGCCAGCAATCGCATACGGCACCCCACCCAATGTTACGAAAGGTTTCCATCGTCAACGATACGTACAAACCTGTCAGCACCAAACGGTGGTTTCACATGTTGGCATTCACTTTGGCATTTGACGAATGCCCCCGGCTTGCCCCTCGTCGTTATACACGAGTTCTTCGCCCCGATAGGGGCATTAACAAATCAGCCCAGGGCAGAGCGTCGCGGCGACAGCCGCAGAGCGACGCCCTGGGTACGGTATCGATTCATTCCGGTAGCCCTGAAAGGGCGAAACAAATCGGTTCCTCTCACTCGCATCGTTCGTCAGATGCGCCAAGGCTTGTTTCGCCCCTTCAGGGCTGGCGTTCCTGATACTCCCCTAACCCAGGGCGGCGCTGCGCGGCCAACGCCGCTCCGCTCTGCCCTGGGCTGTTATGTGGCTGCCCCTATCGGGGCGAAAACTTAAGCTGCTATGTGGCTGCCCCTATCAGAGCGAAAACTTGTGTATAACGACGAGGGCTTGCCCGGGGGATACTTACGTTTGTCGCTACACACAAACCCTACTCCTCACTCTCCCTACCGTCCAGAGTTGCAGCAAGTGCGTGAGTGTGCCCATTTTCGGCAAGTCCCACACATGGCCCATCCTACCGTGGACTATCAAACTGGTGCGATCGTCCGCGACGCAGCATCTCGTCCGCCCGATCTTCTTCGCCCAGTTGTGTCAGCACGTCCGCCAGACTCTTGTAACATCGACCAAGTATGTTTTGGACATAGCCTGCCTGTGGCTCGCTCTTCGCAAGTTCTTCCAGTGTCGTCACAGCGGACTCCAACAGGGCACGCGACTCCTTGGTCTGATCGCGGTTTGCGAGCAATTTGGCCAGAGAGTCCTGCAGAATCGCCTGCCAGCTCTTGTACGGCGCGGCCTTGGGAAACTGCTCGACGAGCGAAACTTGCAGTGCCAAGGCTTTGCGCAGGGTACTCTCCACGTCCTCAGGCCGACGCGTGCGCCGCAGGACCTCAGCCAGTGTATACAGGATTTGTACCTGGGCGGCTGCGTAGTCGGGCACATGGGGATGTTCGGCAACGAGTCCTTCCGAGATACGCAGGGCTTGCCGCAAACGTTTTTCTGCGTCGGCGTAGAGCGTGGTGTCGAAATCCAGGTCGCGCAGATCCAGCTTCGCATACGTTTTGCTGAGGTCGAACCGATATTCGGATATCTCCGGAAAATCGTCGACGAGCTGGCGGAGAATGTCCACCGCCTTGTCGGTTGATTCGAACGGCGACGCCCTCGCGGAGGCGGCCTGTCGGCGCGGCAAATCACGATAACAGCAGGCCAGTAGATGACGATAGTCGGAAACCGATGGTTGCTCCTCAATGAGCCGCTCCAAGAGCTGGATTGCTTGTTGCAGGTGCTTCTCATTCTCCTGCGAGCCGCGATCGAGAGGCGGCGGGCCATCGTCCTTGCGGAAGGTATCGGCGACGGGACCGCGTCTGTCGCCACTGGATCGTGGCGGCGCACCGGCTGGGCGTGGGCCCGGGGGTTTGCTTTCCGGCGGGCCTCCTCGGCCTAAGAAGTAATAAGTCTGGGCCAACTCGAAGCGAGATTGCAGCGGCGACGGCGGAGTGGCCGGTGCCGCCTGCAAGACAGCTAACGCCTGCAAGTGAAACGCACGCCCTTCTCCTGCCCAGCGTGCCGTCCAACCGAGGTCCCCAAGATCGTTGTAGACGCTGGCAATCTCCGCTTCAAGCGTCCGGTCGCCGGGGAAAGCCTGCTCCAGTTCCCGATACGTTTCGATGGCTCGCAGGTAGGCGGCCTGAGCTTGCTCAAGGTGACCCAGACGCCTGTGGATAACGCCCACGCGGCGGTTGGCATCGGCGACCTTCCGACGCAGCCTGGCATCGGCGGTGTCCTGCTCCGCCAGACGATCGTAGAACGTGAGCATCCGCTCCAACAGGGTAGCATTCGCTTTCGACAGCACCGGCTGAACCGGAACGCGGATCTCTCCGCCTGTCGCGTCGTCGAAAGCCAACTCGGAAGTTCTACCAAGCTGGCTGGGGACGAACTGTTCGAAAATGTCGTCCAGGGCTTCCAGCGTGAGTTCCGTCACGGCTTCGACCTTCTGGCGCTGCTGGGACTCCTTGGCCAGCGCGTCGCGGACTTGGCGGTTCGCGATTTGGGTGCGCACGTACCCCACGCTGGCCACCACGGCGACCAGCAGGAGCAGGGCGACGGCCACTCCGGCCAGACTGGCCACCGCCCGGTTACGGCGTGCCCAACGCCAGAGCCTCTCGGCGACGCTCACCCGCCGGGCGTGGATCGGCCGGTCGGCCAGGAATCGTTCCAAATCCTCGGCCAGTTCCTCGGCCGACGCGTAGCGGTGGACGGGCTCGCGGGCGATGGCCTTCAGGACAATGGTTTCCAGATCGCGTGGGATGTCGGGGTTGACGGCCCGAGGCCGAACGGGCTGCTCGCTGGTGATGCACCGCAGCAGCGCGCTGGGGTGTGACTGTTCAAAGGCCGGCCGTAGCGTGAGCATCTCGTAGAGACTGAGCCCCAGGCTGTAGATGTCGCTGCGGGCATCGGTTTCGCCATCGAATCGCTCAGGGGCCATATAGCGCAACGTACCGACAATATCACCGGTCTGGCTCAGCTCGTCGTGCTCTACCGCCTTGGCCAGCCCGAAGTCGCTGATCCAGACAACGCCCTGCGCATCGACCAGCAGGTTGGCCGGCTTGATGTCGCGGTGAAGCGTGCCGCGCTGATGGGCGTACTGGAGGGCCCCAGCCGCTTGCGCTCCGACCCGGGCAACGCTCGGCCAATAACTTGCGCCAACGCCGAACAACTGTGCCGCGGACAGCCCCTCCGTGACCACGGCGGGCTGCCGCGCTGTTGGCCGACTCGTGGTCTGGCAAGTCGCTCCGGCGGATGCCCCCGTCGTCGAGTTGGCAAGTCGTTCCGTCTTCGGCTGCGTCGCCGCCTCGGAGGGCTGTTGCCCCGCCGTCAATTCCCCCAGGAGCTGATCCAATCCCACGCCCTGGATCAATTGCATCACGATGTAGTGGAAGCCGTGATCCTCCCCGACACCGAATACGGGAACAATGTTCGAATGGTGCAGCCGAGCGGCGGTCTGGGCCTCGCGCTGAAACCGCTGCAACGTTTGCGGGTTGAGCAGCGCAGTTCGTGGCAGTACCTTGACCGCCACCCGGCGCACGAGCGACTCCTGCTCGGCCTCGTAGACGATGCCCATACCGCCGCGGCCGATCTCCCGGACGATGCGGTAATCGCCGAGCCGCTCCGGCACAACTCCCGCCACGGTTTTCGGCCCGCCTTCCAGTTGGCGGCGCTGGGCGATCTGCTCCATGGTCAAGATCGCAGGGAAGAGTTCCCGGATCTGTGGGGCGCACTCGGGATAGGCCGCTTCATACTGAGCGATCGACGGCGTCTCGCCCCGCTGCAGACGCTCGACGAACTCATCCAACAGACGTTCCACGAGCGATGGTTCCGTGTCGAACATGATTACGGCTCGAATCCGGGAATCGTGAGCAGAACGGTGCGGAAACGGGCCAGCGCCCGCATATATCGCCGGCTGGCGGCAGCCTTCTTCACGCCCACGACGGCAGCCACCTCGTCGTTGGTCAGTTGCTCGAAGTGCCGGAGGATCAGTACTTCGCGGTCGATTTCGTCCATGTCGGCCAGGGCGGCTTCGATTTGCCGAGCGGTCTCCTCCCGGATGGCCGCCTGGCTGGGCGAAGTTAAATCCCCCATCAAGTACGCGGCCAGGGCGACAGAACTGGCCTGAGCGTTTGCCGAACGGTGTAGCGAGATTTCCTGCCCGGCATCCCGCATCTTCGCTCCCAGGTGGCGGCGGTGAAGGTCAATCAGGGTGTCCAGGACCACGCCCCGCAACCAGACGAAAATCGGAACGCTGGGATCGGCCAGATAACGGGAAAGCCGTTTGCGGGCTTCCAGGAACGCCTCCTGCAGCACGTCAGCGGTGTCCAGACGACCAGCCAGGCGGGGGTCGACGCGCAATTCGACCGCTTGCTGCAACCGCGGCGCATGCTGGGCCATGGCCTCGGCCAACGCTTCATCGCCCTGGCTGATCAGTCTCGCAATCTGTACGGAGTCGTCGGTCATGGGAATCGATGTGCGACCGCAATTGACGTCGCCCCAGGCGGCGCGCCTGTCCTTCCCCGACAGATAGGCGAGCTGCCTGGCGTTACGTCGGGAAGTTATTTCGGCCCGCGTTGCCACCAATATAACCGTTTGACCGGGCGTTGTGTTTACCGGTTCGGTGGGGACTACTCAAGAAATTCACACGGCGCGGTAAACGTTTGCCTGCACAGTTCGGTGATCGCAGCGCACCGTCTCGATCTTGAAATGGATCTTGCCGTTGGTGGTCCTCTCGAACTTGACGTAGGTCTGCAAAGCGATCAGCGCAGCGACTCCGATCGCCACGGTTGCGGCATCCAAAAACCGCTCCGGTGGCGGACTCCGGATCAGTGCCGTCATAGCTGCTGGCCGCGCCGTGTTCGTTGCCCTGCTTCTCTAAGATCGCGAGCGATTTGCGATACCACTGCTCGGCCGCCTGGAAGTCTCTGCGCTCCAGCGCAATGCTCCCCAACGCGTGATAGCTGCTGGCCGCTCCGTGTTCGTTGCCCTGCTTCTCTTTAATCGCGAGCGATTTGCGATACCACTGCTCGGCCGCCGCAAAGTCGCGTTGCTCCGCGGCGATCATCCCCAACTGGTGATAGGCAGCGGCTTGGCCCTCTTGATCCTCCCTTGCTTCGTCGTGTTCTGCGAGTCGCGCAAACAGCTCCGAGGCCCCCTGAAGATCCCGCTCGTTCTGAGCATAAGCGGCCAGCGACTGGGTCAACGCCGCAGATGCCTGATCAATCCCCAGCCGCTCCGCCTCGGCCAAAGCACTCCGGAAGTTCGCACCCAGAATCTGGAATACCCCCCGCTGCTCGTGCAACTGCTTCGGAGCGTACTGGTCGGCAACCGTCGCCAGCACATCCACAAACGCGCGGCACCAGGCGTCGCGGGACTCCTCGGCTGCCCGATCGAGCACGGTCAGACGTAAGAAGCGGCTCAAGGCCGGATGCAGCTCATGAACCCGGTTTCCCCGATCGCGCAGCAGACCCGCCACACCCAAGGCACTCGCCAGCCGGTCCACCCGCCCACCGTCGAACGAGCCGTCCAACTGCCGGGCCATGGACTCCAGAAACTCCGCATCCACGAACCGTTCGTGCAGGGCCAGCGGAATCAGCAGCGGCTGCAGGTCCTGCGGCAACCCCTCCCTGGCAAAGTCCAGCGTGGCGAACAGTTTGGCCGATTCCTGGTCCTCGGAGGCAAACGCCGCCAGATTCGACTCGATCAGCTCCATCAGCTGCCGCGGCGTACTCTTCTGCAGCCGGGGCAGAACCACGCGCATCGCCAGCGGATGGCCTTCCAGCAGTTCCATCAATTTCATCCAGTCGGGATCGGTTCGGTCCACGGTCAGGCCCAGATCCCGCACGATCGCAGCGCAGTATTCCCAACGCTCCTCGCCCTGCAAGCCGCCGATGCTCAGCTTGTAGCAAGCGGCCGTGTCGAGCCAGTCTTCCTCACTCCGGCTCGTCAGCAACACCTTGCTCGCTCCGCCGCGAAGGCCGCGAAGGAACCGCAGCAGCAGCCGCCGATCGTCCCCCGACAACGTCGGTCGCAGCGACGTCCCCGGGATCCCGCACACGACCTCGAAGTTGTCCCACACGATCAGGTAGCGGCGTTCGCGCAAGGCCCCGATCAGGGCCTCCAGCTTCTCGTCCAGCCCCGCGGCCAGGGCGTTGGTGCCGAACAGGGCTCCCAGCATCTGGTTGAACACGAACTCGGCACTGCGAATACCCTGGAACGTAAACCAGAAGCAGCCCTGTCCCAGGCCATTGGTAGTCGCCAGCCACTGGATCAAACCGCGGCTCAACGTCGTCTTGCCGACGCCGCCCAGGCCGTGGATCAGGATCCCCGCCGGGGGACGCCGCAGCGCTCGCTCCAGCTCCAGCAAGGCACCATCCCGGCCGATGAAGCCGTACGGGTTCTCCGTGTCTTGGGCGTCCGGCGGCAGGGCCGGACCTGCCGCTCTGGTCTTGGCTGAGGCCTTGGCTGGGGCCTTGGCTGGGGCCTTGGCTGAGGCCTGACGCACAAACGAGACATCCAGGGGATCCTGCTCGTAGAGCACGGGAACCAGCCAGTCCTCCAGCGGATACTCGCCACGGGCACAGACGCGCTGGGGCCGCGAGAGCATCTGCTGACGGCCGGCACGCGTGGCATCCGCCACATTGCCGCTCTCGAACAGCCGCTGGTAGAACGTCGGCAGGAACTGCTGGGCGCCGCTGACGTACAGCGAATAGGCCATCGCCACCACGCTGCGAACGCCCGAACGCAGCAGCCCCGCGGCCACCGAGGCAAAGGCGTTCTCCGCCCGCTCGTCCACCATCGCCGACTGGCAGGCGTTCAGGACCACCACCGGCACGCTGGTGTCAAGCAGCAGCTCACTGAGCACCTCGGCCGGCTGGGGATCCGGACCGCCCTGCTCGTCCTCGAACACCAGTCGGCCTTGCGGGCCCTGAAAGGCATGCGGATGGTCCTGATTGTGCGTCGCTCCGTAGGCACCGTGACCGTCGAAGTGCAGGACGTGGTAATAGTGGGGGCGCTCGCGGAGGTGAGCCCGCAGCTGGTCGAAGCTCGGCGGTCGCAAGACCGTTACCGTGGCCGGAAGCTGGAGCCGCTCGATCTGATCCACCAGCGGT
Source organism: Planctomycetota bacterium (assembly GCA_026692885.1). The sequence continues at coordinate 36,145 of JAPLNJ010001180.1, read as the reverse complement.
CGCGAGATGCTGCGGTAGCGAACGTCCCCTGGGTACGGCCCGAGCGGTCACCAGCAGGATGTTCACGCAGTCCCGAGGCAATTGCTCGGAGATCGGATGCGGATCGCGGAGCCGGTTCAGTTGCCGCTCGACTTGGCAGGTCCGAGCCAATACGCCTGCTTCCGGATCTCGCAACGCTTCCCAGGGCCAATACAGAACGGCTGGGTCATCGCTGGAGATCCGCAGCTGCAGTTGGCCGTACTGCTGGCTCGTGGCGGCGTCGAACAAGCGTCCCGCGGCGCGTTCGCCGAACAGGGCCAGGAAGGCCTGCTCGCCCCAGGCTTTCAGGGCCTCAAGAATGCGTTCGGCGTGCTCGGTTTCCGGCGGGAAGGGGTAATCGAGAAACGATTCCAGATACCAACGCAGTTCCCGGATCAGGTCGCTGTGGGGGCGTCCCGGCACCGGGAACCCGACCGGGGACGGCACGCAGACCGACCCCAGGCTCTTGCCGTCTGCCAAACGCACGACTTGAAACTGGGCGGGATCGCTCTGGTCGACATGTCGAATGATCAGCGTTTTCATCGTCAGGCCCCAATCCAGAGGGAGGACAGATCCCGGAAGACACTAAGTGGCCGACGGACAGAAATAATCTACGGCCTTGATCGGAACGTTGCGAAAATCTAGCAGCGATATCCTGGGAGTTCGATGCCCCCGGCAAGCCGGGGGCATTCGCGGATGCCGGCACTGACTGCATTTCACAGCGTTACGATTACGACCCAGCGGCACGTAGTGTGGCACTGCTGGCTTGCCAGCACAAGCAGTGGTGCACGGTGAAATGATCGCAAGGAACTCGGTCGTTTCTTGGGAGCATGACCGCGGGAACGTCAACGTCGCATCGCCGGCGCAGACGAAAACATTGTTCCGCAACGTGTTCTTACGGGCCATGTGGTTGTGCGACGGCCGGGCCACCCGCACGCTCAGATTGTCTTCGACCAGGCAATCTTCGGCCTGTTCGTCGAGATAGTACGCTGAGGCCCCGTAGCCGCCCGTGTCGATGCTGTCGTAGATGAAATTGCCGCGGAGCACGATCCGTTTGCAAAAGGTGATGTAGATACCGGCCCCGTCGTGGAACAGATACAGCAGGTAGTTGCCGCCTTCAGATTCCACCACGCATCGATTGTCTGTCCTGTCCCTTCTCTTCGCCGGTTTCATTTTGGCGGCGTCTAATTGCCGAAATGCTTTCTGGATGTCATGGTCATCCAGGAAGCGCCGACACAACTCGGTCACCGTCAGCGGCGGCCAGCTCTCGAATGCCCGCCAAGAGCAGCGGGCCGAAATGCAAAACCCCTTAGCAAGCCCCCTGCCAGCCACCGCAACAGCAGCCGCTAGTCCCTCGCCGCGGGCTACTTGAACCAGGGATTAGATTCTGGCTGGCTTTCTCACCGGTCAACGCTCACCGTGTCAATCAGTCTCTCACTGCGCCCCGTCGCAAATTTCGGTCACCGCACAATCTAATCCTTCATGGTTCGGCGTTTCTTCCCACCGCCGTTCTTCTCACGACCACGACTTGCCGATTCGACTTGCTGCCAGAACTCGTCGTGGCCAAGTCCGGCCCCTTCATCAAGGCGACGATCTGCCGCGTCAAGGATTGCGCCGAGTTTCCGCGAATGAGCCAAGAGCAGTCGCTCCAGTTCGTCGTCATCACTGACGCCGAGTAGCACGGCCACCGCGGTGCCATTCCGCGTGACGACCACCGGACCCGCGGCACTCGCCTTCAGGTACGAGCTGAGATGCGCCTTCACGTCGGCTACAGAAGCAATCTTCATAATTCCACCTCCTCGCCAGCGATATAGATCCGGTTTCGCTCTTTGACGGCAATAGCCAGAATCCGAACCTGGCCCTGTTCAACATTCACACGATAGAAGACCCGAAAACGGTTGTCCGGCCCCAACCGCAATTCCCACCGCGCTCCCAGTTCGATCGACCGCTCTAGTGGTTTTCGGTTCCGCGTCGCGATCTCGGGCTCAAATTCCAGCTGTTCCTTGATGGTGGTGCGGATCAGCGAATGATACTTCATCTCGATGGCGGCCAGGTGTCGGCTGACCTCCGGGTCGTAGATCAGAACGAAGCGTGGTTTCTTCCCCATGACCGCAATTATGGTCATAACGCCCGAAAACGGTCAAGGGCAGGGGACTGCGTGACTTCACTGGAGAAACCTGCCCGTCGTCCCGCCATCGCTTACCAGCAACTGCCGACAGACGCTTCAGTCGGCGACCCTGTGTGAGCCTCGGCACTCGCCGAACGATACTGATCCGTCAGCGCGACGACTTGGTAACGGGCCTGGCGGTAAGCGTTCAGGTGCGCGGCAGTGATCCCGCCGCAGCCGATCAGGCCAATCCGGGCCCGATACGTCTTGGGACGCGGAGCTTGGTACGGCAAAGCCGGCGCCGCGAACACACGGGCGTCCGTCGGTTTGCTGACGGCGTAACGCAGGTCTAGAACGTGGCCACCACGTCGAACACTACGAGTTCCTGGCTGTCCTTGGTACCCGCGTTGTACGGACTCAGCCCACCGGGCTTCGCGCCGTCGTACCAGTCCACGCGCAGGGCGGCGCGGCCGTAGATGTTGGGCGTGAAGAAATGCTTCGGGCCAAACGCAAACGACCAGAAGTTGCCGGCAAAGCCAGCCCCGTTAGGAGCGTTCCAACCACGAGCGGCGGGACTGGCCGGCGACGGCAGTACCTGTCCCACTCGGAAGCCCTCTTCGTCGCGGAACCATTCCAAGTTCGTGCCCCACTGCGTGCGGCACGTCTGGTTCCAGTACAGGTACGAGTTTGCGCCGTACCAATAAGCCGGCTTGTCTCCTACCGCTCCGTTTTGTTGAGCGCCGAAGTCGCTTTGCAGCACGCCGGTCACGTCGTCGGAGAACTTCTTGTTATAGACCAAGGTCTGAAAGTAGCGGTTGCTGAATCTGTCGCCAGACCCGGCATTGTAGTCTTGGCCCAACAGGCCGACCCAGGCCAGGGTGTCCCCGTTCTCGCGGGTCAGAGTGGCGTTGGACAACCACGACAGGTTCGGATTGCCGTGCGGCACCGCATTGTTCGGATTAAAATTGTCCCAGCCCCGGACAAAGCCGTTGGCCCAGGTGAAGTTGTCGCTGAACTTGTACGAGAACGTCATCCCCGTGTGCGTGAACGGTTCGCCGTATTGGTAGGTGTAGGGGATGAAGGGGAAGAAGTTATTCGCCGTGCCCACGGTGTAGTAACCGACGGGCGAGATGAAATGGCCGGCCCGGATCGTGAGGTCGTTGACGGCCACTTCGGCGTACAACTGCGGCAGCGCGAAGCCGTATTCGGAATAACCGTTCCAGAACGATTCCAAACCGACCGCCGTGTCCCAGCGGTAGTTGGTGCCGTACACCGCGTCCACTCGGTAACCATAGTCCCAGCCGCAGCCCTTGGTGTCGGCGGCACGGCCGAGGAAGAAGTACAGTTCGTTCAGCTGGTACTCGTTCGATCGGTCGGTCCACGTGACCGGTCCGTTGTACTTGTTGGCCGGGCTATCCGGGTTCCAAGTGAAACTCTGGGCCAGCCAGCCACCGACCTGGATGTTGTGCTCTTTGAAGAAACAACCATCTGCCACTTTGAACGGGTCGCCCAGGTCGGCCACCTTGCAGCAGTCAGGACACAGGAAGGAGTCCAGGCAGGAACGCCGACACGAGCATCCGCTGGAGTTACCGCACGAGGTGCAGACCGCCGGCGCCTCGCCCGACGGTGGGCTGGCGACCGGCGGTCTTGGCCGTACGATATCGCTGGGCGAAGGCTGCGCGGATTCCTGTCCCGCGGCCACGTAACCCGGATTGGACAACCACGGTTGCGCGGTGGGCGCTTCACGCACCACGCCCTGGGCCCCGACAAAACCTGCCAGGAGCACCCAGACGCTGGTGACCGCGAAAGTAGTACGGATGAACTTCATGTTCGGTACTCCCCAAACAAAAGGTGTTTCAAACGGCTGGGTGTCTCGCAGGGCCACGGCTGTGAGGATCTTGGACCCCATCGTTCCCAAGCTCCGTCTGGGAACGCATTGCCTTGCCGGTTCCGCCGGTCTTTTGGCGAGGCGGGCCTCGTCTCCAGTGGATTACGAGGCAGAGCCTCGTAACCAGAGCGATTTCTCGTTCCGACACTCTGCGTCGGAACGCAAGCTACGGACGTTCTGCGTCCTTGGGGGAACGACGCGGAGCGTCTAAGCACTTGCGTTCCCACGCGGAGCGTGGGAACGAGAGGTAGTGACGATATTCACAATCGTGGGTTTCAGGGCAGGCAAGAGCCATCGCCGCATACGCGGCCTAGTGCGATTGCTCGACTTTTCCTATCGGTAGGGTCCGTCAGAACAGTTGACATGTTCCAATCGGACCGGGGGAAAAGCCCTGCGCCGACCATGCTCATCCGGAATCTTCGTCAAAAAGCGCATTCAAGAACCGGTCGACGTTGAAGAGTTCCAGATCTTCGACCCGCTCGCCCAGGCCGACGTATTTCACCGGCAAAGGGAACTGCTGGCGAATCGGAATGACGACGCCGCCTTTGGCGGTGCCGTCCAGTTTGGCTAACACGATACCCGTGCACCCAGCGGCTTCCGAGAAGCCCCTGGCCTGGCTGATACCGTTCTGGCCCGCCGTAGCGTCCAGCACCAGCAGCACTTCGTGCGGCGCTGCGGGAATCAACTTACTGATCACGCGCCGAATCTTGGCCAACTGGTTCATCAGATTGGCTTGCGTCTGCAAGCGGCCGGCCGTATCCAGAATGCAGACCTCGGCGTTCGTCTCCAAAGCCCTGGCCACGGTGCGGTGGGCCACGGCGGCCGGATCGCTGCCAGATTCGCCGGTGACGATGTCCACGCCAATGCGCTGCGACCAAATCGTCAACTGCTCCACCGCGGCCGCTCGGAACGTATCGCCGGCGCCCAGGACCACCCGCTGGCCCTGCTGGTGGAAGGCGTGGGCGAGTTTGGCGATCGAAGTGGTCTTGCCGGAGCCGTTGACCCCGACGACCAGGATGACGGTAGGGCCGCTAGCGGCAAAGGCGATGGGCTGCTCGGACTGAGCCATCAGCTCCTTGAGTTTCGTCTTCACCGTCCCCAGCACGTCCGCCATTTGTACGACGCGTGCCCGGTACAGGCTCTGCACCTCGTCGCGGATTTCGCCCGCCGGTCCGGCCCCCATGTCGGTCCGCACCAGAATGGCGAACAGTTCTCCCAGGAACTGGTCGTCGACCAGCCGGCCTTCCTGCTTGAACAGATCGCGGAGGTCGGTGTTCAGCAGCTGCGCCGTCCGCTTCAGCCCACGCTTGAAGCGGGCGAATACCCCCTCCTGGCCGGACGCCTCTGACGCGGCCGACTGCTCCGGTTGCGGCGGCAGTGCGTGTGCCGCAGGCTCCGTCTCGGACTTACTGCGAAATCGATCGAACAGACCCATAGGAATCTCGTAATTGTGGATGACAGAACCTGTACTGGTCCGCTGACGGATGACATTGGACCGTGTAACGGTACGCCGGAGCAACCTACTGAAGAACTCGTAGGGTGGGCTGTGCCCACCACAACGGTTTGTGCCTGGTGGGCACAGCCCACCCTACACGCTGTTCGCTGTTCGCTGTTCGTCGGAGACCGGTCCCTGCTCCCGCAGCAAGCGATCCAAGATCCCGTTCACAAAGTGGCCCGACTGCTCCGTGCCAAACCGCCGCGCCAAGTCGATCGCCTCGTTGATCGCTACCCGCGGGGGAGTCTGTGTGTACACGATCTCGTAGGCGCCCAGGCGCAAGGCGTTGCGATCCGTAACCGCCATCCGTCCCAGGCTCCAATTGGCCGCAGCCTCGCCCAACAGCCGATCCAGTTCCGGGCGGTTGCGACGGACGCCCGCCAGCAGTTCGCGGGCGAACTCGACCAGCGACTCGTCATGTCGCAGGCGGCGTTGCAGGAACTGATCGCTGGCCAGCAAGTCATGGCGCGGATTCAGATCGTCCTCGTACAGGACCTGCAAGACGACGGCGCGAGCACGGCTACGACGCGACATGGTTTCTCCGTAATCTCTGGACTAATATCTTGGATTCCGGCCCAGTTGCTCCAGCAGGCTGACCATTTCCAGGGCGGCTTGCGCACACTCGATGCCCTTGTTGCCCACGTTGCCGCCCGAGCGATGGATGGCCTGCTCCAGGTTGTTGCAGGTCAAGACCCCGAACAACACGGGTATCCCGGTCTCCAGCGAAATCCGTCCGAGGCTCAAGCTGACCTGCCGGTTAATGTGCACGTCGTGCGTGGTCTCGCCACGGATGACCGCCCCCAGACAAAGCACGGCGGCATACTTCCGCGACTCCGCGAATCGCTGTGCGAGCAGGGGAATCTCCCAGGCACCGGGCACCCAGGCCACGTCGATGGCGTCGTCCGCGACGCCCTGGGACAGCAAGGTTTCCACCGCGCCGGATAACAGCTTGCCGGTAATCGACTCATTATATCGCGAGACCACGATCGCAAAACGACCACCGGCTGCGGCCTGCGCACCGACAAAAACGTGGGGCATGCGTGTTCCTTTATTGTTTCATGTTCATGCTCATCAGGAACTCCGCGTTCGTCTTGGCCTTTTGCAGACGCGACACGAGCAGTTCCATGGCGTCGGGCGGGTTCATCTCGTTGAGCACGCGCCGCAAGACGCAGACGCGGCGGTATTCCTCCTTGTCCATCAGCATTTCTTCGCGGCGCGTGCCGCTGCGATTGATGTCGATGGCCGGCCAGATGCGTTTGTCGACCAACTTGCGGTCCAGCACGATTTCCAGGTTGCCCGTGCCCTTGAATTCCTCGAAGATCACCTCGTCCATCTTACTGCCCGTCTCGACCAGGGCCGTGGCCAAGATCGTCAACGAGCCGCCTTCCTCGACCTTCCGCGCCGAGCCGAAGAACCGCTTGGGGTTCTGCAGCGCGTTGGCGTCCAAGCCGCCGGACAGAATCTTGCCCGACTGCTGGCATTGTGAGTTCCAGGCGCGGGCCAGACGCGTAATCGAATCCAGGAAGATGATCACGTCCACGCCGTACTCGACCATGCGTTTGGCCTTTTCGATGACCATCTCCGAAACCTGCACATGGCGCGACGCCGGTTCGTCGAACGTCGAGCTGATCACTTCGCAATTGTGCCCCTTGACCTCCCGCTCCATGTCCGTCACCTCTTCCGGGCGCTCGTCGATCAACAGCATGATGATGTAGGCTTCCGGGAAGTTCTTCAGTGCCGCCTTGGCCATCCGCTGCAGCAGGATCGTCTTGCCGGCCCGCGGCGGGCTGACGATCAGACCCCGCTGGCCGAACCCGATCGGCGTGATCATGTCGACGATCCGCGTGGAGATTTCGGCAGAGTCGTACTCCATGACGATCCGCGTATCCGGGTGCAACGGCGTCAAATCATCGAAGCCGATCTTTTCCGACAGCAGGTTCGGGTCCTGGTAGTTGATCGCCTCGACGCGCAGCAAGGCGAAATACCGTTCGTTTTCCTTCGGCGGCCGGATTTGGCCGGAGACGGTCGCCCCGGTGTGCAGGCCGAACCGGCGAATCTGGCTGGGCGAGACGTAGATGTCATCCGGGCAGGAGAGGTAGTGGTAGTCGGGACTGCGCAGAAAACCGAAGCCGTCCGGCAGGATCTCCAGTGTGCCCTCGCCGTACATCAGCCCGTTCATCTTGACCCGTTCTTTGAGGATGTTGAAGATCAGATCCTGCTTCTTCATGCCAGCCACGTCCGCGACGTTTTCTTTGCGGGCCTCTTCGATCAATTGCTGCATACTCAGCTTCTGCAGCTCGGCGATATGCACCTCGCCTTGCTTGATCTTCTCGTAGCGGTCATCGGATTCGTCATCGGAGGGCCCGCCGCGATCGGCTTCCTCGACCAACTCCTCGGCCAGCGACAGAGGCTCCCGCTCACCGTCTTGGGCATTGTGTTCAGCGCGTCGAAATCTAGCCATGCTTACAACTCCTGATAGGCAGTCTGAGGCGACGCGCGAACGGCGTCGCCGGAGGGTGGGAACAATGTGATAACCTCAACGGACGTAGTGCAGTCAAGCCAGCGAACAGAACAAGAATACCCGCTGTCCCCGCTAGCCCGAATCGCGAGGCGAGCGGCAGGAAATAACTTACCTGCAGATCGGTCTTTCCAGGCCGGTCGGGACGGTCTTGGAAGACCATCCTACATTCGGGACGGTTTAGGGAGACCATCCACCATTAAGTTGGGTAAATTATTTCCCGCCGCTCGCCCAAGCAAGGATTTCCTCGCTTCGGTGTTGGGCGGGTGGGGGTACGCTATTTCTGTCGGCTGGTCTCACAGGCCAGGTTCAACATGGGAACGCCAGAATTGATCCACTTGCGCGAAGGTGTACTCCAGGGAGGACGAATTGTCGATGATCGCGTTGGCACGAGACCGCTTCAGGGCCAAGGACTCCTGGGCCGCCTCGCGCGCGTCGTATTCCGCTTCGTTCCAGCCGCGACGGCGCGCTCGTGCGAGCCGTTGCTCGCGCGGCGCGTCCACAAACAAGAGCCGATCGCAGAACGTGTCCCAACCCGCCTTGAGCAGCATGGGAGCGTCCAAAACGGCCGCCTTGACGCGCCCTGTGCGGGCCCATTCCGCGATCTGCTCGCGCAACCGCTGACCGATGCGAGGATGCGTCCATTGTTCCAGGAATGTCAGTTCTTCGGGCCCTTTGGGCGGCGCAGCAAACACGATGCCCGCGACTCGGCGACGATCCACCAGGCCGTGGGCGTCAAAGACTTCCCCGCCCCAGCGCTGGCCGATGGCCGCTTTCACCTCAGGGTCTTCCAGTACCTCGTGACCGATCCGATCGGCGTCCACGAGCTTGGCACCCAGCCGTTGCAAGGCTCCGCTGACCTCACTCTTGCCACTGGCGATTCCGCCCACGACACCGATCAAAATCAACTCCACACCTCACATTCGGCCCAGTTGACGCCAACCTTGAGGTCCACTTTCAAGGGCACGCTCAGTCGTTCGACCGAAGTCATTTCTTGTCCGACCAAAGCGGCCAGTTGATCGAGCTCGTGGGGCGGGACCTCAAACACCAGTTCGTCGTGTATCTGCAACAACATGCGCGCCTGCAACCGGGCGCAACGCATCCGTTGGTAGACGTGGACCATCGCCTTCTTGATCAGATCTGCCGCCGAACCCTGAATGACGGTGTTGATGGCGATTCGCTCAGGCAGGTTCCTCTGGCTCGAATCACCCAGACTGGAAGGGTCACGCACGCCCTGCACGGCGCGGCGTCGTCCAAGGATCGTGTTAACATACCCGGTTCTACGGCATTCCGCCAGAGTCCGTGCCATAAACTCTTTCACCCCCGGGTAGCGGGCAAAATACGCTTCGATAAACTGGGCGGCCTGATCCTGGTCGATGCCCAAAGCCTTAGCCAAGCCAAACGGACTCTGTCCGTAAATCACCCCGAAGTTGACCGCCTTCGCACTGCGGCGCATCTCGCGTGTGACGTCCGCCAACGACACGCCGTACACCTCGCCGGCCACCCGCGCATGGATGTCCTGGTCCTCGGCAAACGCCTGTTGCAACGCGGCATCGGCCGAGCAGTGAGCTAGCACCCGCAACTCGATCTGCGAGTAATCGGCCGTCAGCAGCTTCCAGCCCGGCTCGCCCGGCAGAAACGCCGAGCGAATTTCCCGCCCGGTTTCGGTGCGGATCGGAATATTCTGCAGATTGGGTTCCGTCGAACTCAGGCGGCCGGTGGCCGTGACGTCTTGCTTGAACGAGGTGTGCACGCGGCCTGTGCGCGGATGCACCAAGGCGATCAACCCATCGACGTAGGTATTCTTGAGCTTGGCGAACTGACGATACTCGATGATCTTCGCCGGCAGGGGATGTTGGGGGGCTAAGTCCTCCAACACGGCGGCGTCCGTGCTCGGCCCGGTCTTGGTCTTCTTGGTGATCGGCAGCCCCAGCTTCCGGAACAGCACATCCGCCAGTTGATTTCGCGAATCGATGTTAAACGGTTCGCCCGCCAGTTCGTAGATCTCGCCTTGCAAGGCTTCCATCCGCTGCCCGAAACGCTGGCCCAACTCCGTCAGCCGGGGCACGTCCACTTTGATCCCGTTGAACTCCAGTTCGGCCAACACCTCAATCAGAGGCATCTCCAGCTGCTGGAACAGGGCCGTCAGTCCGGCCTGCTCCAGTCGCTGCTCCAAGATGCCTGCCAGCCGCAACGCCACGTCCGCATCCTCGGCAGCATACGGCGTGACGAGCGCGACGGGCACCTGGTCCATCCGCTGCTGGTTCTTTCCCGTCCCGATCAGCGCGCCGATCTTGATCGTGGCATGGTCCAGGAAACGTTTGGCCAAATCGTCCAGATTGTGGTTCCGCTCGCCGGGGTCGATCAAGTAATCGGCGACCATCGTATCGAAGCCGGCGCCGCACAACTGGATTCCCGCTCCCCGCAACACCACCATGTCGTACTTGATGTTCTGCCCGATTTTCTTGATCTGGGGATTCTCCAGCACCGGCTGTAACACCGCCCGGACCGTTTCCGGATCCAGTTGCGGGTCACCCGCCGGTGCCCGCACCGGGACGTAGTACGCCAGTCCCTCGCGCCACGCGAACGAGTAGCCGACTAGCTCCGCAAACCGCGGATTGGTCGAGGTGGTCTCGGTGTCCACGGACACCCGTCGCTGCGACGACAACTCGCGCACCAGTTCCTGGAGTTCTGCGAGTGTGCTCACCGTACGGTAGTCTGCCGCCCAGGCTGGCGACACGGCCGTCGTCGCACCGGCGTCCACGGTCGCGAGTCTTTCGAGCCGCTCCGCCAGCCGCCGAAAACCGAACTCCTGGGACAATTCCAGCACCCGCTGCCGATCGAAACGCCGCGGTCGGCCGGCCTCCCAATCCACCGTCACCGGTACGTTGTCGACCAACCGTACCAATTGGCGGCTCAACAGGGCGACGTCTCGGCCTTGTAGCAGGTGCTCCCGTCGTTTCGCGTTGGTGACCTCCGCCGCATGCTCCAGGACGCCCTCCAAGGTCTGGTACTGCGCCAGCAATTCGCGAGCCGTCTTCGGACCGATCGAGGCGATCCCAGGGACGTTGTCCACGGAATCGCCGACCAGCGACTGGAAATCGACCACCTGATCAGGACGGACGCCCCACTCGGCCTGCAGCGCCGTAGCGTCGAACACCTCATCCTTGCGAATGTTGTAGACGCGGACACGATCGGTAATCAGTTGCCTACAGTCCTTGTCATTGGTCACGAGGTAGCACAGCAGGCCCTGTTGTTCCGCTTGCTTGGCCAGCGTGGCAAGCACATCGTCGGCCTCGTAGCCCGGACACTCCAGGATCGGAACCCCCATCGCCTCCAGCATCCGGCGGATCTGCGGGAACTGCGGTCGCAATGCGTCCGGCATCTCCGCCCGGTCCGCCTTGTACTGGTCATACAGCGCGTCGCGGAACGTCGGCCCCGGTAGGTCGAAGGCACAGAACAGGTAGTTTGGCTGCTTACGTTCCAACAGGTCGACCAGATCCCGGATGAATCCATGCACCGCACCCACCGGTTGACCGGAGGGGCTGCTCATCTCCGGCAGCGCGTGGAAGACCTGATAAATCAGCGAGTGGGAGTCCACCACGTAGACCGTCCGGTCGACGGATGGGGTCGGCGGAGCCAGCAGTGGCTCAGCGGCCGAATCGGCCTGGACAGACGCGGCGTCGGCATCGTCTCCGAAACCCGGCAAGACATACTGGTGAGATTTGCGGGACATAATGCGTGTCGTCGAGAATTGAACCGGTCGATCGCGCGCCGTGCGGTTGATCCACAGCGTGCATCTTCACGGCGTGCCTCCCTGACAGACGAGTCCGTTCTTTGCAGTAGGCGGAATGGCCAAAGCGGGGACTGCAGCCAGACTGCGGCGTCTGACCACGGGCCATCATCCTAGGCCCCGGACCACGCAAGTGTCAAGCCGCAGTCCGGTTAGGACCGGCGCATCAATAGCTGTCGGGTCTGCAAAGTCGGGTCTGCAAAGTGGTGTCACCGCGATCTCGCTCACTTACGCAGGACCTACAACCGCGCACGCCAAAGGCCGCCCGCGATCGGCTCGGCGTGGCGTGAGTTGACGATTCAAGGGTGTTCCGTAGAATGGCTGAGCGGGTCTTGATCGGAATGTTGTGCAAAACTCTAGCAGCGGATCATCGTAAGCGCGAAGCGTCAGCGAGGAAACGCAGCTCTTCCTCGCTGACGCTTCACGCTTACGATCCGCAACGTTCCGATCAACGCCGGCTGCGTGTGTCCGCCTTAACCGCAACTTCTCAGTAGGGAAACAGTGCCATGTCGATTCGCTGGTTGACGGCTTTGCCCGTGTACAACGAAGCAGGGCATGTCGATGCCGTGCTGAATGAAGTCTCCCGGTACAGTCGCGAGATCCTGGTTGTCAACGACGGCTCGACCGACGGAACCGGGGAACGATTGGCCGCACGCAACGACATTCACGTGGTAACCCATGCGTCCAATCGAGGTTACGGCGCCGGCCTACGTTCCGCGTTCGAGTTCGCCATCCGCCGCCGCTACGATTACCTAGTGACGATCGATTGCGACGGCCAACACGAACCGCAGCGCATTCCCAATTTCGTGGCGGCTTGCCGCCGCGCGGACATCGTGTCCGGCAGCCGGTACTTGAAGAAGTTCTCGGGCGACAATGCGCCGCCGGAGCAGCGGCGTTGGATCAATCGCCAGATCACCGGAGACTTGAACGAGCTGTTGGGCCTCCACCTGACGGATGCCTTTTGTGGCTTCAAAGCCTACCGGGTCGAGGCTTTGCAGCGGCTGCAGTTGGTCGAGGACGGGTATGCCATGCCGCTGGAATTGTGGGTCCAGGCCGTGGCCGCCGACTTTCGGATCGTCGAACTCGCCGTGCCGTTGATTTATCTCGAAGAAGAGCGATCTTTCGGCGGTGACCTGGATGACGGCGCGACGCGACTGAACTATTATCAGGCCGTGTTGGAACGTAGCTTGAACGCTACGGGGCTGGACAGGCTCGACTGGATGGAGACCGGCAACGTCGAATTCCTGCCCGGTTGATTGTCGACCCGATGCTCCTTCCCTTCCGCGGCCCAATTCCGCGATCCGAACTGCAGCGATGTCCGTGATCCCAGAATACAAGCGGATGAGGGCACCTCGCGGTCACGGCGAGTCGTTAATCGACCCGCCCTGGGCCGAGCTAGACCGTTGCGTCCAGGACAACGGCTCATGGTTCCGCCAATTCAACGGCGACGTGCAAGGACGCGATTGGCAGCAGTTGCGCCGGGAAGCACGCCAGGAGCTGGTCCAAGCCGCCCGCCGCTACACGGCCGAGTATCGCGACGTGGCGGAGATTGCACCGTTGGTCGACGGGCCGCTGCTGCTCGCCGGTCACCAGCCGGAGTTGTTTCATGCCGGCGTCTGGTTCAAGAACTTCGCCCTGTCGTCCCTGGGTACACGGCTGGGCGCCGTGGCCGTCAATCTGCTGATCGACAACGACGTGCTCCACGCCGCCTCGATCCGAGTGCCGAGCCGCACGGCGGCGGGTGTGCACGTGGAGACGCTCGCGTTTGACGGCGTGTGCGAAGGTGTCCCGTACGAGGAACGCACGATCCGCGATGCGGCCTGCTTCGAATCCTTTGCCGAGCGGGTCGTCACGGCGCTGGGTGAGGGCGGGGCTCCGCCACTGATCCGTAGTTACTGGCCGTTGGCCGTCGCTGCCTCCCGGCGTACACGGAATCTGGGCCGGTGCTTGGCGGAAGCGCGGCATCGTATCGAGGGCCAATGGCACCAGCGCACGCTGGAACTGCCCCTGAGTGTGGCTTGCACGAGCTCGGCGTTTGCCCGGTTCAGCATCCATCTGCTGGCGCATCTGCCGCGTCTGTGGGAAATCTACAACACCTCGCTCGCGGAGTACCGACGCGCGAACCGCGTGCGGAGCCGATCCCATCCTGTGCCCGATCTGGCCAGCGACGGCCCGTGGCTGGAAGCTCCGTTTTGGCTCTGGACAGCGGATGCTCCGCGACGGCGGCGGCTGTTCGTACGGCGGCGCGGCGCGGCGTTGGAGTTGACCGACCGCGAACGCTGCGAACTGAGCCTGCCGCTTTCCGCGGACGCGCAGGCGGACGATGCGGTGGAGCAGTTGCGGGTCTGTTCCGCACGTGGCATCCGGCTGCGGCCGCGCGCCTTAATCACGACGATGTACGTCCGGTTGATGCTGGCGGATCTGTTCCTGCACGGTATCGGGGGGGCCAAGTACGACCAACTCACCGATCTAATTATCCGGCGGTTCTTTGGCTGGGAGCCGCCCAGGTTTGCCACGCTGTCGGCCACGGCGTTGCTGTTTCCGGACCGCACGCACGAGCTGAGCGATGAATTGCGGCGGACCAGGCAAGTCTTGCGGGAACTGCGGTATTGCCCCGAGCGGCACGCGCCACCGACGTCCGATGTACAGCAGTTGGCCGCGGAGAAACGCCAGTGGATCGAGCAGTCGTTGCCGCGCGGACAACGCTTGGCCAGGCACCGCGGCATCCAGCGTGTGAATCTGGCCCTGCAGCCTCGGGTGGCTGAGCAAGTCGCCTCCGTGTCCCAGCGCTGTGCGTGGTTAAGTGCCGAGCAGCGTCGGCAGACGACGCTCGCTTCGCGCGAATTCGCCTTTTGTCTCTTTTCCGAAGCACAATTACGTCCACTCCTACTGGACCTCTCGCAGCAGGTGCCTTAGTCTCTACAGCACAACACGAAGAGGCTGTGAAAGAATCAAATCGGCCACGATGTTCGCACAAGGCTTAGGGTGGGCTGTGCCCACCAGCTACAAACAGTTGTGGTGGGCACCGCCCACCCTACGATTTTTTAACAGCCTCGGAGGGCGAGCGCGGCGACACGCCGATTCGCTGGCGGGTCAGTTTGGCCCGCAGCCGTCACGGATCGCACGTTTCCTGGGGAAGGATTTCGGGGCATGACTTCCGTAACGTCTACCCGCGCGAGGGATCACGCGGAGGCCTGCTGTTCGCCGGTGGTCGAACAGCGGCGTTTTCTTGTCACTCCCGCCACCGCGGGCGATCATCCGGCGATCCATAGTTTTCTCCGTTCCGTCTATCAGCAGCCTTCCACGGAGGAGTTCCAGGCCCAGCTCGACGAGCCGTCCTACGAACCCGTGGACCGCTTGTTGGTCAAGTCGCAGGACCAGATCGTCGCCCATCTCCGCGTCGTGCGGCGCGAGATCCGCTGGGGCGCCCAGGTCTTGCCCGTGCCCTGGCTCGCCGATCTCGCGACGCTGCCGGAGTATCGCGGTCAAGGTTGCGCGAGCGAGTTGCTCCAAGCGGCGGAGCGGCAGTTGCAACAGGCAGGCACGCTCGTGGCGCTGACGCAGGTTACCAGCCCCGCCTTCTATCGGCGCCACGGCTGGGTGGCTTGCGGGCGGCAGAGTTACTCGTTGGCCGGGGCTCGGGAGATTCTGGCGAAT
Source organism: Planctomycetota bacterium (assembly GCA_026692885.1). The sequence goes on along the minus strand of JAPLNJ010001180.1, from coordinate 20,669 downwards.
CTGCAAACACACGCCTCGGCCGGTCAGGAGCCACTGTCGCCGCGACTCCCCAAGTTGCACTTGCGTTACTGGCGGTACGTGGAGCAGGCGGCGTTAATGCGGCTCTACGACGAGTGTATGCGTACGCTCTCCGGGCCGGGTCTGCGGCGGGGGTCCTATTGGCGCTGGCTGATCGGCAGGCACGCTTGCAACCGGGTGTACGTCGCCATCGAGGGCTCGCCCAAACTGGAACTGGACGACACGCTCGCACGCGTCGTGGGGTACGCCTTCGTCAAAGGGGCTCGCGTCGTGGAACTCGCCTCCGCCCAGCGACGGCCCGACGCCGACGCCGCATTGCTGGCCCGAGTCTGCAGCGAGGCGATCGAATGCGATCTCGATGAGATTCGCTTCGATGCGCCGCCGCAGCATCCGTTGCATGCGGTCCTGATCGCGGCCGGTGGGGTACATAACCACCGCGAGGTGGAACGCGGCGCGGTCTTTATGGCCAAGGTCTTCGATGTTGGCGAACTGTTGCAAACGCTGGAACCCGAGCTGCTGGCGCGAGTCCGAAAAGGTGCTCTGCCGTGGACCGAGGAACTCGGCCTCGATCTGGATGGCGAGAAGTACCTGCTGCATTTCTCGAAGCATCGGCTCGGCTTTCACAGCGGCAAACTTGGCCGGAGTTACCTGCGGTGCGGAGCCGCGGAGTTCACCCAATTGGTGCTCGGCGATCTGGATCTCGAACAGGCGGTACGCGCAGGCCGCCTGGAGACGTCCAGCCGGCGCGCGTTCCTTACCGCCTCCACGCTGTTTCCACCCCAGTCGATCTGGTATCCGCCCCTGGATGATCTGTCAGCGTAAGCCCGTCACCGGCTACTTTGCAGTCGCACATAGTGAGCCGCAAGGCGCTAGCCGCGGGTTCCTGCTGAGCCGCAAGGCGCAAGCCGCGGGTTCTTGGCGAGAATACGCGGCCAGTCTTCACTGGCGGCTAGCGCCGTTCCGCTCAAAGCAAGCAGCCTTGGGCGTAAGCCCGTGCCGGTTTCAGGCGGCCTTGATCGTAAGATTGCGCACTGCTCTCAGTGCTGACCACGGTCCGGGTGGCTGGCGGCTGAGCCTAAGCGAAGCCCCAGTACCCGGTTTCTGGGGCATCGCTGCACTCGCCTCAGCCACCCCGCCCCGTTGCCAGCATCTTGCCCCAGATTCCGATCAAAGCCGTCCGGCAACAAGGAGTATTGCCGGGCAGGCGTCTGTTCGTTGGCAAGTGGATGTGTTGCCTTCCCATGCTCGCCCTCTGCCACAAAACGGTCCGAGCGTATACCTACCACACACATGTACACGTGTCAACAACCCAAGGCAGCATTTTTTCGACTGGGGCGAGTTAGTCGACCGGAAGAAGAAGCGTGATCCCGGATTATTCATGGTGGCCGGAACGAGGTCGCGCAAGGCCATGCCGGAACGGCGCAACCGACGCTCGCAGGAAGAACCCGCTTGGTGCAGACGCCACGCGCCGGAAGCGACCGAAGTTCCGGCAGTGCTTCCGGTTGCTTGTTCCGGCCGACAGGAGTATGGATAATCTGGGGTGATACCCGACGCGTCAGCGAGGTGGGGACGGGCCCTTTTGTCGCTGCTGCATCGGGTAATGTGGTAAGTCAATTTCTTCCCGTCGTGTTAGGCCGCCAGTCCCGACGGTATAACGAATTGCGGCATAACCACGCCGCCTTCCCCGAACCCCACTGCGGTTACGACTTAACCGTTTCCGTAGACGACCAACCGGGCGTGTTCTGCCGCTGAAATCGGTGGCGTAACACGCGGCGGTCTCGCCTCGGGCGTGTTATGCGATTCGCATTACACGCCCGATGCCACAGAAAGAATTGTCCGGAAATCCTTGACTAGCCACGGATTAGCTGCTAGCTTCGGCCTTGTTTGTGATGCGACTTAGCCCGCTGGAATCGCCGTCGTAATAAGTTATTTGTGGGGCGGCTGGCGGCAGAAGTAGCTGTGCCCACTCGATGCATCGGGGAGACGGAAGATGGCAAGCCTGACCAATACCTGCCGGAATGTGATGTCATAGTCAGCGATTGGCGCGACAAGTCTGGAAGTAGCCTTGCCGAGAAGGTCAAGATGGATATCGCACGATCTGATTTAGTTGCGGTTCTTCTGACCGACACGGCTAGTTCGTCCCCGTGGGTACAACAGGAAATCGGTTTTGCTCTCGGTGTTGGAAAGAAGGTGGTGCCAATCGTCCAAGGACCCAACGTCCCCGAGCTGGCGTTGCTTGCCGGCGTGGAATGGGAACCGTACGAGCCCAATGCTGTCGATACCTCAGCACTGCGAGCGGCCCTTCGCATTGCACGGTGCCTTCAGGAGGATTTGACGCGGGTGTTCTCATGTTGCTATGACTACTACGAGTGGTGGGTCACCGTTTTGGAAGACCGCATCACTTCCGAGAAGTGCTACTGGGCAACACCGCATGACACTTGGTCATGGATCATGACGCATGTCGACTCCCGGGACGTGGACTATCGAACACTCATTCGCGGTGGCTACGAATTCGACAAGCTGACTGTTGAGACGCACTACCAAGGCAAGGAGGTGGCATTTGGTGTTGAGCCTCTGGCGGGATTCGAAGAGATCGCCGTGATTGGATCCCTCTCCGTGGAGACTGTGTGGGACCCCCGCGCCTGTCGCGAGATCGACGAAGTCGTGAAGCGGACGCCGAGTGCAGATGCCATCTTTCGTTCGTATCGGGACTTCTCTTGGCAGCCCACGAGCATTGAGGTTCGGATGTACCTTGACGCGGAGCGCGCCGCGCGGCACAGGCGGAGGCTCGACTCACTGTTCGATCAATACCAGACACAGAAGTCCACATAACTATGAAGGATTAGATTGTGCGGTGACCGAAGGGAGTGGCAGGGCGCAGTGAGAGGCCGGTTGACAGAGTGAGCGTTGACCGGTGAGAAGGCCAGCCACGATCTAAACCATCGCATGCACCGGAGCCGCGGGTCGGTTGTGTGGAATGGAAGCGTCATCGCCCGCGGCCAGGTGATGCGTGTCGGTTTGCACTGCAATCGCCGTATCGTGTGTCGTTCCTGCTTCGCGCCCGCCAAAATCGGGCGGGTCGCCTGTCTCACTCCAAACAAAGAAGAGGATGACCCAATGACTCGCCAATCGGCCCCCACGACGCAAGCAACCGACCCAATCCCACCGAAACCACTTCTTGAAGTGCTTCCGCAATGGATTGTGGCTGCAACAGCCGTCATCTACGCTACAGGATTCCTTGTCGTCTTGGCCTTCCTCGACCGTTTTGGGATACGGGAGGCTGGCACTGACTTCTGGAAAGCCCGATACATCCATATTGGGATACTCTGTCTCGCCTTCCCCCTCATCCTGAACGGGACGATCCTTTCTCTCGTTCACCTTGTCTTCCACGGAAAGTTCAACCGGTCCACGATGTGGCAGAGACTTCTGCCAATTGGACTACTGGTCATCAACTTGGAATTAGTGTGTTTCATTCTCATCATGGTCACCAATCGAGTGCCCGGCGGCACATCTATTGCGGGTTTAACGCCGCTGCAATGGATTCTCGCGGCCACTCTGCTAGGTGTACCGTGTCTTCTGCTGATCGAGCGAATAATTGAAAAGGTATTGGGACGGATACCGAAAGATGACTCCGAACTCTCGCCTGTTACTCAGTCGCTCGCAGTCAATGGCAGATGGGTCCTAACCCTGGTTGTGGCTTGCCTCGACGTTTGGTACTTTGTCGACTTCAAGAACACGGTCAGCGGCGTTCAGCCAGCTCTCGCTCTTACCTACGTCGGTTTGTGTATTCTTCTAGGGGTGATGATTTCGACGGTAACCATCTACGAGAGACGACAACCCGATGAGAGCCGCCGAAAGGCCATTACCATTCTCGCGGCGGGGATTATTGGTCCATTCCTCTACCTTGTCGTCCTGGCGTTTTCGTATGGTGTGTTCCAGAACATTCCGGCTACGCGTGGAGGTGGCGACTACACGATGTCTCCCAAGGTCGTTCTGACCCTCAGGTCAGTTCCCACCATGTCGGTGATTGACGCCCGGTATTTCGACAAGGCAAGTCCGACTGTTACAATTCCTTTGATACTCATCGAGGAGACCGCATGGGCGTTGTATCTTGCGGATCCGCAAGACGCTGGTGGCCCCTCCGAATGGAAGGGCATCGGCGGAGCAAAACCCGAAATCCTCGTGGTGAACAAGGCCGAGGTCGCGAGATTCCACTCGGAGTCACGTAATACGCCTCAGAAGACCCCCTAAGTTTGAACGAGGTGGGGTATCGCTGTGGGCGCTCGGCGCCTAACCGAACTATGAAGGATTAGATTGTGCGGTGACCGAAGCTAGCGGCAGGGCGCAGTGAGAGACCGGTTGAAAGGGTGAGCGTTGACCGGTGAGAAAGCCAGCCACAATCTAATCCCTGGTTGAACTAGCGGATGCAGGTGAGCGGGCGACATGGTCAGCGGTAGAGGCACCCGCGCTGCCCGCCACCTGATCCGTGTTGTTCGGCTACCTATAGCCAAGCACGACGTCCGATGCTGATAGGATAATCTAAGATGCCAAGAAGACTGCTCGACCGCTGCCACCCCGATAGCATTCGGGAGTTTCGTGCGGCGGCCCGTCAGCGATTTGACGATGGAATGTCACTTGCCTGTGCCGGGCAACGAACGGGTGCCGTCTACTTGTGGGGTTACGCGGCCGAAATGATGCTCAAGGCTGCGTACTTTGCGCTCATCGGTCTCGCGGATACCGCCATTGTGACCTGGAACGGCGAGCTTCGGCCAGCGATAGACCGTGGTCGTGGCATGGGAATCGCTTGGCCACATCAAGGCGCCGGGCACAATGTCCGCGCGTGGGCCGAGTTGCTTGTGGCCGTCCGCGCTCTGGCAACTGCGACAACGTTTCCTCCGGCGCTAGCCGTCGAGGTACAACGACAAGGTCAAAGGATTGGACACTTGTGGAGCGAAACCCTTCGTTATCGAAAGAACTATGCCTACCTTCACGAGGTACGGCAAATTCGCGAAGCGGCCGAATGGCTACTGGTAAACTCGGATATCTTGTGAGGTGTCTTATGCCGCGTGTCAAGAGAGGCTTTGAGGAATCACCGAGACCTACTTCGGGCGGTCTCACTGATCGTTTGGTGTGCGAGTTACGTGAAAATCGCGTATCGGGTCAACCAGTAATCGACGAGCAGGTTTTTCCAACCGAGAAACTGCGCGTCACTGTGATTTGGGACGAATGGGATCGTTTGCCGCTTGAGGATAGAACGGCGGTCATCCTTCGTTCGTATGAAATCGCAGAGGGACGTGTCTACCGTGAGAACATTGCACTAGCTAGCGGCCTGACCTTCCCGGAGGCGTATGCAACCGGCATGCTACCGTTTCAGGTGTTTCCGGCATTGCGAGAAGGCGATCCGGTAACTCGGGAGCAGTGCCGTCAAGCTATGATCGACGAGGGGGCTTCGACATTGCTAGATCCTGATCGCCCTCAACTGCGGTTCTCCACACAAGAGGAATCGGACGCGGCGATGCGCCGCCTCATCGAACGTTTGCCGAACAGTGCTCAGGTATGGGTAACCACGCGAGAAGTTGGGAATGTAGAGAATTGGGCGCAGCGATGATCAAGTGGAGAAACTAACAGTCGCACCTACGCCATCGAGCGGTAGCCGAACCAACGGACGGACCACAGGGGCCGGCGGGGGCCAAAAACATGGTGAGCGGATGACGGCCCGTGATCATCCGCGTCGTTAGACCAGCGACAAACTTTTGCCGGAGCTACTAAATGCGATACCTGCAACTCGCGAGCATTTTGGTTCTTCTTGCACTCGTATCCATCTTAGGGTGTATCGACGGAAACACCATTGAGTTTATACGATACGACAAGGCTAGTGACTCGTTCGTGTTTCTTTCCGTATTCACAAATTTGGCCACGAATGATGCCGACGAATTGACACAACTCTCAACTCTTTGGAAGAATCGCGCGAATCTGATGCACGATTTCAATCCCCGATTCGAGCTTTTTGCCGGGCCGCGGATGCTGCTACGTATCGACCGGCAAACATACCAGCCCATTTACGTCGCGAGGGCTGGGAAGCGGCCTGAACCGATTAGAACGAACGCAAGGCTTGATCAAGTCACAGTAAGCCCCGGTCAGTTCTTCAAAAATGAGCACGGTAATCTCAGCTATTCGCATCAAACTACAGTTCCAGGCAAAGTTATTGATCAAATAATCACTGAGTCAACCGCCGAAATCGCAGATGGCATCTCATCGCTTGCCGAGTGGCAGCTTGGCCTCAGAAGAACAACCTCTGATCCCGTGCCAACCTGGGATGTAATTCGACAATCTCTCATTGCAGAAATGCTGGGTGGCCAATCACCAGAGATTAAGAACAAGCAAATCCTGCCTTTTGAAACTCAATCGTTACGGGCGCTAATAAAATGCGCATTGGACAGATCGTTCTCTGCGTCTCGCAGGGAGGATAGATTGGTCTTTGCATTCCCTCTTTCCGAATCCGATTGCAACGAACTCGTAGCCACTTTCGATCTAGTTAAGGACGCCTCGAAGTCAAAGGATCTTCAACGGGACAAGGTCCCACCATACCTTTCTGATCTGATGAATGCTGTTACTTTGCAGAAGAAGGCCGCCAACGAGATAGAAATCACTCTGTCAATCAGGCTTCTGAGTCCTTTGATGTTGCGTGAAGAAAAAATGATGCCCAATCCCAATGCAGAAGCGCGCCTTAAGTATCCAACCACGATCGCATCAGTCAAAGCGAAGGGGATTCCAATTGCCGAAAATGACATCTTTGAATCGATCGTGAATCAATTCAGCGTCGACGCCAAAAAGTAATCTGGTCTAGTGGTGAACCGGCGCCGCCGATCGCGCGAGCTTTAGAATCATAGTATCTTGGCGGCGGCCCGGTTACCGCCGTCATCAGCAAAGGCACGAACACAAGGATGACGGTTCGACTCTATCTAATCGCAGGTGCAACCGGCTCCGGGAAGTCAACGCTGATTCGCGAGGGGAAACTGCCAATTGACGCGTTGGTGTTTGATTACGACCAACTTATGCGGGACGCATTGCCCAGGACGTTTCCATACTTCGCCGGCGACGACGAATGGGACAAAACCATTTGGGAATCAACAAAAGGCATGATTCGTGCCAAGGATGCAATGCTGGCCGCGGTCCGAGAAGACGCGAAATACTCGCAACATGTTGGACAGGCGTTCAAAAAAGCGATATGCCACGGTTACCAGTTGTCAAACCGTCACTGGGTGGACACCATGACGTCAATTGTCCACGAATTGACGGGGGCGATGCCAACTGTGCGGATTTGTTGGCTTCATCCACCTTTGGCCAAGGTGATCGCAAATCGCAAGAATCGAAAACACGGCCACGATTCAATTCCGGATTCCAAAATGCAAGAAAACTACGATTCATTCGCTGCAGGGATGGGCCACCATGATGTGCGAGTTGACACGACAGAGCAATTGTTAGCCGACGCAAATCACTTCCTCAATGACGCGACCGAACCATGAAGGATTAGATTGTGCGGTGACCGAAGCTAGCGGCAGGGCGCAGTGAGAGACTGATTGACACGATGAGCGATGACTGGTGAGAAAGCCAGCCACAATCTAATCCCCGGTTCAAGTAGCCCGCGGCGAGGGACTAGCAGCTGCTGTTGCGGCGGCTGGCGTATGGCTTGCTAATTCGACTGTCTAACTTCGACCCCTGCCGCCTTGCGCGGCCGGTGAAGGAGTCTTGTGAGCGAGATCGCGAACGCGGCAATACCCCTCCCTTCCCCAGCCTGCCGCCTCCGGCGGCAGGCTGGGGAAGGGAGGAAGGCGGTGAACGTCATTTGCGATCTCGCTTACAAGACTTCTCTCACCGGCCAGGCGAGCTGGACGGGGTCGCTTTCGAAACTAAGACAGTCGAAGTAGACGTTGACAAACTCCGGTTCCCGATTGCTTGTAAGCCGCACGCCGCCTCCGCCCGGGGGTGGCGTGCGGTGTTTTCGTGCGCGTGGTTATTTCCTCGGGCCGTGCGGGCTGGTAGACTAACGGCACCGCGAAGAAAAACGTGTCGCAAGAATCGTAGACGTCACGCTTCGAGGTACTGAGAAGAAATCAAATCGGCCAACGCTGCTGGCAGAAGGTGTAGGGTGGGCTGTGCCCACCAAACACAAGCAGTTGTGGTGAGCACCGCCCACCCTACGATTTTTTCACAGCCGCTCCGCCGTGACGACCTGTCATCACGGCGGAGCGTGATGACGACGCTTGGAACGAACCTGGAACCATCCGACGAGGTGGAAGAACCGTGAATGTGATTGGTTATCTCCTGATGGTCGCTGCTTTGGGCTGGTTCGTGTACAAGCTGTACATCGCCTGGAGCGGTGGTTACGACGTTGGTCTGCCCATCAACGACGGCTTTATGTTTCCGCCGGTCCTCGGCGTAGTGGGGCTGTACTTGGCGCTCCTCCCCTATGAGCTCGAGTGGTCCTACTGGATCTACATCGCGCTGTGGGTGGGCTTGACGATCTTGGCTGCGGGCGCGATTTTTATCGGCACACAAATGGAGCATGATGCGTCAACTTTTGACTGACCGGAAGACCCCGCCGGGATCTTGATCTATCCGACCGAAGTAAACCCCGCCGCGCATGCCAACCTTGACCCCGCGCCAGTAAATTCACTCTCGAACCGTCAGTCCCGACCACCGTAAGCAAAGTCGAAGAACAAGACCGGGCAGTCCGCCGACCGGGTGCCGCTCGTGCGTGTTGCCGGAAGACAAAGTCCCCGTTGCGTCGTCGCACGGGGAATCACGGCGAGGACGGCTGCGCACCGTATTCCGCCGTGGGATTGGCGGAAGGGGGGCGGGAGTGATCGCGCCGCGAATCTTGCATCCGGCTTCACGGTGAGCCAAAACCGGGCGGATATCATAATGAAGGGGATGCGGTGGCACAATGGCTTAGCCAGCCGACAACGGTGCTGGCGAGCGAACTATTTGAGGAGCTGAAACGCCGGTTCGTGGATCGGCAGCCCGCCGTGCATTCCGACGATTGGCTGCTCGACCGCCAGATTCGCTTCCAAGTGCAGTGCTTCTCGATGGCTGCCTGAAGGACGGGACCGCCCCACGCAAATAGGCTGCTTCCGCCCCTCTGTGTTCTCGCGAGTCCGTTGACCCGGCTCGTCGCGTTTCCCTTAACCTCGCGTCATTCGTCGATAGCCCGCTGGTATCCTCGGGCGCGACGGACTTCCCGGCGTGTTGGCCGAAGAAGAAGTCGCACACCACCGGCCGTTACTGCGGCCCGGCGGCGCATTGATCACACATCCCCTGGTGACAAAGGCACGTGGCAGATCCTATCATGAGCGAGGATTACACCAACACACAGGAGATCAAATGATGTTGCGTCTGACGTCGTTGTTCGTCGCGAGTCTGGGAATGGTCAGTGTGGCCTTTGCGGTCGCACCCTCGGAACAGGTCGTCCAGGGGATCTACGAAGGGACTTTGAAGGAGACTGCGAGCGAACGGAAGCTCGAAGCCCGCGTTGTCGCTTGCGGCCAGGGGGCCTTCAAGGCGTTCTTCCGGCAGGACCTTGGGGAGGGTAAGCTCGTCAAGGTCGAACTGGACGGGAAGACCGAGGGTGACACCGTCCGCTGGGCCGGGAAGGTCGCCGATGTCGAGTGGTCTGCGTCCTATGCGGACGGTACGCTCCAGGGCACCTGCGGCCCGAACGCCCTGCTCCAGTTGAAACGCGTCGTCCGCGAGTCCCCGAACATGGGCGCGAAGCCGCCCGAGGGAGCCATTCTCCTGCTGGACGGCAAGAACTTCGACGAGCTCACTCGGCGACCGCTTCCGGACGGAACGGAGCAACCGTGGAAATCGGTCGACGAGGGCGGCATCGAGATACCCAAGGGCGGCATGAACTCGAAGCGCCAGTTCGACGGCAGCTTCCGACTGCATGTGGAATTCAAGCTCCCCTTGATGCCGGAAGCCCGCGGCCAGGGCCGGGCGAACAGCGGCGTCTATCTGCCCAACGGCGACGAGATCCAGGTGCTGGACTCGTTCGGCATGACCACCTACAAAGGCGGTGGTTGCGGCGGGATCTATGCCTACAAGGATCCCGATACATTTGACCAGTTCTCGCTGGCCGCGTTCCCGCCGCTGCAGTGGCAGACCTTTGATGTCGAGTACCACGTCCAGAAGCAGGACGGCAAGCCCGTCGGCAAGCCGCGCGTCACGGTCCTGCACAACGGCGTGAAGATCCACGATAACGTCGAGGTCAACCTGGCCGCCCGGGTCGGAGGCTTCCATTTTCAGGACCACGGCAATCCGGTCCACTTCCGCAATATCTGGGTCCTGCCGCTGGCCGATTAACGAGTTAATTCCTGGGGCGGTCGTAGTGTCGGGAGGTGTTTTTTTCGCTTCTTATTAGAGAAATGGTTGGAAAAGGTAGACTAACCCCTATAATGCATCCGTGTTTTTGCCATCCCGTCGTAAATCCGCATGTGGAAGACGTGCTCTCGCATGAGAGCTTGTGTTCCCCCCCTTCGTTCTTTTCGAGGTAATTCCATGACGCGACGCAGGTTCTATTCGGAACAAGGCTTTACTTTGGTGGAGTTGTTGGTCGTCATTGCGATCATCGGGATCCTTGTTGCCTTGCTCTTGCCGGCGATTCAGGCGGCGCGTGAGGCGGCCCGACGGAGCCAGTGCTCCAATAATCTGAAGCAATTGGGGTTGGCACTGCACAACTACCACGACACTTACAAGGTGTTTCCGCCGGGGATGGGTGGCACGACGGGGGCGGGGTGGGGCACGTGCGAACTGCAGGGGCCGGGCGGGAACCATCAGGGAGCCATGAGCCCCTACGTGGCGATGCTGCCGCAGATCGAGCAGGGACCTCTGTTCGAACAAATTGCCGCCGCGACGAACTGGGCAGCCTTCGGTCCCTACTCGTTCCAGAGCGGCTACGGGCCATGGCAAGTGACGATCCCCGGCCTGTTGTGTCCGTCCGATCCGGGAGCCGCACAAACGGGCGGGACGGGCCGCGTCAACTACTGCCATAGCCGTGGAGATACCATCTCTGACAATGTGAACGCACAGGATCCACGCGGCATCTTTGGTAGATGGTCTAGTCTCGGGATGCGCGACGTGCTCGATGGCACCAGCACCACGATTGCCTTCAGCGAATTGACGATCTTTCGTTTGCTCAATCTCCGGCACGGTGGGTACGCGATCCAAGCCAATTTGAATACGAACCCGGGTGCCTGCCTGACGACCATGGCGCCGAATGGAATGATCACTGGCGTGGACACGTCCGATCACTACAACTTGATTGGATCCACGTGGTCTGGAGGATTCCCGATGGTTCAGGGGTTCACAACGGTGCTTCCGCCGAATACGGCGAAGTGCGCCCCTGCCAAGGGCGAGTGGAACTGGGGGGTGTGGCCCCCGGACAGCTATCATCCGGGTGGCGTCAACGGTTGCATGACAGACGCATCGACCCGATTCATTGCGGATAACATTGACTCGGGGAATCTTGCGGCCGCACAAGTCGCGGGTGGGCCAAGTCCTTACGGGGTTTGGGGGGCTATGGGTTCCAAGAATGGCGGCGAGGCCATCAAGCTGCCTTAGTTTCCCTCTGCAAATTCGTGAAGGAGTTGAGAAGATCATGCGTGGTTGCATCGCACTGTTTGCGGCTGTCACGGGCCTCGTGGTTAGCCTGAGTGGGTGTTCGGGTTCCGGCGGCAGTCTGAAGACGGTGGCTGTTACCGGCACCGTGACGCTCAAAGGCCAGCCGGTCGAGGGGGCGACGGTCAGTTTCAGTCCGCAGAGCCCCGACGCGCGGGCGGCCTTTGGCTCGACCAATGCCGCCGGTCGGTTTTCCCTGACCACACTGCAGCCTGGCGACGGCGCGCTGGTGGGCCTCTACAACGTGACCATCGTGAAGTCCTCGGTGCCCGCGCCCGTGGCCGCGGCTCCCAAGAGTGATCCCAGCTCGTTTGAAGCGATGAATGCCTCCAAGCAAGACCACGAGAAAAGCAAGACGGCAGGCGGCAAACCGAAGGAACCGGCGGATCTGCTGCCGGTGAAGTACAAGACCGCGTCCACGTCGGGTCTGACGGCAGACGTCAAGGCTGGCAGCCCGAACGACTTCCCGTTCGCACTGACGGAATAATCTTCAGCCCGTGGTCGCCGGACGTTGAAGTTGCGCGTAGCTGAATTCGCCAGAATTCGGGCTGTTTCGCAGGGAGCGTCCCGTCTGCCGCTCCAGAAATTTGGCGATTTGGGCTACGTTTTCTCCGCATGCGCAACTTCCAAGACGCCGGACGGGGACCATCCAGGCGCACGGGGTAGATGTGTTCAGGCAGGGCGTCGCGAAACGTGACACGGTTTCGGGCGCCCTTTTTCGTTGCGGTTCGGGAGGTCCACGGGTCGGATACTTGGCGATGAGCGACAGACCTCGCAGGTTGGACAGCTGGCGGCCGCCCCATTTGTGGATCGCGGGTGCACGGGGCAAGTGCCTGGGGCTAGTCGCTGTGATCTTGGCGTCGGCGTTGGTGGTCACGCGGATGTATCGGCACGATGGCGCGGAAGCCGAGCCGGCGTTCTCTCGGGATGACAGCGTGGGCGCCGGCCGCCAGGTTTCCAACGAGGACGAACCGGACGGATTTGCGGGAGCCGCGTTCTCCCCGAACGCCACCGATGAAGATCTCCGCAGCGCATCGCAAGCGGCGGTCGGGAGCTTGATCCGGCGGTTTCCAGAGGACCCCAAGGCGTGGCACGTCCGGGCGCGACTTCAATTCGGTTTGGGCCAACGCGCCGACGCGGTCGCCGCGTGGGAACGCTGCCTCATGCGAGATCCTGGGCACTTCGAAGCCCACTACGGACTAGCTCAGGCGGCCTTCGATCAAGGTGACTACGAGACCGCTGAGAAATGGTCGCACAAGCTGGTGGTCATCAATCAGGGTGACGTGCGCGGTCAATCGCTGCTGTCGGAATCCTTGTTGAGACTGAACCGCACACAGGACTTGATCACTATCTTTGAGCCGTTGCTCCAGCGTGGTGAGTTGTCGCCCACAGCCGCGGTTGCGCTCGGTCAGGCTTACCTGGACCAGCAGCAGCCGGACCGGGCCCAACAAGCGTTTGAGGCGGTGCTGGCCACGGCGTCGGTTGCCGCCTACCTGCGGAAACAGGCCCACTATGGCTTGGCCACGCTTCACACGCAGCAGCACCGGCCGGAACAGGCCCGTGTTCAGCGGGACCACTTCCAAAAGTTGTCCGAGACGGATTTGGCCTCGACCCGTGAGCGGATCCGTACCAGTCCCGATGGAGTCTCGCGGAGTATCGCCATCGAGGCGCATAATGAGTGTGCCCGCGTCTTCCTTCAGGGCGGTTATTCCGCGGCGGCCGAAACGTTGTGGCGCACAGCGGCCGTTCTGAATCCGCGGGATGTGGAAAGTCGGACACAATTGGCACACCTATACGAACGGACGAACCGAGAGCGGCTGGCGCTGTGCCGGTGCGAGCAACTCCGCGACCTCCAGCCTGACAATCCCGACCACTGGTTGAACGTGGGCCTGCTCAGTGCGCGGTTAGGCCGGTTGGCGGTCGCCCGGGAAGCCGTAGCCAAGGCCATCGAACTGAATCCCCAGGAGCCGAAGTACCGGCGCGTCTATGATGCCATCTCCCAGCCACGCTGAATCCCCGCGACGCCGAGCGCCTCTCCGGGAACGAATCCGCCGCCTAGCCCCGGCGGTCCTGGTGTCCGGCGTGTTGTGTTGGAAGCACATCGCCTCGGCCGCCAGCCCGATTCTCCTGCGTGATGTGTCGGCGACCGTGGGCTTGGCCTTCCAGCACAGCGACGGCAGCAGCGGTCGGCGTTACATTGTGGAGACCGTCGCCTCGGGTTTGGCGACCTTCGACTACGATGGGGACGGTCTGATCGACACTTACTTCCTCACGGGCACGCCGCTTCCCGGCGCCGCGCCGGGCAGCTTGCCGACGAATCGTCTATTCCGCAACCAAGGCGACTGGCAGTTCGTGGATGTCACGGCCGCCAGCGGCCTGGGCTGTGCGGGCTACGGACTGGGAGTGGCTGTCGCCGACTATGACCAAGACGGTTTTCCGGACGTGTACGTCAGCAACTTCGGCCCGAACGGGCTGTTCCGCAACAACGGTGACGGCACGTTCACCGAGGTGACTGCCGTGAGCCGGACAGGCGGGCAGGCGGCGAGCAAAGTGGGCGCGGGCGTATGCTTCCTGGATGCCGACCAGGACGGCGACTTGGACTTGTTCGTGGCCAATTACATGAGCTTCTCCTGTGACCAGCATGTGCCGCGGACGTTTCGTGGCCTTTCCATTTACCGGGGGCCGGAATCATATACCCCTATGTCAGGTTGTTTCTACCGCAACGAGGGCGATGGCACGTTTACGGACGTCACGGCGGAGGCCGGCTTAGCCGTGCCGGGTTGGGGCATGGGCGTGATCGCCCTGGACTACGACGGCGATGGTGACACGGACATCTTCGTGGCGAACGACAGCATGGCCAATTACCTTTGGCAAAATGACGGTCGAGGCCGTTTTCAGGAGGTGGGCTTGCCGGCGGGTGTGGGGTACAGTTTTCGAGGAGATGCCCGCGGCAACATGGGCGTCGATGCCGCCGACTACGATGGCGACGGGAAGCTGGACTTGTACGTCACGGCTTACCAGACCCAAGGAGCGGCCTTGTATCGCAATTTAGGGCACGGGTTGTTTCAGGACGAGACGCTTCGCACGGGGGCTGCCACCGGCACGATTCCGTACGTAACCTGGGGTTGCGCCTGGGCCGATTTCGACAACGATGGAGCGCGCGATCTGTACGTCGCCTGTGGACACCTGTTCGACAACGTGGAGTTATTCGACGGCAGCACGTCCTACCACGCCCGCAATCGCCTGTTGCGCAACGTGGCCGGCAAATTCGTCGACGTCTCGGCAGACAGCGGCGACGGTCTGGCGGTGAAGCTCAGCAGCCGCGGCGTGGCCGTCGACGATCTGGACAACGACGGGCGTCTCGACGTGGTCGTCCTCAACTCGCGACGCGAACCGACGGTGCTGCGGAACCTGTCGCCCGGAGGATCACATTGGCTGCAGGTCGAACTGTGCGGCATCCGCTGTAATCGGGGTGCCGTGGGAGCCCGCGTCACGGTGCACTCGGGTTCGCGGACGCTGGTGGACGAAGTCCATAGCGGCCGCAGCTACCAAAGTCACTTCGGGACGCGGCTGCATTTCGGCCTGGGGCGGCAGGCACGCGTCGAGCGTATTGAAGTCCGCTGGCCCGGTGGCCAAACGGACGTCCTTCACGACGTCCGCGCCGATCAGTGCCTGCGGATCCACGAAGGCTGCACCAACCGCGAGGGACTAGCACCCGTCGACGCGGTGCATCGGCCCGCTGGTTCTGGGGGCCAACCATGACCGCGCGCGATGCCCAGCAGTGGGAACGGAAGGACGTGCCGGAGGCCGTCGCCAGCAACTCGCGTGGTAGGCGAGGCCCTGCCGGTTGGTGGCTGGCCGCCACCATCGCGATCGCGACCGTGGTCTGCGGGGGAACGCTGCTGATTTGCCCGCCGGCGGGATCCCCACGGGACGAGGATCGGCCCCCGGCTCCCGAAACGCGGACGGCTCCGCCGCCTGCCGTAGCGGAGGGCGAACCGCCGCCGCCTGCCACTGAAGTTGCGAGTAGCAGAATTCGCCAGAATTCAGGCCGTTTCGCAGAGCGGCAGTTACCACGCCCGAAATCTGGCGATTTCGGCTACTCTTCGTCGAAACTCGCAACTTCAAAGCCATCTGCCGCAGCGGGGCCCGTGTCCGCTGCCGTCCTGGGCAGCCCTGCAACTTCGGAAGCTGGTCCGAGCGCGCCGCCGACAGCGACGGCGGTGATCACCGAGGCCCTGCAGATCACGCGGCAGCTGACGGCGGACTTTCCCCAGAATCCGGACGCCCTGGAAGTCGCGGCCCGCGTGCAACTGGTGCTGGGCAGTGCGGCGGAGGCGGCGGCCCTGTGGCAGAAATGCCTCACGCTAAATCCCCACTACGCCTATGCCTACGCGGGCCTGGGAACCGTGGCCGCGCGCAAGGGCGAACTCCGTCCTGCGGTGGTCCAATTCCGGCGGGCCCTGGAGCTCGACCCGCGCGCTGCGCAGACGCGTCTGGATTTGGCCCAGGCGCTGCTCGACTTGGGCGAGCTGGACGAAGCCGCACGCGTCCTGCAGGACCAACTGCGGCAACACGCGTCCTCCGCCGAGGCGCAAGTGATGTTGGGAATGATTGCCTTGCAGCAGGATGACGCCGCCTCGGCCCGGGCACATTACGCCGCAGCTGTCGGCAGCCAACCCCGGCATGCCGGGGCGCGACTGGGCCTGGCCAATGCGTATACGCGCCTGGGCCAAACGGATCTGGCGCGCGAAACGCTGGCCGAATTCCACCAGCTGCGCGGTCAGGAGCGTCAGGCCCGCCAAAACACCCTGCGCGGCTATGACGACACGGCGGCCTTAGGCGAGGAACTGGCCAACGTCTGCATGAACGCGAGTCGGATCTACCATGCCGCCGGCCAGTCGTCGGTCGCAGAACGCTTGTGGCGGCGCGCCGCGGCCGTGCAAGCGACGCATATCGAGTCGCGGCAAGCGCTGGCCTGGATGCACCAGCAGCGAGGTCAATTTGCCGAAGCCGCCGGCCTCTTGGAACAACTGGCGGCCCTCGACCCGGCCAATCCTAGCTATCCGCTGGAGAGCGGGCGACTGTACGGACTCCTGGGCGTCGCGTGCCAGCAGAAGGGAGACTCGGAAGGCGCGCGGGCCGCTTTGACACGTGCTCGGGAACTCGATCCGGGCAACGCCGAATACCGCCGGATCTACGAAACCCTGCCGGAGCAGCCGTGACGTGAGCGCAGCCACCTTCGTACGACTTGCCGTTTTCCTGATTGCCGCCAGTGCGACCGTCGGGCCCGCCCGCGCCCAAGGCCCAATCTTGCTCCGCGACGTGACACCGCAGACCGGCATTACGTTCCGGCACACAGAGGGAAGCAGCGGGCGGCGCTATATCGTCGAGTACGTGAGTGCGGGGTTGGCCACGCTGGACTACGACAGCGACGGCCTGACGGATATCTACTTCGTGAATGGGGCGCCGTTGCCGGGTGCGGCGCCGTCCCCAGCACCGCGCAACGCGTTATACCGCAACCTGGGCCACTTCCGCTTCGCGGACGTTACCGACACCGCTCAGGTGGGCGACCTGAGCTTCGGCCTTGGAGCCACCGTGGCCGACTACGATAACGACGGCCATCCGGATCTGTACGTCAGCAACTTCGGCCCCAATGTGCTGTATCGAAATAACGGCGACGGCACCTTTGCGGACGTCACGGCCCACGCAGGCGTAGGTCGCGGCCAGAAGGTCGGCGCGGGCGTGGCGTTCCTGGATGCCGACCGCGATGGTTGTCTCGACCTGTTCGTGGCAAACTACGTGGTGTTTTCCTTTGACCAGCGCCCGACGCGCAGCCTCAAGGGGATTCCCACCTATCCTAGCCCGCTGGATTACACGCCCGAAACGAATACCTTGTTCCGCAACCTCGGTGACGGCACCTTCCGGGATGTGGGAGTCGAGTCGGGGATCGCCGCCCATGCCGGAACCGGCATGGGCGTTGTGTGCGCGGATATCGATGACGACGGCAGCACCGACATCGTGGTCGCCAATGACGTCATGCCCAACTTCGTGTTCCGCAATGACGGCCGCGGAAGATTCGAAGAGGTCGGTCTGCTGGCGGGACAGGCCTATGATGCCACGGGCACGCCCCACGGCAACATGGGGGTGGAAGCCGCGGATTTCGACAACGACGGCCGGATCGATTTCCTGGTCACCGCGTACCAACGCGAGCTGACGAGCCTGTTTCGCAATCTGGGCCGGGGCTGCTTCGCCGATGTGACTCGCCAGACGGGTGCGGGTGAGGGCAGCTACTCGAACGTCAAATGGGGTTGTGGCCTGGTCGATTTCGACAACGATGGTTATCGCGATCTGTTCATCGCCTGCGGGCATCTCGACGACAACGTCGAGCAGCGGGATGACACGACGAGCTATCTTTCCCGTTGCGTCCTGTTGCGGAATACCGGCCACGGGACCTTCGTCAACGTCACCGATCAGGCCGGCGATGGATTGAAGCTGAGACGCAGCAGTCGCGGGGTGGCCTTTGAAGATCTGGACAACGACGGCCGGGTCGATGTGATCATCTTGAACTCGCGGAGTGCCCCGACCATCCTGCGTAACGAATCCCCGGGGGGCAATCACTGGCTGCAATTGCAGTTTCGTGCGGTGCAGACGAATCGCGATGGCGTCGGGGGGCGCGTGAAAGTCGTGGCGGGTGACCTGACGTTAACCGATGAGATCCACAGCGGCCGGGGCTACCAGAGCCACTACGGCTCCCGCTTGCAGTTTGGGCTGGGCGCGCGGCAACGCGTGGACCGCGTCGAGATCCGTTGGCTTGGCGGCCAGACGGACGTGCTGCGGGATCTCGCCGTGGACCAGTGTGTGACGTTTCTCGAAGGCGGCACCGCCGCCTCTTTCCGGCGTGCCAACGAGGAGACGGGGCCCTGATCCAGGTCTTGCATCGAGCGGAACAGCGCTAACCGCCGGTGAAGACTGGCCGCGTTTTCCCGGCCAAGAACCCGCGGCTAGCGCCTTGCGGCTCACCATGTCCGGGTGCCAAGTAACCGGCACGGCCTTGCGCCGACAGATCATCCAGGGGCGGATACCAAATCGACCGTGGTGGAAACAGCGTGGAGGCGGTAAGGAACTCGCGCCGGCTGGACGAAAGGTGGCTCGCGCTCAAATGGCCGCCTTGGTCGTCCGGCTGTCGGCTTCAGCCGACACCCGGTCTGCCACCAGCTTCAGCTGGTGGGAGCCGCTGCCCGAAGCATTTCCAGGAGCCGGCTTCAGCCGGGCTTCTCGATCTGGGTTTCAGCCAGATGCGGGGAACCGGCCGGTTTGCATCAAGGGAGGTCTAAAGACATGCGGAGAAGTCCGGCTGAAGCCGGCTAAGGTGCGCGAGGTTCTCTCTACCCACCAGCTAAAGCTGGTGGCACACCCGGCTAACAAACCTGCAAACCGGTCTCGCAGCGTGCGACGAAACCCGGAAGTCTTTCTGGCCCGCGTTGCTTCGGGGCTTCGGGACACACTTCGTTCCGCCCAGCATGTCGACGGTCGACCGAAAGCGTCGCGACGTCCGCCCTTGCGGCTTGTCGATCTAATCGGCGACAGTACCAACCGTAGGGTGGGCTGTACCCACCAACTACAGCCGCTTGTGGTGGGCACAGCCCACCCTACACTAAGTTGACGGGCCACGAGCTGGAGGGGGGCGCCACAGTCAACTCGGACCGTCGGATTTGTGAGTCCCTGCGTGATCGGCTGCACTGGCCGAGAAGAAATATGGATGGCCACAGAAGGCCCTGGGGAACCAAGACTGCCAAAGCCGTTTCATGATGTCACCTTGCTCCCCTAGACGCTACTTGACGACCTGGGACTCAGTGCCGTCTCGGCTGGCGGTCGCCTTGTAAACGTCGAGCTCCACGTTCTCGCTGACAGACTTCACCGATCCGTCGCACATGACGAACAAGTAAGCACCAGAGTGCTCACTGCCAAAACTCACGTCGTTGAAGTTATTATCGCCGTTGTAGGGGGTGACCTGGCGTGTTCAGTTTGTTTGATTCTACCGTGAATTGGTGTTTTCCCGAATGCCTGGATCTGTTCCATTCTGGCTTGCTTCGCGGAGTGATCACGAAATCCAGGAGGACCGAGTGGCCGCTGGGGCACCCCTGATCGTGATCAACAGGTTTTCGCCCCAAAGGGGCAGCCACAAATCAGCCCAGCGGCAGAGCGGAGCGGCGTAACCGCGTAGCGCCGCCCTGGGTTATGAGTGGATTGAGAACACCAGCCCTGAAGGGGCGAAACAAGGGTTGGCCGCATCGGACGAACGATACATGCGGGATGAACCGATTTGTTTCGCCCTTTCAGGTCTACCGTGCTGAATCGAACCTGTACCCAGGGCGTCGCTCTGCGGCTGTCGCCGCGACGCTGGGCTGATTTGTTTTGCCCCTTTGGGGCGGAAGAGTAGTGGATCACACCGGCCTCCGCCGGGAAGCCTTCCCCAGAGCCCCAAGCGCGGAATAGAAACGGGATCAAATCAATTGGCTTTGACAGGCACAAACTGAACACCCCAGGGGTGACCTTAATTCCGTCCAGGATGTTCTTGCTCCCGCCACACGCAGACCCATCGCAGCCTCGAAACCATCTACGGTACGAGGGGTTGTCGACACCGGCGGCAGTCTTGACCCAAGAGACTTCTCCCACGAGAAACGTGTTTCTAAGGCTCCAACGAGAAATCGATCTTGTTCTCGGGGGTCTCGCCGACCTTCGCCGTAAACGGGGATGTCGCGGCCGTGGCATATTTTGCGGGCAGCAGGTTCTTGGGTTCGGCCACGGGATTCGCGTCCGGTGGCACGTAGGTCTTCTCGTCGATGGTCCCACTGGCGATTTGCCCAGCAGGCGTCGCGGTTTGAGCGACCGGCTGATCGTACTTGAGAATCGTGACTTTGTACTCACCTGCACGCGCACCGTCGTCACCGCCGAAAGTCGACAGTTTGTAC
>JAPLNJ010001179.1 GCA_026692885.1 Planctomycetota bacterium | reverse complement strand
GTAGGAAACCCAATTCCACCGGGGCAAGCCCGGATGGGGACCAGACATGCCAAGCTGGAACAAAAGCCGGACCAGATCTCACCATGGCAAGGACTCTCCAGGATACAGTTTTGCGCGGCCCAGGTTGGGGGTGAGGGGCAACGCCGGTAAGGACTTTGGGGCCTTGATCATAAGGCGGCGAATTGCTGTCATTGCTGGCAACGGCTAGGGTGGCTGTTCGGCGTGTGAACCACGTCAGCCCCTACCCCACTTGCCGGGACCGTAGCGCCCACGGGGTAGGTCACCGATGCACAGTGGGACAGCGTCGGCGGGGCCGGAACATCCGTGCGGCCCCAGTCGTGCTCTGTTGCGACACGAGAGATACGGTACAATTGCAATCGAGTGCATCCCGGCGTCGCCACGCAAGCGATGCTTCGTGTCGTGGGCGGAAAGATCGCCGTGTCGAGTGTACGAGCAACGTGTCCGCAGTGGTGCGGAGGGGTTGGCCACTGCTGGCCAACTGGGAGTTGATGCGCAACGACCAACCCCCGAACCGAATCGACCCCGCTGGACTAGGAGTCAACAAAGTGTTTCCCCGTGTGCGTGGCGTTCGACACATCCAGGACTACAAACTCGAAATTACCTTTTCGGACGGGACCGTGGCGGAGTTGGATTTTCGGCGCCGGATCGTCGGACGCGGGGGTGTTTTTGGGCCACTCGAGAGTCTGGACTGCTTTCGCGAGGTTACTGTGGACCGAGAGGCCGGCACGGTAGTCTGGCCGAACGGTGTCGACTTCTGCCCCGATGTGCTCTATGCCGAGGCGACGGGAAGGGCGATCTCCGAAATGGGCACTAAACTGGAACTGGTCTGATCACCGTGGGCGACGAGGCTCTGCCTCGTAACCCACTGGACGCGAGGCTCCGCCTCGCAAGACGGCCGGCGGAGCCGGCCAGGCAGTGCGTTCCCAGACAGAGCCTGGGAACGAGGGGGCGCTGGGACGAACGAACTGGGTGTTCGACCCTTGGTCTACGGGTCACGGTGCGCAACGTTCCGATCAAGGCCGCTTCCGCAGCTCTTGTTACGCCTGTTCAGCGGGTGCTCTGGGGCTCTGCGGATCGGTCCTCGCTCGCCCCGGGCAGGCCAACAGCGGCAATCGGCTCGCAATGTGGTTGCAAGGCGGTTCGCGGATATGTTATGATCCGGGTTGATCTCGGTATACTTTTCTCTCGCAGGAACAAAAGCCATGACTCATTCCATGTCTCGTCGTAGGGCCTTCACACTGGTAGAATTGCTGGTTGTGATCGCGATTATCGGCATCTTGGTAGGGTTGCTGCTGCCGGCCGTTCAATCGGCACGCGAGTCGGCACGGCGCACCCAGTGCAACAACAACTTGAAGCAAATCGCGGTTGCTACGCAGCTCTATCTCGACACCTTTAACGTCTTCCCGCCTGGAGGCATGCGTTCGGGGAATCAACTCAGTTGGCATGCATTGCTTCTGCCGTACCTGGAAATGAAGGGGCTTCAGAGCGACATCAACTACAACGCTGCGAGCATTGCAGGCAATCTGCCTGCTGTTGCTCAACCGGGTTTCGGCCTTCCCGGGGCGACCAAGGTGCCGACTTACCTCTGCAACAGCGCACCGAGCACGATCCACACCACAACTCAAACGCCGAACCCGTCCAGCGACGACCTCGGCTACTACACCACCCACTACTATGGCATCATGGGTCCGATCGGCGTCAACCTGGCGTCCACCAAGGCGGCGCCCAATAATATCTACAAGGTGGATGGCTCTGGCTGCGCTCTACAAGGTGTGCTGGGAGCGGACAGCAAGAACCTGTTTCAGGATATCATTGACGGCTCGTCCAACACGTTTCTGTTCGGCGAGATTTCCTGGTTCGACGCCGACAGTTATCGGGTTTGGTTTCGAGGGTGCGGCGGAAACGCCGTCACGCCATACTGTGGTGGCTGCAAGAACGTCGTGTACGCCATCAACGCGGCTGCCTGGACTTCGGCATCGCAACTCGACCTCAATAACGTCAGCTTTGGCAGCATGCATCCCGGCGGCAGCCAGTTTGCGCTGTGCGACGGATCGGTGCGGTTCATAGGCCAGACCGTGGACATGGCCGTCTACTTGGCTACCGCCAGCATGAACGGTCGCGAACCGACCACGGCGAAGTAGGTTCTTTTCCGCCCCAATGGGGAGGTAACAAATCAGCCCGGCAGAGCGTCGCGGCGATAGCCGCGAAGCGACGCGCTGGGTACGGTAACGATTCATGCCGGTTGCCCTGAAAGGGCTCTGCCCTGGGCTGATTTGTGGCTGCCCCTATCGGGGCGAACACTTGCGGCTAACGATGAGGGCCAGGCGTCAGTAAACTGACCAGCGTAAGGTCCGGCCCTCACGCCCAGACGAGTTCTTCCGGCAGCGAGTTCAGGTTCTCGCAGGCGTCGGCGGTCACGATCACCAGATCCTCAACGCGCACGCCGCCGATGGCTTTGCAGTACAGGCCCGGCTCGACAGTCACCGCGTCGCCGACAATCAGCGCCGGACCGCCTTTGTCCAACAGCGGTGGCTCGTGGACGTCTAATCCGACCCCGTGGCCCGTCCCGTGCGTCAGGGCGCAATACGTGTCAGGCTCGTTTTCGCCCGGCAGTCCCAGGGAGAAACCGTGCGACCGGATGGCCGCGCTGGTCGCCTCGTGCACGGCTTCACCGGTCACACCGGCTCGGCAGGCCCGGATGGCGGCTGCCTTCGCCGCCACGACCGCGGCATGCATCTTGGCGACCACCTCGGGCACCTGCCCGTGCACGACGGAACGCGTGCAGTCGCCGTAGTAGCGAGTGCTGGCATTTCGCGGAAAGATGTCGATGATCACCGGCTGTTCGGTCCGCAACACACCGGAACCAAGATCATGACAGTCGGCGCCGGCCGGTCCGCACACGATGATCGACGGAGGATTCGTGTAGCCGCGTTCCAGCAGCCACACGTCGATCACGGCCCGCAATCGCTCGGAGGTCAGCGGCTGACGCTTGACCAGCAGCACCCCGTCGTTGCGCACCTTGGCCGTCGCGACCAGCTCGCAGGCCATCCGCATCGCCCCTTCGGTCGCCTGTTGTGCCTCACGCAGGCACTGGATCTCCTGAGCGTCTTTGGCGCGACGTTCAAGCACGCCCCATTCGGGGTCGCACTCGACCGCGATGCCGGCCCGCTGCATTTCGTGAGCGAAGATCAGCGGCAGTGTGCGATCGGCGATGACCCGCTGCGCGCCGTGCCGCCGCAGGCATTCGGCGACGGCCTGTGCCGTCGCCGTTTCCCGGTCCCCCGATAGTCCGCCTTCCGGTGCGAAATCCTTGGGGCAAGCCACTTGATCGACCCGAGCGTGTTTCCGAGCACGTTCCATCTCGATGTCCCGCAGGATCAGCAGCGAACGTGTCGGGCCGGCCGCGTCCGGCAGTTCCAACAGCGCCGCCGGGTCGCCGACGGAAAACCGGATCTGCCGGTAGAAGCTATTGTTGACCGCCGGAATCCCGGCCATCACGCGAGCAGTTCGCGTCGAAGCGTTGTCGTGAGCGTGCATGGGAAGACCTCCGCAGGTGATTAGGGGAAAGTCCAGGTTCGGGCCTTGATCGTAACATTGCGAAATGCCGTCAGGGCTAACAATGCAGCGGGTGGCTGGTGGCATTTCGCAAGGTTACGATCAAGGCCCCAGGTTCGTCACGCTAGTGTTTGCGAACTCGCCAAACGGCCCACACGGCGACGAGGCGATCAGCTTCGTGGACGTCGTAGTAGTTTTGCCCCCAGCGACCTCCAAATGTCCGTCAGAGGTCGGCCGCCCTGCTCACGTCGCATGGCCTCCAATTCGTCGGACGAGTAGGGGCACTCGTCCGACACGACCGGCGGTGTGGGGACGAAGTGTCCGACGCGTTGGCCGTTCGCGTCAACCAATTCCACAGGCTCTACGAGACTGTGCAATTGCATGGTCAGCGGATTGTCGATGGTGATTTGGTTCATCGTGCGGCACCTCCAAGCGACGTAAGTAATTTTGTATTATACTCTTTGCCATCCGCTTGCGAAGTCCCGGTCAAGGCCCGCACGGTTTCCTCCGGCGGTTCGTAGCCAGCCGCTCGTAAGGCGGCGAAGTAGTCCGCCGGTCGATTCAGGTTGGCGAGCGTATGGAGTTGGGGGTCGACACTCCGGAACTGCTCGACCGGCACACGCAGCGTGTCGACCGCGTCGTACAGGAAAATCGGGCGCAGTCGGTCTGCGTTCAGGAGCGTTTCCAGATGCGGAAGTACGCCGGCTCGATAGACTGCCGCCAGCGGATGATGGAATTGGCCTTCCACTGGCACCACCACGGCATGTTCCTCGATCAATTCCAGTTCGCGGCGTACGAAAGCGGGGACCAAGAGCGGCACATCGCACGAGGTGGCGTAGGCGGCGTCGACTCGCTCGCGTAGCATCTGCAGGCCGGCATAGAGTCCTTCCAAGGGGCCGCGGTCCTCCCGCCGATCCCGTGCGACGAGTACTTCGGGCGGTAAGTCGGGCAGCTGCTGATGCGGAGCCGCCACGACGACCAGCGGCTGGACGACTTCGCCGAGCAGTCGCAACACGCGGTGGAGCATTTGTTCCGGACCAAACGGCAGCGTCACCTTGGACAGCCCCATCCGACTGCTCTTCCCCCCGCAGAGAATAATGCCGCCGACTCGCATGCCGTATCCTTTCCAAATCATCGTCTTGGTTATATTCTGGGACGCATGAGAATCGCGTGGGCCGCGAAATCGCGGAGTTGTTCGTGGACAGGTCGGCATACCGCTTGCGGATAACATATAGCTCGTTTAACCGCGACCCAACGGGAAGCGCGCCCGCGAACACTGGGCGCGCTCCCCGTTGGAGCCTGCTGAATTAGTCGTGGGGCAAGCTTCCAGCTTGCCAAATGCGTAGCCGAGGAAGACGAGGAAACGGAGAATACGGAAGATTGGCAAGCTGGAAGCTTACCCCACGTTGCTTTCCGCTACTTTTTCAGCAGGCTCCGTTGGGTCGCGGTTAAACGAGCCCAACTCATCCGCGAACGGTATAGCATATTCTCTTTACGGCGTCAGGCTGGAAAGCCTGACCTACAACATCATGACGTTGCACTTGCGATACAAGACCCCGTCGAGCGTGCCCGTGGAGGTCGAAGGCATCACGCCGGACACGGTGAGCGACAAGTCGTTGGCGGAAATCGAGCGGCTGACGGTGTTTCAGGGCAACTACCAGACTTGTCTGGCCGAGTTCTTCGACGTCACGGGCGATCCCACCGACGAGCGCATCGAATGGGAAGGCGAGTTGGCAGGCGTCCACTGGATCGGTACTGCGATGAGCCGCGGCTGGATGCAGGTGGCCGGGAATGCCGGACGGCATGTGGGTAGCGAGATGACAGGCGGCGAAATCCATGTCATCGGCGATGCCAGCGACTGGGTCGGTGGCGAGATGCACGGCGGCCTGATTCACGTGCGGGGTCGCGCCGGGCACTTGATCGGTTCGGCCTATCGAGGCAGCGCCCGCGGCATGACTGGCGGTACGATCCTGATCGACGGCGACGTCGGTAACGAGATTGGACATGGCATGCGGCGCGGCCTCCTGGCCGTGGGCGGCAAGGCCGCGGATCTGATCGGATTCAACATGCTGGCCGGCACGATCTTTGTGTTCGGCGACAGCGGCATTCGCCACGGCGCCGGCATGCGGCGCGGAACGCTCGGCTTCTTCGGGCCACAGCCTCCGCCGCTTCTACCCAGCTTCCGCCGTGCCTGCCGCTATCGACCGGAATTCCTGCCACTGCTGTTCCGGCATCTGCAGAGGCTCCGCTTCCATGTGCCCGACGACGTGCTCGGTGCTGAATTCGACATCTACCACGGCGACCTGCTCGAAGGCGGCCGGGGCGAGATCCTGCTCAAGGTGTAGTTGCTGCGCCCCGCGGGGCGCAGCAACGGGTTTGCAGAAGACCGGCAGACGTACGAGAAAGGTCGTAGCCGATTTCGTGAGAATTCGGGCCGCTCGCGAAACGTCGGAAGTCTCACGACTTCCGCTACGAACCCGTTCCCAACCGGCGGGCGTTATGCAATTGCCCTTTCCCGTGCAGCGAATATCGGCCATATTAGTAGGTTGTCTGAACCCGTACTAACCCGTGCCATCGCCCATTGCAGGGAGGCTTTGGAATGCCGCTTGCCGCTCGTTGTTCCGCCGTGTTCGATTCGACCTCCAGACAGCGCGGCAATGCGTATTACTACGGCGGTTGCGTCACGGTGACGGAACGCTACCACGGCGGCGTCCGCGCTCTGGTGCGAGGTTCGAGCGCCCAGCCTTACCAGGTCAAGATCGACTGGTCCCAGGCGGACGAACGGGAAGTGGAAGCCTACTGTTCGTGCCCACGCTACCAGGACGGCATCCTGTGCAAACACCTCTGGGCGACGATGCTGGCCGTCGACGCCCAGGGACTGGCCAACGCGTTGCGTGGCAGCGCGCGACTGTATGTCGCCCACGAGCTTGATCTTCTCGACGGCGAGGAAGAGGAAGACCCTGTGGACCGGGCTACGTCCTACGGAATCCTCAGCCAATTTTTGGCACCCGCGAGGAAGCGGTTGGGCGGTCGTGCCGGTGGCTCGCCCCCCGTCCCCCGCCGCGGTCCGGACTGGCGACACCAACTGGCCACGGCGTTGGGTCACGTGCCCGATAGGGGTTCCGATCCGCTGGAAGATTGGACGGAGATCACCGACAAACGCCGCGAAGCGTGGTATGTGCTCAACGTGGGTGAGAGCCTGAAACGCGGCAAGTTGCTGGTGGATTTCCACCAGCGTGAGCAGGGGAAGACCGGCGAGTTCGGCAAGCTCAAACGCTTGAGCCTCCACCGCCAGGATCCGCTCGTGTTCACGGACCCGCGAGACGGGGAGCTATTGCAACTGCTGCTGGGCAACGACGCCCAAAGCGATACGTCCTATAACTCGTATTCCTACGGCTCGTCGTACTACGGCGAGCAGACGTATTCACGCACCTCAATCTCGCCAGCCATGTACGATCAGTTGCTGCCGCAACTGTGTGCCACCGGCCGCTTCGTGTGGTCGCTCGACGTCGCCCTGCCGGTGGAGGAGGGGCACCGGGTGGCCTGGGACGACGGCCCGCCGTGGCAGTTCCGGCTGTGTTTGGAGCCCGACGAGACCAAGCAGTGCTGGCGAATCGTCGGCCAGTTGCAGCGCGGCGAGCAGGCGGCCCCGCTGACCGACGCCGTACTGTTGCTAGGGCACGGTGTGGTGTTGTTTTCGGACACGCTGGCGCGTCTGGACGCCCAGCAGGACTTTCCCTGGATTTCGGCCCTGCGCCAATCACCGACGATCGAGATCCCCTATGCGGACCGCGACGATCTGCTGAAACGGCTGTGGACGCTGCCCAACCTGCCCCAGGTCCAGTTGCCCGAGAACCTGCGGTTGGAGCAGGTCCGGCTGGAACCGCAGGGCAAGTTGTCCGTCAAGTCGCCGGAGCGGTACGGTACTTCGAACATGCTGCACGCCGACCTCTCCTTCGTGTACGGCGACCAGGCGATACCATTACAGGATCGCAGTGCTGGCCGCCTGGATTCGGAACACCAGCGAGTCCTGCTGCGTTCCCCGGACGGCGAACGGACTCTGCTGCGCCAGTTGGCCGCTGAGGGGCTGCAGCCTCTGACGTATTACCACCGTGAGGAAGCTCACCTGCAGTTCCCCAAACGTCGCTTGCCGGAGCTGGTCCAGAAGCTGACGGAGCAAGGCTGGGTGGTCGAATGCGAAGGCCGACGGGTCCGGAAGCCGGGGAACTACAGTCTGAGTGTCACCTCGGGCATCGATTGGTTCGAGTTGCAAGGCACGTTCGAGTTCGACGGCGTCAGCGCGTCCTTACCGCAGTTGTTGGCGGCGATGCGGAACAACGAGAAATATGTGCTTCTGGACGACGGCAGCCAGGGCCTGCTGCCCGAAGTCTGGCTGAAGCGGTACGTCGGGTTGGCCCAACTGGGTAAAACGGACGGCGACGCCGTGAAGTTCGCCCCTTCCCAAGCCCTGTTGTTGGACGCGCTGCTGGCCTCGCAAGAAACGCAGGACCAGGTACGGGTCGATCTTCAATTCGAGGAGTTCCGGCAGAAGTTGCGCTCGTTCGAGGGAATCAAGGCCCAGCAGGCGCCGGCCGAGTTCACGGGCCAGTTGCGGGGCTATCAACAGGACGGCTTGGGCTGGCTGGATTTCCTGCGTGACTTCCGTTTCGGCGGCTGCCTGGCCGACGACATGGGCTTGGGTAAGACGATCCAGGTCCTGGCGCTGCTGGAGGCCCGCCGCACGCGGTCGCTGCCGGCCGGTCAGACGCGGGCCCCTTCGCTGGTCGTCGTGCCCAAGAGTCTGGTGTTCAACTGGATCGACGAAGCGGCGCGATTCACGCCGAAATTGCGGGTGCTGAACTTCACCGGCTTGGGGCGCGCCCAATGGCTCGAGGACCTGCACCAGTACGATCTGCTGATCACGACCTATGGCACACTGCGGCGGGACATCGTCACGCTGAAGGACGTGCGTTTCGATTACGCCATTCTGGACGAATCGCAGGCCATCAAGAACGCCAATTCCCAGGCCGCGAAAGCCTGCCGGCTGCTGAACGCCGAGCACCGGTTGGCGATGACCGGCACGCCGATCGAGAATCACCTGGGCGAATTGTGGTCGCTGTTCGAGTTCCTGAATCCGGGGATGCTGGGCCAATCCTCGGCTTTCAACTCGCTGACCAAGACGGGCCTCAGCGAGGCAGACCACGCTTTGCCGCTGTTGGCCAAAGCCCTGCGACCGTTCCTGCTGCGGCGGACCAAGC
The DNA here is from genome assembly GCA_026692885.1 of Planctomycetota bacterium. Next base: position 35,844 of record JAPLNJ010001179.1, on the reverse strand, counting down.
AGCAGGTGCTGACAGAACTGCCCGCCAAGACCGAGCAGACGCTGTACTGCGAGATGGAACCGAAGCAACGCAAGCTGTACGATTCACTACGCGACTTCTATCGTGCCAGCCTCTCGAAGAAAGTCGAGGAGCTGGGCCTCCAGCGGTCGAAGATCCACGTGCTGGAGGCTCTGCTGCGACTGCGTCAGGCGGCCTGCCATCCCGGTTTGATCGACGCCAAGAAAGCCAGTGACCCGAGCGCGAAACTCGAACTGTTGTGCGAGCAGATCGAAGAGGTGTTGGCCGAGGGCCACAAGGCTTTGATCTTCTCGCAATTCACCAGCCTGCTGGCGATCGTACGTCAGCGGTTCGACAAACTGCAGATCCGCTACGAGTACCTGGACGGCCAGACGCGGGACCGCAGGGCACCGGTGACTCGGTTCCAGGAAGATCCAAGCTGCCCGTTGTTCCTGATCAGCCTGAAAGCCGGCGGGCACGGCTTGAATCTGACGGCCGCCGATTACGTCTTCATCCTCGACCCCTGGTGGAACCCGGCCGTCGAGGCTCAGGCCGTCGATCGGGCCCATCGTATCGGGCAAAGCCGCCGCGTGTTCGCCTACCGCTTGATCTGCAAGGACACGGTGGAGGACAAAATTCTCGAACTGCAACGCAGCAAACGCGAACTGGCCGACGCCATCATCTCGGCCGACAACAGCGTGATCCGCAATCTGACGGCGGACGATTTGCAACTGCTGCTGAGTTGACCCGGGAATTCGCCTAAACCACACGTTCGCTCTGGTTACGAGGCTCCGCCTCGTAACCCACTGATCGCGAGGCTCCGCCTCGCCAGCGGGCCGGCGGAGCCGGCAAGACGGTGCCTTCCCAGGCGGAGCCTGGGAACGAGAGGTTCCAAGACGTTCACCGCAGGGGGATTGACTCCCGGTGGAGTGAGCGAATAATGCCCTGTCGTTTGCCTCTTCTTTCAAACCGTATTCCCCGTCTGTAAGGAGTTCTCTGATGCCACGCAAAATCGCTCGCTATGGGTGGACCCCCGATGTGCCGGACCAGCGGGATCAGCTGTTTTCGGCAACCCGGTCCATCCTGGCCGCGTTGCCACCGCGTGTCGATCTTCGTGCCAAGTTCCCCAAGCCGTACGATCAGGGACAACTGGGCAGTTGCACGGCGAATGCGATCGCCGGCGCCCTCGAGTTCAATCAGAAGAAGCAGAAACAAAAACCCACGTTCACCCCCTCCCGACACTTCATCTACTACAATGAACGCGTGATGGAAGGGACGGTGGACAGCGACGCCGGGGCCATGCTCCGCGACGGCATCTAGAGTGCCGTCAAGCAAGGCGCTCCGCCAGAAAAACCGTGGTGGCCTTATGACATCGCCAAATTCAGTGAAAAACCTCCCAAGCCGGTCTACGAGGAGGCGGCCAAGCACCAGGCCGTGCGTTACCAACGCATCGCACGCACCCTGAATCAGATGAAAGGCTGCCTGGCGGCAAGCTTTCCGTTCGTGTTCGGGTTCAGCGTTTACGAGAGCTTCGAAAGCCAGACGGTGGCATCCACCGGCGTGGTGAACATGCCTCTGCCTAAGGAGCAACTCATCGGGGGGCATGCGGTTTTGGCTGTCGGCTATGACGACAGCGAAAGCCGGTTCATCGTGCGCAATTCCTGGAGCGACAAATGGGGCCTGAAGGGTTACTTCACAATGCCCTACACGTATCTCCTCGACGGGAACCTGGCCGACGACTTCTGGACCATCCAGCTGGTCGAATAACAGTAGTTCCAAGTTCGGAATGTAGCTGAACTTGTGAGAGTTCGTAGGGTTGGCGGAAACATCTGAATTCTCACGAATTCAGCTACGCCGATTTGCAGCGTCGCTACGAACTTGCAGCCACTGAATAAGGATGGCTCGCGTAAAGGACCGGCGCATCAATAACTGTCGGGTCTTCAAAGTAGTCATCAAGCTCCGCGAGATGACATGTCGACACGGCTGAGCGTGACGACTACAATACTTGCGACACTTATTGATGCGCCGGTCCTAAGCTCTAACCCGGACGTGCAGAGTAAAAGTCTTGGCGGCCACCGTCTCCCAGGGACGGCGGTACGCCAAGTCGATCTCACTTCCGCAACTTCTTATACCGGAACCGTCGGGGCTGGTCGTCTTTGATGCCCAACCGCTCGCGGCGTTGCTCCTCGTAGGTCTGGAAATTGCCTTCGCACCAGTGTGCGTAAGCATCGCCTTCGAAGGCCAGAATGTGCGTGGCCAAGCGGTCCAGGAACCAGCGATCGTGGGTGATCACCACGACGCAACCGGCGTAGTTCAGAATGGCCTCCTCCAACGCCCGGAGCGTGTCGACGTCCAAGTCGTTTGTGGGTTCGTCGAGCAGGAGCACGTTCGAGCCGCGGCGCAGCAGCTTGGCCAAGTGGACCCGGTTGCGTTCGCCGCCCGACGCATCGCCGACTTTCTTCTCCTGGTCTGGGCCGCGGAAATTGAACCGCGCCACGTAGGCCCTGGCGTTGACCTTGCGCCCGCCCAGATCCAATGTGTCGTGACCGCCGGAGATCTCCTCGAAGATCGTCTTGTGCGGGTCGAGTGCATCGCGATTCTGATCGACGTAGCCCAGTTCGACGGTCGGCCCGATCCGCAACCCGCCGCCGTCCGGCTGTTCCTCGCCCATCAGCATGCGAAACAACGTGGTCTTACCGGCGCCGTTGGGACCGATGACGCCCACGATCCCGCCCGCGGGCAGGTTGAAGTTAAGGTTGTCCATCAGCAACTGGTCACCGTAACCCTTGACCAAGTTCTTGGCTTCCACCACCAAGGTGCCCAGATGCTTGCCGGGCGGGATCTGGATTTCGAATTCGTCCAGCCGCTCTTCGTACTGTTGAGCCGCCATCTGCTCGTAGGCTTTCAAGCGGGCTTTGCTCTTGGCCTGCCGCGCCCGAGGCGCCATGCGCACCCATTCCAGTTCGCGGTCCAGTGTCTTCTGGCGGGCCAGGCTGCCCCGTTCCTCGCGCTCCAGCCGCTCGCGTTTCTGCTCCAGCCACGACGAGTAGTTGCCTTCCCAGGGAATGCCGCGGCCACGGTCCAGCTCCAAGATCCAGCCCGCCACGTTGTCCAAGAAGTAGCGGTCGTGCGTCACGGCCACCACCGTGCCGGGGTACTCGGACAAGTGCCGCTCCAGCCACGCCACCGCTTCGGCGTCCAGATGGTTCGTGGGCTCGTCCAGCAGCAGCAGATCCGGCTGCTGGAGCAGCAGCTTGCCCAGCGCTACTCGCCGCCGCTCGCCGCCGGACAATGTCGCCACGTCAGCATCGCGGGGTGGCAGGTTCATGACGTCGAAGGCGATCTCGATTTCGTGATCCAGTTCCCAGGTGTGCGAGGCCTCGATGCGATCCTGCAGCCGCGCCATTTCGTCGCACAGCTTCTGCATCTGGGCGTCGTCCAACGGCTCCGCCAGTTTCGTGCTGATCGCGTTGTAGCGGTCCAACATGGCGCGCCGTCCGGCTACCGCCTCCTCCACATTGCCCCACACGTCCTTCGCGGTGTTCAGCTGCGGTTCTTGCGCCAGGTAGCCACAGGTGAAGCCCTGGGTCAACTGGGCTTCGCCGTCGAATTCGCGGTCCACGCCCGCCATGATTCGCAGCAGGGTGCTCTTGCCGGACCCATTGCGTCCCAGCACGCCAATCTTGGCGCCGGGATAAAATGCCAGCCAGACGTCTTTGAGCACTTCCCGCTGGCCGTGCTTCTTCGTCAATTGCGAAATCGTGTAGATGTATTGTTTTCCCATGAAGTTTCTTTAACAACTGAGCTGTCTAACCGAAAAATTGAAAATAGCCTGGAAATCAAGCATTTCTTGCGAGTTTCCCTGCTTCGTCCTGTTGTTGGCGATTGCCGGATTGACAACCGCCCGCGTCAACCAGCGGACACAGTTATCTTCTCCAGAAGTTGCTAAACCCAACTAGTTCGCAACCATCGGGAATCCCGGTCGCACGTGAGACCGCCGGGGCCAACGCATCGCCGCACCAGCAATCTAGTCCTGTTCGAGGTTGCGGGCAAGGGACTGCCCCCCGACCCCCTCTTCCGGCCTTGATCATAAGGTGACGCAGAACGCTAGCAGCGGATCATCGTAATCGCGAAGCGTCAGGGAGGAAAACGCCGCTCTTCCTCGCTGACGCTTCGCGTTTACGATGCGCAACGCTCTCCTTCATCACCTTCTGCATGGAACCTAAGCTGATAACTCGACCTGAACCTTTAGTCGCCTGCATCTCGAAGTGCAAGAGACATCCCCGGTCGTCGCCGATCACTGCCAGACCGATTACCTCGCCTATTGGAATCCAAAAGATGACTCATTGGTCCTCCATTTGGGGCCGACGCTCCAGCTTCCGGTCCTGGTAAATCTGCTCCATAATGGCATCCATTTCCGGGTAGTCCGCCCAACCGCCTGCGGAGCGACGAATACCTGCTCCCCATTCCTGTCCCGACTGAACAATCCTCACCTGAACCTCGACCTCTTGGTCCAGAGCCACGCCGAGGTCTTCGTCGAGTTCGATGGTCCTGCCGTGGACTCTGCCGTGTAATGTCTTAATCATCTTGGTTTCCTCCTATTCGTCGTCATCACCTAGCTTTACTTTACGCTGCCGCTTCTTCGGCTTGGCCTCTTCATCACTGCCTCGGCGGACGCAAATCTGCCAGCACTCGTCAGCCTCAAGCCGCTCTTCCTCCGTAAGTTTGTCCAGCCGGAGACTCTTCTCGTAGATCGCCCGGCCTTGTTCGTAGAGACCGGCACGACGGCACTGCCGCAGCCAGTCGAGCAAGTCCACGTCGCTGCCGGGGCAATCTTTATCCCGCACCGGCACACCTTCGATCAAGGCGTTGGCGAAGCGTTTGATCCGTCGCAGTGTGCCTGCTTCACGAAGCTTCGCGAGTTGCTCGGCTTCCTCGCTGTCCGGCAGTCGCCATGTGCCACTCAGCGTCTTGATGAAGTATTCCGGCAGCCAGTCGGCCAACAGTCGGCGTGGCTTGTCCTGCACTGGCAGGTATTGCTCGAAGAGATCGCTGTAATGGACCCCCTCGAGTTCAGGTTTCTTCTTCAAGTATTCGCTGATGACCTTTCCCAGACGTTTGGCGGAAGCGTCTTCCTTAGCTTGCTCTGCCTGGTCCACCTGATCGGCAGTCTCTTTCAGATACCAGCGACTCTGGATGTGCGATCCGAACAGGTCCGGTTCTTTGTTGCGGAACAAGTCCTCCTTGACGGGTTGCCGAACTTCTTCGGCCACGCTCTTTAGCAAAGTCTCGAAGTCATGGGCCTCCATTTGCCCCTTCTGAACAAGACTGCTAATGAGAACGTCGTAAATGCGATCCTTCGTCGATCCGGGGTGCGCCGTTAGGTAATCACGGATGACACTTCGAGCCGCATCCTGAAAGTTGCCTGGCTCGAAAATGCGAATCTGCCATTCTCCGGCCTTTGGCTTTCTGAAGTTCAGTACCAAGTCCCGCTTGGTCGCCTTATCAGCGGTGACTTGGTTGTAAGACTTCTGTCCGGTATCGATAAACAATGCCGACTCGTTCTTATCGACAATGAAACCGACTTCGGCCATGACATCTTGTACAAGCTCCCACGTCCCTTCCGATGTATCGTGGTAGCACAAGCTGAGCCACCGTCCTGGCTTCAAGACACGAAAACATTCTGACATGACTCTGAGCATTCGAGATGCCCAATCTGACTCCGACTTTCCTCTCACTTCGTTCACAACGATCTCTTCTTCGTGCCACGCAGTATCCGCCTTCTGCCACGCCTCCCAAACATAATTCAGTTCACCATATTGAACGGTATGCGAATATGGCGGATCGGTAAAGATATAGTCAATCAAATTCGGCGGGATTGCAGACAAGTCGCAGGCTGATTGCGTTGAGACCAGAATCTTTGGGACGGACGGAAAATCAATTTCACGATGTCCCTTCAATGCCACCTCCGATTTATTCTTAAACGATTCCCAAACATGAACTTCCTTGGACACCTGCGGCATGTAGTACGTTCCAGGCATTGTTGCCGTGTTGCTCGCTCGTACCATTCGAGAAACGCCCAGGAGTGCTGCATTCAGTCCAAAGTAAAGGAAATCACGCACGCTGTCCTTTTGAATCTTCGAGATTGCATCACGCAGTGCGGCGACAGCCCACAGATTGCGTTTCGTGTATAGGTCAGCTACCTCTTCAACGCAATAATAAAATAGGGCATCACGCTGGTATCGGCTGAGATCCTTCATGCTGTAGCCTTGCGGATACCAGTACGGAATAGACGCTGATTTGATTTCGTCGATCTTTGCCACATCGAAAGTGTGGAAATACTCCTTGGCTCTTGGGTTGTCGTCATTGTGAGAGCGAAGTGATCGTTTTGGTTTGCACCCGGAGAGGCAAATGTAACTCGTTGCAACAGGAATGGCCCCAAATTTCTCTCCTTGCGAACGAATGCGTTCCTTGTGCCCCCCTTCTATGCAATGCGGGCATACGTTGAATCTCTTGTCTTTGCCATCGATTCCTGACTAGCAGAGTGTGGAACCGGGGTAGAATAATTCTTGGTGATGAATGTTGCGGCTGGGCTTCGGTCAATGGCTATAGCTGCACGGCTATCTAGTAAAGCAGCTAGACATGTACCACCAGAACCGCAGAATGGATCAAGAACAAGATCGTCGGGGCTGGTGTAGTGGCGAATGTACTGGCGAATTGCGTCGTGTGGCTTCTTAGACCAGTATGTGTGCATGTTGTAGATCGCCGTTGCCTTCGTCGTCGTGATCGGCGTAGTGAAGGCACGGACCTTGTACTGATCCTGTTCTGGGTCATACAGCGTGGCATGTTCTTCGACGAACCGCCGAAGATTCGGGTTGGGTTGATCCCCAGAGTAGTACCCTTCCGGCATCGATTGCACTTCATCGACCGACTCGAAGAGCTTCTTTCCAGTGTTAGTGTTCTTCTTCGCCATCACAGTGCCTACTTGATTTCCAAGATGGTGGATTGGCCCTTGCCATCACCGTCCATTGCGTTTTGAAGGAACTTGCGGAACTCACCGACCACGCTCTCGATGTCGCCCTTTTCAACTTTGGTCTTGGTTGGCCGGAACTCGTTCAGGTGGATCACCTTGACCACGATCTTCTTCAGGTACTTCGCCAGCAGCTTGGCATGGGCGGGGTCTGCCGGAATACACTCAGCTAGTAATGCTGCCAGCATGTCCTCGTTTCCCGCCGCCAGCACGTCGGCGATGAACTTCTCCTGCTTGCCTTGCTCCAAGAGTGTCCGCAGAGCTGGTTGTCTTAGCAGGCTCGCCATGTTCACGAGGGCGGATTGCACCTCCGTTTGGGCGTTTGCCAGGCAGTCTTCCGCGTGGAGAACGAGGCTGGAAGCCTCGTCCACATGCAGCGAACAACCTTCCGGCTGCGGACGATGCTTCAGCCCGGCATCCACGGCATTCCGGTCTAGCGACGACTGGAACAGCCCGTCCTTGAAACCCGCCACTTGGTCCTTGAGCGTGCCGACGCTGACGCTATTGAGAGCCTCGATCTTGACTAGCTCGACGATGGCTTGGAACGGGAGGGAATCCGGCACGTTGTCGATCTCCGTGCGAACTTGCTCGCACTTGCCGGTCACTTCGTCAAACGCCTGGAGATAGCGTGTCTTGTAGGTGCCCTGGACACTATCGAGCAGATCGAGCAGTTGGCTTTGCAGCTTGGCCTCGGAGTCCATCAGGTCGCCGACGTGGTCGAGCTTTTTGCCCAGGCTGCGGAGCTTGTCCCTCAGTTCGCCGACCGGACCGTCCTTCTTCACCTGCAACTGCGAGTACCGGTAGGCCGCTCTGATCTTCTGATCGTGCCGACAAAAGGCGTCAGCCTGCTCCCAGGTCCTCTTGCGGGTCGCCAGATCGTCGAGTTCCGTAGTCTTGGCTTCTTGCTTCGCGTAGCAGGTGTAGCCGAACGATGTATCCAGGGCGTTGAGCAGGTGCGAGATGGCCTCGGTGTCGTCGATCTTGGTCGAGAGGAACTCCCCCCAAGACTTGAGGATGTCGGCCACGGGGTTGGCCTGCTTGATATCCCCCATCAGCGTGTCGAGCCGTTCGATGAGTGCCTCGACATCGGGCCTGCGTTGCTCACGCCACTTCTTCAACCGGTCCAGAGCGGCGGTAATGTCGCCGTCCTTCTGGATCGTCTTGAGCGACTCATCATCGAGCAGAATGGCCGCGTAGGGAGCCAGCACCGGCCAGCCTTCCGGGGCCTTGAGCCGCTGCACCTTCGTCATCGAGTTCAAAAGGGCGGCGTTGAAGGTCAGATCGGCAAAGTTGGTGTAGTCGATGTGCTCGGCGGTCGCTGCCCCTTTGCCAGACATGAGAATGCGGAGCTTCCCCTCGCGGACAAGACAGAGCAGGTAAATGTCGATCATCCGGCGACAGAGGCCATAGTTCTTGTCGTTGGGTCCGCCCGTGCCGGTGAAGTTCTTGCACACCGTCTCGACCAAGATTTGCGGGTGCCCCTGGCTCGTCTGGGTCTCGATCCACTCGTCCATGTCTTCGACGAACTCGTTGCCCTTGGTGTTGAGTTGTTTTGTGCCGTCCTTCTTCATGATGCCCAGGGCGTACCCGTAGTTGTCGGCGGCACTGGTAAACTGGTTCGGCTTGGTGCCCTTGGGGATGTCGCCCGCCTTGACCACGCCGTTGATGACTTTGATCGCCTCCGCGTCGTTGAACGGTGCCGGGGCATCGAACTCGAGCTTCTTCGACACATAGACGCCGTCGAGAACCTGGCCGACCAGCGGCGTGAGGATTGGCAGGAGTTCGCCCTGACAGTTGAATTTTATGCCGACGTGATCGGCGGCACTAATCTGTCCCCGCCCGAAGCTATCGGTGACGATCTTGGCGATGCTGCCGATCTCGTCTCGCAGTCGGCCGGCGACCCACTGCACGACGTCCTTGGCGTCCTCGGTATCCTTGTGCTGGTGGTCCTTGACGAGTTCCCGATAAGCGGCAAAGTCGAGCAGTAGGTCCTTTTCCTGCGAGGTCCGTTGAGCCGGGGTCCAGAAGAGCGTGCGGGGATCGCCGACTCGCTTGGACAGGTCGGTCACTTTGTCGCCGCAGGGCCGGTTGCTGATGAACACGGCGAAGTCGTGGTCGCTGCTGGCGGTGTTGAGCGGCGGGAGAGCTTGGCCTTTGCTGGCGATGTCGAGCAGGTCACGCATGTAGAGCCGGCCCTTGATCGTCCGGCCATGCCATTCGACTTCGACATCTTTCTGCTCAGCAGGGGCGATGCTACGGAAGATGGACTTGGTATTGCGGGCGAGGTCCATTGTCAGCAGTGAAGTCTTGATCTCCCACCCATCGAGAGCTAGGAGCTGGTTCCAAGCCTCACGTTGTTGAACCTCACTGTTTTCGGCGTGACTGCGTGCCCTCTGAAACAGGTCCTTGATATCAATCCCACCGCCTTCGGGGTTGAAGATAAAGTTCTTGCCGACTTTCTTGACCTGGGGAACTTCCTTCGCAAGTTCGTCGAGCAGGACTTCGTAATGGTCGAGGTTGTCCTTGACATCCGCCTTCTGGCCCTTGTCGTGGTCGACCCACTCCATGACCGAGTTCATGATCTCTTCCACCGACAGACCGTTCGGCTGCATCTTGGCGATATTGTAGAGAAACAGTGTCTTGACAATCTTCTCGCAACGAGAGGCGTAGACCTTGAGCCTCCCCTTAGTCGCCTGCCCGATGATGCGTCGGCCCGCTTGGTATGCTTTGTACTCGTCGTTGAACTTGGAACTGATGGCGGCGATGCCCGCCGTGGTGCCGGACGGGTCTTCCTCGTAGCTGACCACGTCGTCGAACATCTGCCAGAGCGTAATGAGTTCGTTCGCCTTAGCTTTCCGCTGGGTCTTGAGCGTCTGGTGCATGAAATGCACCGACGAGCGAACGGTAGTCAGGTTGTCGCTGACTGCTTTCAACACGTCGATAGCCGGTTTGTAGAACGGGAAGAAACGGGCGAATGTCTCGCTGCCAATTGCGTTGGGCCAGGTAAAGCCCCTGGCGTAATCGGCGAAATACGGCCCGATGGAGTCGGGCTTGGTGACGGTGCGGACGCGGGACAGCACGATGTCGTAGAAGTTTGATTCATCTTGCAGCAGGGCGACGTTCTTGAGACGGTCATTGGCGATGATGTTCTTGACGCCCATCTTGGATTCGAGGGCCTGCTGTGCGGAGCAGATAGTCCACACCGGCAGACAGTGGGTTTTCGCCAAACGATTCGAGAGAACAACAAGAGTTTTCTCGTCATCAACACGTTGTTCGTCGGTCCGATTCTTCATGAACAGCGAGACTTCGTCCAGGATGAGCAACAGACCCTCGTAACCCTGAGCAAGGAGCGTCTCGACCGTATGTTTCAAAACGGCTTCGGCCTCCAGGGGGATGTCGGGCGTGGTCTTGAGGCAGTCTTTGTAGAATCGCCAGAGCTTCGTGCCGCAATCACGCCGTACCGTTTGGTTCTTGCTGTGTCGCAGATCGTCAAGGAACTTGTCTACTTCCTCCTGCTCCTCCTCGTCGAAGAACTTCGGATCTTTGAGGAACTTCGCCAATCGCTTGCGATAAAGGTCCAGTTCGCACTCGAAGCGATCCGCCAGCACTTCCACCGGATAGACGGAGATCAACGTGCGATTCTCAGCGAAGTACTGATCCTGGATGGCGTCGAGAATGTATTCCGTGAGCTTACGACCCGTGTCGGAGACGCCAATGGTGCCTCCACCCTGGCCGACGAGTGTCTTCACGGCCACGAAGATACCCTTCGACTTGCCGGTGGACTTTTTGGCGAGGCCGCTATCGTAGAACTGGTAGATGGACTCCCGCTTGCCCTTCTTTATCTTGGTCTCCAGTTCGTTGACGATGTCCCACGCTTGCTTGTCACCGAGGGCCAGGGCACCGAGGAAGGAGAGCAGGTGCGACTTACCGGTGCCGAAATCAGCCTGAAGCCACCAGCCCTGGCCGATGGGGTTGACCTTGCTGCTCGGATCGTAAGGGGCGGCGAGCTGACGCAGGACATCGTTGAGCAACGAGCGAACCGGGTCGATCAGGAAGTCCATGACGGTGCGAGGCTCGGCCCGTCGATTGCGTTTGGCCTCGGCCTCGGCATCGACGGTGCCACCCTGCCAAATGTGTCGCTCGACGACGTAGACATCAATGATGTCGTCGGGCACATCGCAGAGTTGATCGAGGGTTTGTCGTTTGAAGAGGTCGGTCATTCGCTCAATTCCCACAGGTGATTCTCAGGGACTAAGTTGATCGGCAAGGTCCGCTGGCTGTTTTGCAGGGCTTCGTGAAAAAGCGTGATCCGATCTCCTACTTTTTCACCGGGCAGCAGCACGAGGATATGTTTTTGGTTCGTTGCTCGGATGCGGAGGCAGTTTAGCTCCAGATCGTAGGCAAACAGGATTTCCAGGTTCTTGAGAGCCAAGAACGAACCGCCGTTCAGCTTCTCGGCAACGAGGGTGTCGAGTTCCTTGGCCAGCCGATGCTTGACGCTCTCGGTGCGGCTGGCCTCGGTTTGGACCAACCGCTTGAGTTCATCGTCCTGGATGCGGTCCAGCAGGTGGTGGTTGATGTTTACAGGATGGCCGAGTCGCTGGCCGGTCGGCGAGCGGGCTTCTCGAAAATCCACCTTCTCGTATCGATCGAGCCGTTCGTAGGTGCCGATGATGACGTACAGGTGCCGCCCGGTCGGCATTTCGAGCTTCTGCCGAAGCTGCGAGTTGATTTCGTGGCCGGACAGCTTCATGCGGGCGACTCCTTGGCGAGGGCCACGATGGGAAGCACAGCATCAGCGAGGTGATACTTCGTGGTGAATTGCCGATAGCGGTCGATCTCGCTGACCTTGGACAGCAACCCGGCTTCACGGAGGCGGTAAAGCTGCTGGACCATCCACTGCTGATCCCAGAGCAGCCATTTGTGCAGCGGCCCGTCGAATAGCCGCTCGAAGGAGTACATGCCCCGTTCCGGGAACTCCAAGTGCAGGACGTAGGCAAAGGAAGCCTGGCTGCCTTCTCGCAACGAGACATTCAGTCGAGTGCGGGTGGCGGAACCGATCCCGAAGGTGGCGTACGTGTTGACGAACGCGATAGCCGCTTGTTTGGCCGATTTCGAGTTGGGCAACTGGCCCCGAATGTAGTCCCGGATCTTGGTGCGGAGCACGCCTCCCTGGGCCAGTGACGGAAAGATGACTTCCTCAGCAAGCTGGGCGACGATCTTCTCGGTGCGGCAAGTCAGGTAGAACAACGCCTCGCCGAGGGCAGGCGTTCCCTTCGTGGCGGCGGCGAAAGGCGGCAGGTCTGCGTTTAGAACGTCGCCGGGGAAGTAACGACTGACGAGGTAACTGCCGTTTCGTTGCCGTGTCTCGTGGGAGTTGAACTTCAAGGTATCGGCCAAGTGCTTTCGGTAGGCTTCGAGGTCCGCGAAGTCAGCAGCCTGGGGAATTGCCGTCAGGGCTTGGTCAGTGAGGGCCTTGGCGTAAACGCGGAGCGTAGGCTCTGGGAATCGCGGGCGAGTCGCTTCGGGAGTGAATGCGACGGTGTCGCTCGCCGCTGGCAGCGGGTTGTCCTGTCCCTCCGCAAACAGCCGCGGCTGCACTGGCCGGATCACGGTGGCAAGCCGTAGCTTGGCGGTCAGTTGGCGATCCAGTCGGCCGATGCCGTCGATGATCGTTTTTCGGCCCCAGTTCCGCACGGAAGCATCGGCCTGGTCCGTTGCCGCCCAAAGCGAACGGATCGTCTCCACCACGGCGTCAAGATCGTCTGACGCCGTCCCAGGTGCGACCTTCGTTGTGCCACGGTTACGAGTCAACAACCAACCCCACTCCTTTCGCCCCAGTCAGCCGCCGCTTCCCAGGTGACCAGCAATTCGCAAAGATCCACATTTCCCTTGCAACCCGGGATGTCGAATGAAGCCGAAACCGTGATTGTACCGGGCCGGGTTGCATCCACAAGCAACCCGACAAACATCCTTGGCGTTGCAGCACTTGGCAGGCAGCAGGAACCCCGTGATCCGTAGACTCGCCGCCGCTGATACCGCCGGGGGCGGATTGGCTGCGGCATTCGGGCCGTGTTGATTCCGGTCATGGGCGTGGACACCTTTTGGCTTGGCTACTCGAGTCCACGAACGCGGCTCTGGATTCGATCCACAACCGCGGGTCGGGCTCGTCCGAAGTGCGGCTGGCGGTCGGCCGACGTCCACCCCAAGAATAAGCTGCAAGTGCGTCTTCAAGGCGAAGAGTTGGAGACACGATGCGCGAGCGGCACGGCGCTATCATGTGGTCATCGAGGATTCGCAACCCCAAGTGCCGGAGCGATACCGCACGCCGGGCCGGTCACGGCTGAAGATCGACGTCCAAGAAGGAAAGCATACGTTCGACTTCCATCTCCAGGAGCCTCGCTGGTGAACAGACCCTCGTACTTCGCAAGCATCACTTGGCGACAGACTTCAACTGCTTGTACTCCACCAGCATCGACCCCGGGCGTTCATTGATCTCGATGTTCAGCTTCTCCAGATCGGTGCCGTTCATGGTGATGGGCTGCTCGGGGGTGTAGGTCGGACACCGCGTGACCTGATAGGTTGCCGACGGATCGATCTCTCGGAGCTGGCAGTTGTAGCTGCCATACGGCGACTTGTCGCGGCGAAACGCCATGACGATGCCGTTCCGCTCATCCGGCAGGTGATACTGCATGATGCACCAAGCTCGCGGGTTCGCATCAACATCCGACAGCGGGTAGAAGTTGCCGTAGAAGTACTTCCGAATCCTCTTGCCTTCGGCGATGCCCTGCTTCAACAGGTCGCGAGGGTAGTCCTTGCCGCGCAGGTCCTCGCCAAAGGAGATCCCGCCGTTAAACCCGCTTCTGAACAGATAGGGCGTCGCGCCCATCTGCCCGACCGTGCTGAACGGGAGGTAACGGTTCAGACCCGCGCTCATCAACTGGTTCTTGAGCGCCGCGAACAGGACGGTGTTCGGATTGTGATCGAGCATGTCGCACGTATTGTCACTTCTCCAGAGCACGATCGCACGAGAAACGGCCTCCAGGTCAACCCTCCGGCCACCGCTCGCGCAGTTGTCGATGAAAAGCTTCGGGTTCGCCTTCAAGATATCGTCCCACATCTGGTAGACTCCCTCGACGTACCGGATCTCGGTCATACCGACTCGGTTCGCATCCGTGGCATTCATCGACTGCCAAGCCCCCAGCGGATCGATGTTGTAGTCGATCCTCAGACCGGTCAGTTTGTATTCCTTGATGGCAGCGTTCAGGTAGTCAGTCATGAACTTGCGTGCCTCGGGAATGCCAAGATTGAACAGCCCGCCGCCGGACCCACCGAGGACCCACTCGGGATGCTCCTTGGCGAGGTATGTTCCGCCAGCCACTCGCTCCGGTTCGAACCACATCAGGTACTTCAGTCCCGCCTTCTCCACCGCGTCGCCGATGGCCTGCATGCCATGCGGAAAACGGTCCTTGGACACCACCCGGTCAATTGGGAATCCGTAGTTTCCCATGCTGTTCGGGAAGCCGATCGGCCCCGTCCAATACGCGTCCAGCCAGAACATCTCGAACCCCACGCCGTGGAGGGAGTCCAAGTGCGAGAGCACGTTCTGTTCGTTCGAATCGTTCAACTCGTAGAACGACGTGCTGAGGTGGACAATCGGCGGTTCCACGACCTGGCCGTCTATTCTTGGTACGATATGCGCGAGCATGGTGCGGCGGAAAAGGTTGTAGGCACGATACTGGTCCCCGGCCTGCCAGTAGAGCTGCATGATCCGCGGACTGCGGATGCTTTCCCCCGGTTGCAAAATGGTGTGCAGGTTCTGCATTCCGGCCTGGGTGCGAAGCTTGCCGTCCCGAAGTTCGACGGAGGCTGTCCACTGGCCCGACCAGCCGATGGCCGTGATGACCCCTCCCCCTCCCCAGTCGATGTTGAACCAGGGCGAGACGTTCGACGACCTGCCGTTCGTGGCCGAGAACTCCACCTTCTGTCCAGCGGGAACCGCCTGATCGAATGGCATCCAGTCGTCGGTCGCGCACGGAGCGCCGTTCAGTCGGTGGATCACCACGCTGGCTCCTGGCCCCACGCCAACCGTGGCGTCCACCGCTCTGACCTGTTCAAGTACGGGGCTATTCTGACTTCCCTTGTTCGTGAAATGAACGGTCCAATCAATGCCGGCAGTGTCCAGATACAACGTGCAAACGGCCCGGACCTCAAGTCCGGTCTGCGGGTCGGCCAGCGTCAGGACCCGGCGGCTCTTGGTGCCGCTGATCTGCTCGTCCTTGACCTCGCGTTTCCAGTCGTTGATGAACTCTGCGGAATGCTTCCCGCCGTAGACGAACGAGAATGGCAGGCCCTCGACCAGCGTCGCCTGCCTCGCAATATCGTCGAGCCAAAGCTCCGAGCCGTCCTGCAGTACGACCTTCGCATCGGCCCAGTCGGCCTGGTCCCAGCCGCGGTCGTCGCCACCGACGTCGACGGTAAGTTCCATCGACGTGGCACCGGTCAGCGGCACCTGGATGGCCTGCGGAGCAGCGCCCGCCTTGATGACATCGGTCGCGAATACGTCCTGGCCGTCAACGCTTACGTGAAACCTGACTGAAGCTGCCGTGTGGTCCACGTTCCGATCTAACCCAATCACGGACGTGAAGCTCTTCGCGGGTTTTTCAAAGTTCACCCGTATCACGCTCAATGAGTTGACCCCGAGGCCGTGCTCGTAGACCTTGTTCCCCAGTCGCATCGGCGGGCCACCCACCGCCGCACACCGGCCCAGTTTGGTGTCGCCAGCCATGTCCTCGTGGACGATCACCAGATTATTCGCGGGTTTGACCGCGGCGGACTTCTCCGAGAATGCCTGCTCCGCCCACTGGCGGTTGAGCAAGACTTCCGCGTCCGTACCGGCCGCGGTGTTGCCGACGGACGTCAGTGTGCCTGTTAAGACCGCGGCCATAACCGCAAATGTCGCAAATATATTCGCGCGCAAGGGTTCACCGTCCTGTCTAGGAATCTGGATCGTACGCAACGCTGGAAACTCAGTAAAGACGCCACGGCTCGCGGTAGACCACCTGAAGCAGGCGGTTCGCCTCGTCGTCGCCGACAAAGCGTTCCGCGGCCGGGTCCCAGTGCAGCTTGCGGCCAAGGCGGAAGGCGATGTTGCCCAGGTGGCTCAAGCACGTCACCCGGTGGCCGATTTCGACGTCCATGACCGGCCGCTGGCGCGTGGCAATGCACTGCAGCCAGTTGCCCGAGTGGCTGTCGCTACGCTCCAGATGGAGTTCATCGGGGCGGGTCGACGACAGATCCGCCTGCCCCTGGGTGACCTGGAAGTCCCAGAAGCCCGTCAACGTGGCTTGGCTGCCCATGAACTCCAGATTCAAGCTACCGCCGCCCGGTTGCTCCCAGATCATCACGAACGGCGGATCGGCGAACTCGTAGCGCACGCGCAGGTCGACGGGTACGTCGTAGAAGTTGTTCGGCGCCCGGCGGCCAGTCGCTTCGATGGTCACGGGACCGGTCTGGTCCGCCCCCATGGCCCACGACACGACGCTGAACATGTGCACGCCATTGTCGGCGATGAATCCGCTCCCGTAGTCCATGAACCAGCGGAAGCTAAAATGGCAGCGGGCCGGATGGTAGGGAGACCAGGGCGCCGGCCCCAGCCATAAATCCCAGTCCAGATTGGGCGGCACGGGGCGTCCGGATTCGCACGGGAGAATTGGGTTCGACGGGTGGGAAAGCCGCACGGTATGGACCTTGCCAAGTCGGCCGTTCCGCACCCACTCACACGCCTGACGGGTTTTGGCGATCGAGCGATACTGAGTGCCCATCTGGACGACGCGGCCGTAACGGCGGGCCGCCTCGACCATTTGCCGACCTTCGTGGATGGTGCGGCAGAGGGGCTTCTCGCAGTAGACGTCCTTACCCGCCTGACAGGCCATCACGGTGATGGCGGCATGCCAGTGGTCGGGCGTGCCGATCAGGACCGCATCGATGTCCGGACGGTCCAAGATCCGGCGGAAATCCTGGTAGGCGTCACACTTCCCAATCCGATTCTTGGCAGCGGCCAGGCGTTGCTGGTCCACGTCGCATACGGCGGCGATCGTGCAGCCGGGATCGTCGTGGATGCCGAGCAGGCCCATGCCGCGCCCGCCACAGCCAATCAGCGCCGCGACTACCCGGTCGCTCGCGGCCCGTTTGTCGGCGGCCCCCAACGCGCGGCTGCTGACGCAGTAGGGGGCGGCGAGGCCGAGTCCCGTGCTGCCCAGGAAACGCCGCCGACTCAGTTGTGGTTCTTTGGCGACCATACGGTTCTCCTTCGCGATACTTGTGATCTGCACGTTTCGTCGCACAACTTACCGCAGGCGCGAAACCAAGTCAAACAAGTGCTTAAGGAAAACGGCCGGACTGGATCGGGAGGGCGACGCTCCCGCGGAGCCGTGGACTTTGGACTACTGAACCAACAGAGCCGACAGAACTTGGGCGTACAGCCGGTGTCCGAAGTCGTTCGGGTGGTTGACGCCGTTTCCCGTCAGGTCCCAATCCTGCTTGTGCTTGAGCAGTTCGGTCCAGATGGACGTCAGGTCAGCCAAGGCGATGCCGGGCTGGCAGAGCCGTGCCAAAGCATCGCGGTACTGCGGGAACAGTTCGTGGCGTAGAGCGGTCCAGTTCTGGTTGCCCAGCATCGTGGCCACGAGGATGGACTCGCTGTCCGACCGCACTTTGCGGATCGCGTCCACCATGCCCTGGATGTTCTGTTGGTAATCCTTCGCCGACCGCCCGGCAGCGTCATTCATGCCGAAGGCTAGAATCACCAGATCCGGCTGGACTTCGATCACCTGGCCGATGGTCGCGAGCCCCCACGCAGTGTCCGTGCCGCCGACTGCGAAGTTCTTCAACGTCACTTTGGCTCCGTACACGGATTCCAGGTTCAACACAAGCAGATCCTGGTACGCGGGCTGGAAGGGAGCGACTTTGGCCCAATCCGAGGCGTTGCAGCCCGTGGAGATACTGTCGCCCAACAGGGCGATCGTCAGCGGTTGTCGCTCCGTCAGTTTCTTGAGGGTCCGCGGCAGTTGCACGCCAGCGAACGACGGGACAGCCCCGGCCCACACGCCCGCCTGGTGCGTGTAGGTCACGACCGTCTGCATGTCGTGGTATTCGTGCCCTCCGCCAAACAGGATCTCGCCTTTCCCGTCCCGGTGGGTCAGGGGCCAAGATCAGTAGCAGTGGTCGCATGGATTTGTCCTCTGACTCGAATTACGGGCCCACCCGTTCTTGAGCGCGAAGGACGAACTTCTCGAACCGGGTCCGCTGACACTCCTGGATCAAGTTCTGGACCTTGCCGGCCGCTACATCCTTGTGCGCGCGGATGACGACCGTGGCGGTCGAGATGGGTTGGTGCTGAAGCTCCAGGACGTTGGCCTCGCGAAGCAGATACGGTCGGATGCCTTCGATACTGATCGGCTGCAATTGACCGCTCATGAGCACCCCACCTTCCCGGGTCAGGTGCAGTGTGATGGGGTACTCCAGCACGGTTTCGCTGGGTTTGGCCAGTTCGCTCTCGGGCAGCTGGATCAACTCATTTTGCTCGGCGTCCGAGAAATTGAGTACGAACATGAAGAACGACATCAACTGGAAAGTGATGTCGATCATCGGCGTCCAATCGAGCTCCGCCGAGCAGGCGAATTTGCGGAACCGCATAGATGTGTTCCTAATCCTGCGGCTTCCGCGGCTCGAAATGGCTCATCAAGTCTCCGCTGTACACGCCCACTTCAAACATCAATCGCGTGAACCGATTCTTGAAGAACTGAAAGGCTCCGATCACTGGAATCGCGATCGCCAGCCCGACGATCGTGGTGAACAAGGCCACCGAGACCCCTTCGGCCAACCTCGACGGCTTGGGCGTCGTGTTGCTGGATGCGATGACCTCGAACGACATGATCATGCCATGCACCGTCCCGAACAGTCCCACCATGGGCGACACCGTGCCCAGCAAGCCCAAGTAGCTGAGCTGATGTTCGATCTTCATGTTTTCGTCTTCGCCGACTTCCTGCATGGCTGCAATCGCTTTGTCATAGCCCTGGGGAACTTTGGCCATCCCAGCGGCCAGCACTTGGCCCAATACCGACTCGTCCGCTTTGGCGACGTCATACGCTTCCTGATACCGCTTCGCTTCCAAGTGCTCCCCGAACACCTCGACCAAATGCTCGGGACATATACTATCGCGGCGGGCCTTCAACAGATTCATGACCACCAGTGCGACGGCGGAAAACGAGAAGGCCAGGAAAATCGCCGTGTACATTTTGCCCAGCGACTGGTAGGTCCAGACAAGCAGGTTCTTCTCGCCCGGCATTTCCTCGGCGGTCGCCGCCTTGCCCGCGGCCGGCGCACCGTTCTGATCTTGCGCCGCGGCTGGACTAGCCCCGGCCTGCAGGCTCCAGGTCCCGGCCGTCGTCAGCAGTGCCAACGCACAGAACAGGCCAGCACGGATGAGATCCCCAGTAGGCTGCCGCATGCTTGCTCCTCAGTTAAACTTGGGAACGGCTGATAAACAATTTCGGCATTTGTCTTGCCGCCCCTCACCCCAACCCTCTCCCCGAAGTACCGGGGCGAGGGAGTTATTTCTCGGCCGAGCCTTGGCCCTTACTTCCGGGCGGCCCAACGGCTGTCCGGGTAATTGCTCTGCAGGGATTCACGAGCCCGTTTGACGCGGTCCGGTTGATTGATGTCTCCCCACAGCTTGGACAGCCGGTACAGCGATTCGGCATGCGTCTCGGACTCCGAATTGAACAGCAAGTCCGTGTGCAGATACGCCAGCACCGCCTCTTTCGGCTTGCCCGACTTCGCGTAACAGGCACCGAGAGCGTTGTACGCGCGGCCGAACAGCTTGCCATCACTCGAATCCTGCTTCTCAATGATCTCTTCCAGCAGCTTGATTCCGATCGCCGATTGTCCGCTAGCCGCCAAACACTCCGCCTTGCCGATGGTCGCGAACAACCGCTGCTCGTTGCCTTCGTTGGTGGCCGCGCCGGTGCTGATGACCTGTTCAAACTTGGCCAAGGCCTCGGGGTACTTCCCGGCCGCCATCAACGAGTGCGACTCCAAGATTGTCGCCTTCAGTTGGTACTCGGGCCACGGCGCTTTGGCCAACTCGCTATAAAACCCGCTCGCCATATCGAACTTGCCCAGGGCCACCGACAGGTCTCCAAGGACCTGCGCTGCCTCGTAGAAGTGATACGAATTCGGGTTCTCCTTCTTGAACTTGAACAGCATCGAAGCCGCTTTCGGCTTCTCGGCCTTTTCACCCAGAGCCAGTTTGGCGGTGCACAAGGCTAGGTAGAAGTCCAAGTCTTGCTTGACCCCGTCGGAGGTCACTTTGGAGGCATCGATTTTCGCCAAGGACGCCAAGGCATCCTCCCATTCGCCAGCGAGCACTTTCTCGCGGGCTCTTGGCAGCGCATCCGGATCGTCGCCAAAAGTGACTCTCACGATATCTTTGACCTCGAACGTCCGTGGCACGCCGCTGACGTTGATCAGGACCTGATTGGGAGTGATCGACGTGATCGAGCCGCGGGTGGGTGTGCCCTTGGCTCCGAAGATCTGATCATTCTGCGCTCGTGCGAGCGACGGCGCTAGGCAGGCCGCCCAAAGCAGCGCGAAGATCGTGAGGGGGCGAGGCATGTGACGTAACTCCTTCGTAATCAGGTTAGTCCTCTTGAATTCTCTTCATCAACGCGTCGTAACGCGGCTTCCAAGATTCCCATTCAGGTCCTGTCCCGTACAGTTCCCGAGTGCGCAAGATATCCTGCTTTGCCTTCTCAAACAACACGTCCCGTTCGGTCTTGGTCTTCTGGGCCAGGCCCCACTGGTAGCGACACAGCGCCAGATTGTACCGCGCCTCGTGGAAAGTCTCCCTGGATTTTGGCTGCCGGGCGGCCACATTGGCCAGGTACGCCCAGCCCCAAATCACGTTCGTGCCTGTCTTGGCCTCGGGTTCGGCGCCGCGAATGGCTCGCTCGTACAGCGGGCTTTTGTCCGGGAAGGCGGCCCACTCCTGATACATCCGGGCGGCATCCATCTGGACGTTGCGCAGCGCGGCGTTCTCCCGCAGCAACTCCAGGTAGATTCTCTTGGCTTCCAAGAAATTGTGCAAGCGCCGTTGGGTCAGCGCGTGGTGTAACAGCACCTGGACTTTCTGTTCAGGACCGTCCGGCGGAACCTTTTTCAGGATCGTCTCGTAGGTGTCGGCAGCCTCGTCGTAGTACTGCTTTGCCTCCGCAGTCAGCTTCTGGTCCGCGTCGTAGAAGCTACTTCCCAGGCTGACGAAGGTCTCGGCGACCCAGTTCAGGACGCTAAAGTCGGTGGCGCCAGAGCGGATGCGGATCAGGAACGCCTCGAACCCTCGGGACAAGGACTTCTTACGTTCCGGCGTGGCCAACTGCACTTGCTCTTCCAGGTCGTGCGCCAAGCCGACGTAGCTGGTGACCAGCTTGTCCGCGTCGATGGTGGTTTGCAGTGCGTCCATGACCCGGATGGCTTTCGCCACGACCGCATCGCTGTCGGCGGCTTCCGGCAGAGACGAGATATAGGCGCGGAGCGTGGTTTTGTAGGTCTCACCCGCGAACCCCTCGCGTTTCGCCGCCGCATGCCCCTGCGTGACCAGCGTCAGGGGACCCACAGTCGCATCCTCCAGCAGCGTCACGGCCCGGTCGACTTGTTCGGTGTCCAGATAGATTTGGGCCAGGGACAAAGCCGCCGTCGCCGCGGACGCATTCACCGCACCGGACTGCTGCATCCGCGTGACACGTTCGGCCAGAATCCCTTGTGCGCGGGTTCGCAACTGCTGCAGGGCGGCCTGCTTCGCGACCGTGTCTGTTCCTGCCGGAACTGCGGCGGGGTCGGCTGCCCACTGGCGCAGTTCTTGCATACCCTTCAGGTAGGCGCCCCACAGCGCCTGCCCCATCCTCAGTTCGGCGTCGGCCCGCTGGGGCGAATCCGGCGGGGCGGCCTGCAGATAGCTCTCGGCGACGTCGAGCTGGCCTTCCCGTATCAGCAGGGGAATAAGCATGCCGAGCGCCTCGCCGGCCTCCGGCTGGCCGGTCCATTGCTTGGTGATGTAGCCGGCCAGCTCCGTCAGCCGCGCGACTTCGAATGTCCGGTCCTCGGACTTGGCCTCGTTGTACAGCTTGACGCGCGAGGCGAGGGCGATCTTAGCACATTCCCGCGCCGGCGGGCTGCTGGGGTATCGCCTGGCTACAAATTCACCCAAGGTAGCGGCCTCGAAGTACTCGCCGCTGGTGTAGTGTAGAAAACACAGGAAGTAGCGAACCGAGTTCAGTTCGTCGACCGGCACATCGGTCTCCCGGCCCGCCAGCGTCACGGCTCGGCGGAAATACGGTTTGGCCTCGACGACCGCCGTGTCCACCGTCTGCTGCGCTTCGTCCAGCTGTGTTTGCAGATCCGCCTTGACGGCCGCGTCTGTCTCCGCAGCGATGCGGGCCGGGACGGCGCTCACCACCAGTTGGGCCGTCTGCAGGGCCTCTAAGGCTTCGAGGCCCGCACGCTTCGCTTCGGCAAACGTCGGCAGTTGGGGTTTCTGCTGCGAGTTGGCCGACGGGCCGCCCCAACTAGCCAGGAGTTGCCGCGCTTCCGGCTGGCACTCTCCGGCTTGTTGGGACAACCCCAGGACGTGTTGGCGGGCGTCGTGCTCCAGCTTGGTGGATTGGGCATTCTGCAGGTCGCGGCGTTTCAGATCCTGGGCCACGGCCCACTGGGCTTTGGCCAATTCGAGACGTAATTTTCCCCAGACCTCCTGGCGTGCTTCGTGCCGCGGCGCGGCTTCCAGGAACGGCCCCAACCGACTCACCGCCTCGGCGTATAGCGGCGGCTTGCTCTTGGCCCAGCCTTCCGCCGCCAGTACAAATGCCTCCGCCTTCAGTCGCCGGACCTCTTCGGGACTATCGGGTTGGTCGAGCAATTCGCTCAGCAGGCTTAGGGACTCCTGGATCTTATTCAGCTTGAGTTGGCAACGTGCCTGGTACAGACGGCCATACAAGCCAGCCAAGCGAGTACGGTGTTTTTCGTAAAGCTGGCCGTAGGCGTTCGCCGCAGTCACCAACAGACTCTCGTAGTCGGCGGAATGCTTTTCCACCGTGTCCGCAGTCTCCTCCTTGATCGCCGCTGCCAGCAACTGGGCCTGCACGTAATCGGCGCGAAGGCGGTCCCGCAACTCAGACTCCTGCTTGCTGTCCGGGGCCACCGTCGTCAGTTTGGCCAGTTTGTCCCTCAGTTCTTTCTGCGAACGCACGAACACCTGGTAAGCCTCGTCGTACAGCTTCCTCGCATCGGCCTTGAGCGTCGCCTGGTCCAGCCGCGGCTGTTTCGCCTGCTCGACTTTGATGCGTCCGCGTTCGACGAGCACGCTGCCCAACTGCAGCTTCGCGGCCGGCGTCAGGGCCTGGCTGGACGGGGAACTTAAGAATCGTTCGAAGGCCGTTCGAGCCTGCTCCAACTGCTGCTCGCGAGTTGCCAGATCGCGCTGGGTACGTGAGGCTTGAACCAGCGTGACACCGAGCTCATACAGCCGCGTTTCCTGAAACTGCGCGGGGGCCAGACGGCTGGTCTGCAGCTGCTCCAGGTAATCCAGAGCGGCGTCGTGGTAGCCTGCGTCCCGCAACGCCTGGAGGAACTCCGCCGCAGGCTCTTTTGCAACTGTCGGCCGGGCCTGCCAAGCCAGACCTGCGCAGAGGACCAAGACCAGCGGAGAGAAATAGACCCAGGGTAGCTGTGCCACCCTGGGCTGTGAGACACAACGCCTTTGGCGTACGAACACGGAACGATGCGCCAAGGAATAGCTCACTCCTTGGCCTCCCGCCAGCGGCCGCCGACCCAACCGCGCGTGCCGGCTTTGGCCACGCCGGGACGCCGCTCCGGCGCGAGCCGAGCGGCCTGCTCAAGCACCGCCTGAAAACGCCGAAACTCGGACCGTTCGGCGAGCGCAGGACTAACGCGGTCTGCGGCGACCAGGACGTCGTGCAGGCTGCGAGGTTTGGGCCGATAGCGGAACGCCCCGGCAAGCGACACCTCGAAGTCGTAGGCTTGGCGGAAGATCTCGCCGGTCTCCGCGGCCAGGGCGGCGGCCTGCAGCGACAACGGCGCGCCTGCGAAGGTCGTGGCGAATTGAACACGGCTGATTCGCTGCGTCGCGACGTGGTGCGTCGTGCTCGTCCGCGGATCCTGCCATTGCAACTTGGCGACGGCAAGATCGTCGCCGCCCTGCGGATAAAGCCATAACTCGAAGAGCACCGCCGCGGCTTCGCCGACGTGCAAGTCCGCGGTCGTGCCGCCGGGCAGCAGTCCACCCCAGGCCGTGGCCTCGTGTCCGATCAGGCGATAGGCGGCCACGGCTTTCGGATTGAACTCCACCTGCAGACTCGCGGCGGTCGCGGCCAGCGACAGATCACCCGTGAGCGTTTCCACGAGCGCCCATCGCACGTCGGCCGCCGAACGCACTTGGCGCACCGCACCGCCCGCGGCCTGAATCAGGTTTGTCAGCGTGGCTGATTCCGCTTCGCCGCTGACGTCGAGCACCTGCAGGCCCAGCCCCTGATCGCGGGCCTCGCTAAGCATCGGCCGCAGTTTGGCGACCATCGGCTCCGTCAGGAGATCCGCGTTGCTGGTCACCAACACCAGGCGTTGCGCCTGGTGCCGGTCAGCGGCTCCCTCCAACGCGGCGGCCACCGCCTGTTGCAGACCTTCGCACAAATTCACGGCGCCCTGAGCCTGCAACTGGTCGAAGATGCGGAGCAACTGCTCGACGTCGTCGTGGCGCGCTTCGTCCACAGCCCGCAGAGCCTCTTCCCGAAACAGGATCAGCGAGAAGCGATCCGCCGGCCCCAGGTGCTGGGTGAAAGCCTCCAGCCCCCCCCGAATCAGTTCCAGCCGTCCGCCCCAGGCCATGCTCTCCGAAATGTCCAAGGCCACGGTCAGACACGTCGCCGGCAACGTACGGCGCGCGGCGGGGCCTGCCGTGACGGCCACCTGCAGCAGACCGTCTGCCACGGGATTGAACAACGAAGGACCGGCCGCGGTGCGGATCGCCAGCGTACCGGGTGCGGCCGGTGCGAAACGGCAGGGCGCTGCCGCGACGAAGTCCTCCACGCGGACTTCCTGCGCTTCGGGCCAGCGGCCGGCAGCCACCAGCCTGCGTGTCAAGTCGAAACTGCCCGTGTCGGACGACAGCGGCGGAGTAATCACGGCGGCAGGCTTTTCCAGGGCGGTGAAGGCCGGCGGGTTCAGACCACGGCTGTAGAGGAACTCCCGGTCAAAGCCTCGTTCCAAGGAAACTTCCAGGCCCCGGGCAGCTAGCATCGGCAACGTCTTCAGTTCCGGCAACGGCTGTGATTCGCGGTGCGCAAAACCGAGCACGCCCCAGCGTTTCAACAGCCAATTGCTCCACGGATCCCACTGCACAGGGATCTCGGTGAACAAACGACCGGCGGGACCGAATGCCAGAGCTTGACCGTCGGATCGCAAGACGACTTCCGGTTCTGTGGTAGCCAGAAGATCGGCAGAAGCCGGCGGGTCATCCGCACCGGGACTAGCCACGATCGCCACGTCGGTTTCGCGCGGGCTGACCAGCTGCAAGGGGCCGTTGTCCAGGACCACCACAGACCATGCGTCGGGGCCTTGCGGACGGAGCGCTGTCAGCAATCCGGCGAGCGCACCGAAGTATCCGGCGCTGACGGTCAGCAAC
The DNA here is from genome assembly GCA_026692885.1 of Planctomycetota bacterium. Next base: position 10,066 of record JAPLNJ010001179.1, on the reverse strand, counting down.
AACGAAGCGGCCAGCGTCCACCGCGCCAGCCACGACCGACCCGATCGCTGCGTCACCCGCCGAGCCCGCACCAGAACACTCACCGGCAGCGGTACGTCCCGCAACCACTCATCCAACGCCTCGTCCGCCACCACCTGCTGAAGCCGTTTCGCGAGACCCGCTGGGAGCAACACGTCACGCAGCCGGTAGTCCAATTCCACGTCGCTCAACGCTGCAATGTCGCGCAAACGATCCAGCAGCCCCACGGGCGTCGGCCCCTGCCGCAATTGCGAGTCCAGCCGTTGATCGAATTCGCATTCGGACATCGTTACAGTTCTGTCGTAGGTCAGACTTTCCAGCCTGACAGTTCTGTCGTAGGTCAGGCTTTCCAGCCTGACATGAGCGTCAGGCTGGAAAGCCTGACCTACCAAAAAACGGCCGTTCAGGCGTCGACACAAGCTCCCAAAAACGACCGCAGGCGAGTCCTGGCCCGGCTGACTCGCGAGAGCACGGTGCCCAGCGGGATCCCCAACAGGTTCGCTGCTTCTTGATGGGTCAGGTCCCCAACCACCACCAACAGCAGCGTTTCCCGCAATTCTTCAGGCAGCCGATTCAGAGCCGCCTGGATCTCGTCTGTGAATTCGTCGGCAAACGGATCGTCCGCCGGAACGCCTATTTCCGGCGAGAACTCCGTAGCTAGCGGGGCAGGCGGGCGCCGCTTGCGCCATTGGTCCACGGCGCGGCGCCGCAGGATGGACACCAGCCAAGCGCGATCGCCACGTCCCGGCTCGTACCGGAACCGGCTTTTCCACGCCGAGCGAAAGGTCTCCTGTACCAAGTCCTCCGCCTCGTGCGGATCGCCGATCAAACGATAGGCCATCCGATACAAAACAGGACCGTGATCCTCGACCAGATGATTAAAATCTGCCAGCGTGAGCGCCAAAGCCACCCTTCCTTCCACGGATGTCAGCAGTTCCCGGTGGTCGTCTCGCTTGCTAGGCTTCCAACGATTCGCAGGGGACACCGTGCCTTATTCCCCACCTGTCATTATCCTATCGTCTCAGGCGTGTGTCTGGCAACGGACCGTCCTGACCATACCGCGCACTGAATTGCTGCAGCGTGGTTGCGACGGTGCGAGGTGGCCACTCGCCGCGGGAGAAATTTCGTGCATAACCCGGGAAGAAAACGCCCCCGGGCCGACGAATAGGGAGCCATCTTGCGGCGACACCGCAGCGAGTGGGGGAAAAGCGACAAACCCGCTAGCCCGGATGGTTCATATAGGGTGGGCCACGGTCGCGCAACATGTTGGTGGGCGTTCGCCAGCCGCCCCGGCAATAACTCACCGTGCGACGACCGAACCACGTTGGGCACAGCGACCGTGGCCCACCAGGAACACGGCTGGCTGGAACCACCCTACCAAACCGATGAATAATCCTGGCTAGGCCCCTGTTGACAGCTTAGTTCTATCTCAACACACTCAGAGCATTGATTCCTTGTGGCATCGTCCGGACTCTGGCCGGGACACCTGGTTTGTAGGGACGGTCACGATGCAGGAGCGGCGATCGGGCATTGACTTTGGCACCGGCGACAGGCACGCTCTCTCGCGGAGCTGTGGCGTCGTCATCCAGCGGAGAAGGGTTACCAGTTCATGTCTGCAAGACAACGTTGGCTGCGGTTGGGAGGATGGTTCCTGTTCTTGGTCATGCTCGGATCCTGGTCCACGGTGACGTTGGGACCCTCCGTGCGATTCGCCAGTGCCCAAGAGGCCAAGGAAGACGGCGGTGAGGCCGCCGCACCGGAGGCCGAAAAGGCCAAGATGTCGTTTCTGATGTGGGTCGTCTGGAACTCCGGCGTCATCGGGGCCATAATCCTGTGCTTGTCCATCTATTTCGTGTCGGTGGTCGGCCGTATGTTCTGGGAATTGCGGCTGGAGATGGCCGTGCCTCCGGAAATCGTCGGCGAGTGTGAGAACTTGCTCGAACAACGCGAGTTCAAAGGCATCTACGACTTGGTCAAAGATGATGATTCGTTCTTCAGCCGCGTGCTGACCACAGGCATCGTGGATCTGCCTAACGGACTGCCGGAAGCCCGCGAGTCCATGGAACGTGTCGGCGACGCGGTCCAGGGCGACATGGAAAAGAAAATCAGCATGTTGGCAGTCCTGGGCACCCTGGGGCCGATGATTGGTCTGCTGGGGACGCTCAAGGGGATGATCGCCAGTTTCAGCGTGATCGCCATGTCCGACACGCAAATGAAGGCCAGCGAAGTGGCCGGTGGTATTTCCGAGGCTTTGTTGCTCACGTTCGAGGGGGTGGCGTTGTCGGTGCCGGCCATCTATTTCTACGCGCTGTTCAAGAATCGCGTGACCTCGCTTTCCACCGCGGCCATGATGCAAGCCGACCAGTTCATCCGCCACTTTGCTCACGCCGGACGTTCCCGGCCGGGGGCTGCAGCGCCACAGGCCCCATCTGCAAAACCCTAAGCTGAGGGGAGACTCGGACCATGTCGGGTTCCGCCAAATCTGAAGTCAAAGCCGAACCGAATCTCACACCGATGCTGGATATGGTGTTCCAGTTGGTCACCTTCTTTATGTTGGTGATCAACTTCAAGTCTGCCTCGTTGGATTTGAGTTTGAAGCTGCCGGTCGTCGGAACCGCGCGACCCGTGGATACCAAGGGCCAGACGGATCTGTTGATCCTGAATGTCGATAGCAAGGGGAACTTGAATATCTACGGCAGGACGATGAACATCGAGAACTACATCCGCGGCGAGGCCCAGGCCAGTCTGCTGTTGGCCAAGAAAGATAAAGCCCACGCCAACCTCGTGGTCGGTGATGAATTGCCGACGACGGTAGTCGTGCGGGCGGACCGGGCCACGCCGTTCAAACTGCTGAATCGAATAATTAAGTGTTGCCAAGATAACGGTTTCCGCCACTTCGCTTTGAAGGCCATGAATAAGGATGAGGGGTAACCCTTGACGACTGATGAGCCGCCGAAAGAAAAAGCGAGAGCAGGAAAACGTCGAACTGAATCTGGCAGCCATGTTGGACATGGCGTTCCAGTTGCTCACGTTCTTCATCCTGACCTTCAAGCCATCCCCGGTCGAAGGGCAAGTGAAATTGCGTCTGCCGCCGCCGCAAGCGATCGCTGCAAAGAACCTGGCCAGTGCCAAGCAGGCGGGGGACGACGCCAACGACGCCAGCCCGGTCAAAGGCGTGAATACCCTGATCATCACCGCGTTCGCAAAGCCCGATGGAGCCTTGGTGTCGTTGGCCGTCGGCGAGTCGATGTTGGGGGTGGACAGAACCCTCCGGGCCTTGAACGACAAGCTTCAGACGGTGTTCGGCGACCCTGGCAATCCCTTTGATCAAGTCATCATTCAAGTCGCTGGAGAACTGCGCTACGCCGATTTGATGAGAGTCGTCGAGGTGTGTACCAAGCAAACGCTGCCCGACGGCACCAAACTCTCCAAGTTGAGTTTCGTGGAAATGCCCGGCCCGGATGCTGGCGGCGGAACATAAGGCCCGACCGAAAAGCAACTCCCTCGCCCCGGTACTTCAGGGAGAGAGGAGTGGGACGGAGAAGCAAATGCCGAAGTTCCGCATCGGCGTGGTGTGGGGCGAAGTGGTTACCTCACAGTTCAGGAGCGAATGTTGCCAAACTTGGGCACGGGAATGGTGGGCAAGGGAATGGCCTTCACGCAACATTCCTTTGCCCACCATTCCCCTGCCCTGTGTCCGAGTCGGCCTGATTCGCGTGCGGCCTTGAGTTCGTGGCTCAGCGCGATTGCGCACGATCTTTATGCTCGGTTGTAAAAGGTATCCCATGCGGGCCTACGGACGACAGCGAATGCGAGGCACGGCGGTCAGCTCGGAATGGGTGCTGCTGGCCAAAGGACTGCTCAAGCTGCTGGTCGTCGGCATGTTGATCATGAGTTTCCGCGACATGGCGCTGCGGTCGTCAACGGGAGATTCAGGCCCCGTCTCCACTCCGTCGGCGGCCACCCCGCCCGGCGACGGTGGCCAGCAGACATCTGCGCCGGCTCCGAATTCCCCTGTGGCATCCGGGCCGACGGAGGAAGATCCCGAGGAAGCGGACGCCATCCAAGAGGAGTTTCAGGCCGTCACGGACGGCACGCTCCAGATGGGCCCGGAAGAGATGGAAGCCTACGATCGGCTGGTTCGCTGGTCGGTGAATCAGCCGTTTAACCAGATGCAGAAGCGGGCCCGCAAGGATCTGGTCTTCACCCAGTTCATGCAGTTCCCAGACAAGTATCGCGGCAAATTGGTGAGCCTGAAGTTGAATGTCCGCCGTCTTCTGGACGCCGACCAGAACCGAGACGGAACGCAATTGCACGAAGTCTGGGGCTGGACGACCGAATCCAAGGCTTGGCTGTATGTGGCGATCGTCGTGGACTTGCCGAAGGGGATGCCGACTGGCCCGGATATCTACGAAAAGGCCACTTTGGTGGGATACTTCTTCAAATTGCAGGGATACCACGAGGCGGGAGCCAAGCCCAACGCGCCCCAGCTCAAGGCCCCTTTGTTCATCGGCAGACTGACTTGGCAACCTGCTCAACCCGTCAAAGTCTCCTCCAACGACTGGTACTGGGCGATGTTCGCAGGGGGTGGACTGCTGCTGATCATGGGCCTGCAGTTCGGTGTGGGGTTCCTGCGAAAGAAACGGCGGGGCACAGCCTCCCTGCCTGTCGTCGGCATCACCAGGGGCAGCCGGGTGCCGATCGAGGACTGGCTCAACCAAGCCGAGGCAGAGCAAGAACGCCACGGGGAATAACTCGATCCAAGGGGAATCTGCAATAGTGGAAAGCCGGGGTGGCTCGGGCGTAGCCGGAATAAGTTCAAATCCGCGGACGAATATAGAGGCGAGGCGCGCGAAGATCGCCCGAACCTCGGCGAGAAAAGTTCCGACCGAAGTGCCTGCGATTGACGGACGCCCCGAAACGCAAGATAATCCAGGGTAGCTGGCAAATCGCACACGCAAGTACTTGTACTCACAGGAGCATGGATCATGTCCGAAGCGGAACTCAAGGCTCAACCAGCCAATCCCGAGGTCGATGAGGGCGCGGAAGAGGCGGCAGGCGGCGGAATCGTCGATCGCTTGCGCGCGTGGATGTTCAGCGACAGCCCCTGGTGGCTGGTGAGTGCCGCCCTGCATTGCTTCATCTTCCTGACTCTGGCCCTAATCCCCGCCGGGGCTCCGCTGAAAACGGAAGGGGAAGCGCCTTCCTTCGATGAAGCCAAGCTCGACCAGCAGGAGACGCCAGCGGAATTGGAGCGTTTCGAAGTTGGCGAAACGCCTGAGGAGCCGACTGAACTGACGACCGACACGCTGACGTTGAACGAAGCGCCCGCCGTGGAACAGGACGAAAAGTACTACGATAATAACTCCACCTTCATAGAAGCGGGCGGTGGCATGGCTGTCGCGGTGGCCTCGAATGTGCCGGTCGGCTTTGGAGCCGGCGGATTTGAGATCAAGGGCATCGGTCCGGGACCCATGGTCAGGGGCGGTGGTGGGATTGGCGTCGGTGTGGGTACCGGCAAGAATGCCGGCAGCGGCGGCGGCGATGGCTACGGTTTCGGCGGGCGCGGTCAGGGCAGCCGTAAGGCCATGGTGGGCGGTTACGGTGGCACCAAGCAATCCGAAAGGGCCGTGGCTGGTGCCTTGAACTGGATCGCCCGGCATCAATTGCCCGACGGCCGTTGGAGTTTGAGCAAGTACCAGACCGTGTGCAAGGATCCCACCTGCACCGGGCCCGGTGTGGAGAACGCGGATACGGGCGCCACGGCCATGGGGCTACTGCCGTACTTGGCTGCTGGCCAAACCCATCAATCGAAGGGACCTTATCGCACCACCATCACCAACGGGTTGGCGTGGCTGATGCGCAATCAGAAGCCGGATGGTGATCTCCGCGGCACATCGAGCATGTACTCCCACGGTTTGGCCGCGATCACCCTTTGCGAAGCGTACGGATTGACCGGCGATCGCGCAGTCGGCTACGCGGCCCAGGCCGCCATTAATTTTATCCAAAAAGCCCAAAACCAGAAAACGGGCGGCTGGCGGTACACACCAGGTGACGAGGGTGACACGTCCGTGGTGGGCTGGCAGTTGATGGCCCTGAAGAGCGGTATCATGGCCGGACTTCAGGTCGACCCGAAAGCGGTCGCGGGCGTCAAAGGCTGGCTGAAGTCCGTGGGTACGGACTACGGGGGGAAGTACGCCTATACGCCTGGCAGCGGCGCTACCCCCACCATGAGTGCGGTGGGCCTGCTTTGCAACCAGTACCTGGGTGCCAAGAAAGACGATGCGGGCATGACGAAAGGCCTCGAGTACCTGATGGCTAATACGCCCGACAAAGGCCGCAACATCTATTACGACTACTACGCCACGCAAGTGGTCCACAACTTCACGGGGCCCGAGTGGGACACCTGGAACCGCATTACGCGGCGCAAGTTGATCGATCAGCAGAACAAGGAACGCGACCAGTGTGCCACCGGCAGTTGGGATCCTGCCAAACCCACGGCGGATGCCTGGGGCACGCAAGGCGGGCGTTTGATGATGACCAGCCTCGGAGCGTTGACGCTGGAGGTGTACTACCGCTACCTGCCGTTGTATAAATTGGACAAGGAAGAAGAAGCCAAAGCCAAAGCCCCGCTCGACGCTCCGGCTGACAAGAAAGCGTGAGCCTGACCACCGGTGATTTTGCCCGCCGTGAACTGGGATCCGATGCCGGTCCCAGGTAGTAAGGGCGGCGGCAACACGCTGGCTGTGCATGACAGACCCGAACGCCAAACGTCCGGGTCTGTTTGTTTGTTCCCTCGACACGTCTTCCCCATAATACCTATGAAACTCCGCTTTCGCCTGGCAGTTCTCGCGTTCGTGTTGTTCGGGGCGTCTGCCTCCGTGCCCGCCGAAGAAGTCACCCTCGAGTTCCTGCATGCCCTGCAGAAGAACGGGTACGAGGACATCGCGGTCGAGCATCTGAAGACGCTGCAGAAGCAGCCGAACCTGCCGGCCGAACTGCGCGATGTGTTCGACCTGGAGCTGTCCAATAGTCTGCGCGGCGCTGCCAATCGGGCCTACGACGCGAAAGAGAAAGACCAGATGATGGCCGACTCCCAGGCGTCGCTGGAGAAGTTTCTGAAAGAGAAGCCCGACCACCCGGCCGCCATCTCCGCGATGGTGTCCGCCTCCGACTTGGCAATCGATCGCGCCCAGAAGAGTCTGCGCTCGGCGAAGTATCTGGCAGAGAAGGATCAAGATCAGAAAGCAAAATACTTAGCGGAAGCCCGCACGTCGCTGGAGGATGCCCAGAAGAAGCTGAAGACAGCTGCCGAAAAATTCCGCGTGCGTCTGGCGGCTCTGCCAGAGGTGCCCAAGACCACCGGTAAGAACCGGAGAGACGTTCAAAAGGCTCAGCAGGCGCGCGAGGCGGCCGCGCAGGACTATGTGGAAGCTGTCGGAAAATCCTCGATGGTCCAGTACTTTCTGGCCCAGACCTTTGCCGACCCCAATGACCCCCAACGCAAGAAGATCTTGACGGATGCCGCCAAGGCGTTCGACGAAATCTACCAGAAACGCCGACTCGAGATCGCTGGTCTGTTTGCCCACATGTGGCATGGCAAGTGTATGGAAGAGGCGGGCGATACACGTTTGGCGTTGGACATCTATGACGAGGTTCTGGCGAATGCCCCCGATCCCGGCGAGGCGAGTGCGGATCCGGCCCTCGAACCCGTGTTCGCCCAGGTCGAGTACTTCCGCCTGCTGATCCTGGCCAAGCAGAAACCGGCGCAGTTTCTGGCCGAAGCAGAGCAGTGGCTGAAGGCTTACAAGAAGATCAAGGCGACGGGCGGTTATCAGGGGATCACCTTGGAGGTCGCGAAAGCCAAATTGGCAGCCTCCGAAAAGGCGGCGGGTGCAGAAAAGGCCAAGTTGAAGCAGGATGCGACCGCCCTGCTCCGCGACATGCGGAAGGTTCCCAGCATGTACCAGCAGGAGGCGGTCCAGATGATGCTCCAGTTGGGCGGCGGGGAAGCCAGTTCTTTCGACGATGCGCTGGTGCTGGGCAACGAGGCGGCGGAGGCCAAACGCTGGAGCGAAGCTATCGACAACTATCGGAAAGCGTTGGCGTTTTCACAGAAGACCAAAATCAAGGAGACGGAGAAGGTCGGTCAGACGCGTGAGGCCCTGGCGCAATGCATGCTCGTGGTGGCTCGCCAGAACTTCAGCAAGAACCAGCTGGAGGAATGCCTGGTCATGGCCAGCACCCTCATCAAGGAATTGGGAACAGAGCCGCCCGCCGCCTTGGCCATTTCGTCGCTGGGCGTGTATGCCGCCCTGAATCTGTATGCCAACACGCCCGAGGCGGAAAAAGAGAAGAAAGAAGCGGCCTTGCAGCGGCTCAGCAAAATTGCCAGCTTCGTGATCAGTACCTGGCCCGCAAAGCCCGAGGCCGATGACGCTCGCATGGCGTTGGCCAACTCGAAGTTGGTGGTCGGTGAAATTGACGAAGCGCTCAAACGATTTGACGAAGTGAACCCAAAATCCGAACGCCACCCGCAAGCTCTCTACTATGCCGGGCGCACGTACTGGGGACGCTACCAAGCCGAAAAGGTGAAGCCGGAAGACAAACGCAACAAGGAGCAGATGACGTCGGACCGCACCAAGGCCCAGGAGCGGCTGCTGGCCAGCCTGGAGGCCCAACGCAAACCGCCGGAGGCGAACAAGAAAGAAGAACCTAAGAAACAACCACCGGAGGCGAGCAAGAAAGAAGAACCTGAGAAACCGGAGGCTGAGGCGCAGGATAAAGAAGCGGATGCCAAGCAAGCGGCCGAGGAAAAAACGGCCCAATTGGTGGCGGAAACCCAGCTGATGCTGGGCGAGATCCTGGTGGAGAGTGGGCAGCCGAAAGATGCCGTGGGCTACTTCCAGCCCCTCATGGACGGGCTGGACAAAGAGAAAACGAAAAGCATGGACCCGAAGCTTCTGCTGCGGATCTATGTCGGCGCGTTCAAGTCCTATCTGGCGGCCGGCGAGTTGGCGAAAGCAGGCGAAAGCGGTGCGGGTTTGGCCGACGCGGCAGCTGACAGCCCCTTCGTCAACGGCTGGCTGATGGACTTCGCGCGGCAGTTGAACGACGAGTATAAGAAAGCGGAAGCCGAGCGGATCGGCGCCGCGGATGCCACACAAAAGGATGCCGCCAATGAGAAGTTGAAGGCTGTCAAAGAGCCGCTGGGGAAAGTGCTGGCGAAGTTGGGCGAGCGGCAGGTTTCCGGGAAGGGACTCATGTTCGTCGCTGACACGCTCGCCGCGGTGGGACTGACCGATGAGGCCACGAAGGTCTACGACGAAATCCTGAAGAAACTGGAGGATGCGGATTTCGCCAAATCCGTCGGCGCCACTGCACCAACTCGTGCCAGAACGCAGTTGATCGAGATTGAGTCCACGAAAGGCAACTATGCAAAGGCCCTGAAGGAAGTCGACAAACTGATTGCGGACAACGAGCGGGCGTTGGAACCGCGGATGACGAAGGGACGCATTTTGCAACAGTGGTGCGAGAAAGATCCGTCGCACTACCCCGAGGCGGTCCGGCACTGGGCCAAGACGAGAGATCTGCTGCAGCGGATGAAGAAGAAACCGCCCGAGCTGATCGAGGTCGTCTACAATATCGCGGCCTGCCTCCTGTATCAGGCCCGCAGCGAAAAGGACAAGGCGACCGCGGTTAAGCGGGCCTTGGAGGGCGAGCAGGTGCTAAAAGCGATGCTGTTCAATAACCCCACGCTGGACAAGAGACCCGATATGGTCGCGCGGTACAAGGAACTCTTGGCGAAGCTGGCCACGCTCCAAGGACGCAAGCCCACGCCGGACAAGCCTGCGACAGGTGCCACCGCTCCTGCCGGTGGGAAGCCCGCGCCCAGCCCCGCCCCGGCCGCGAAGAAATCCTAGTGCCTCTTCAAGCCGAAGAGTTGGGGTCGCGATGGGTGAGCGGCACGGCGCTAGCCCAATGCCACTTACTTTGGGACCATTGGGGGCGTTTTCTGTTAGCGGAGCGGCGCAAGCCGCCCGGTTTT
>JAPLNJ010001178.1 GCA_026692885.1 Planctomycetota bacterium | reverse complement strand
GGATCACGTCGGCCTCCGCCGGGAAGCCTTCCCCAGCCCCAATCGCGGAATAGAACCAGGATCAAATCAATTGGTCTTGACGCGCACAAACTGAACACGCCAGGTCCTCGCCCTCGAAAAGCCCCAGAATTCTGGCGAATTCAGCTACGATTCTGGGCCCTTACTATCTCGTGCGAGGAAGACCGGTTGCGCCCATTGGCAACCTGGGACTCAATCGCCGACCATCCACCATTGAGTTGGGGAAGCTATTTCCTGCCGCTCGCCTGGAGCGCGCTCCCCACCGCAAGCTGCCGCCCTCTGTCGCTCATGACATCGAGCCGGTGACGGCAGTTTGCTGTGGGTCGCGGCTAGACGAAATTAGCTGCCCGATGCTGCCCAGCGCCCCCCGCGCGGTGGCGTCCAGGTTGGCTTCGCTGCCGCCGCCACGGAGCGGGGAGCACATTTCGTACGCGACGTAGCCGTCGAAACCGCCGGCCTGCAAGCCGCGGAAAAAGCCGGCCAGATCGAGAAACCCTTGGCCCAACGGCACGGCACGGACCATCGTGTCCAACGGCTTGTAGTTCACCAATCCCGGCTGATAGGCGAACCGTGGCAGACGGACATAATCGGCCAGCGTGGTTTGCACCATGCGTGGCGCGAGGCGTTGGGCGGCTGTGTAAAGGTCCTCGCCGTGCAGGGCGACCGACCAGGGGTCGAACATGGCCCGGCAGTTCGAGTGGGCTACATCGTCCAGGAATTCGACGTAGGCGTCCACGCTCACGCCGACATCATGGTGATTCTGCACGCCGAGAATCACGCCGGAGTCCGCGGCCAAACGGGCACACTCGCGCACTGCCCGCACACACGTGTCCCAGTCGCGTTGACCCGCATCCGCCTGGGTCGTGTAGCCGGTAAAGATACGGACGATTTTCGCGTCCAAAACGCGCGCCATCTCCGCCAACCGCCGAACATAGGCGATCTGCACTTCGACGGCGGGTGTCTCCATGCCGGTCGCCAACGTGAAGTCCGTGTAGCCGGCGACGGTGGCGATCTGGAGTCCCAGGTCCTGAGCCACCGCGCGCAGTTCCACCAGCTCGCGCTGGCCGCAGTCCAGCACGGACAGATGCGGCCGTTTGCCCATCAACTCCACTGCCGGATAGCCCAACTGGGCCGCCTTGCGCAGGAAGGCCGGCAGGTCCAACGCCTGCTGGCCCCACAGACCGGCGTAGCTGACGGAGAATAGGGTAGGCGTCATGCAACTATTCCGGCAGCGGCTTAACCTGGATGTTCTTGTAGGAAACCTTGCTGCCCGGATCGTGGGCCTGGATGGCAAAGGTACCGTTCGTCAGACGCCGCAGCCCTTCCACTTTTTCGGGTTCGGTGTAGTCGACCAGCGTCTTGCCATTCACCTTGGTGATGATCCGCTTGCCCTGCACGATGATTTCCATCGTGAACCACTCCCCGTCCTTCGCGGGAGCCTCGAAGACGTCCTTGACGTTGTACAGACCCGCGGTTTTCTTGGGATCGCTGTGGGTCGTGTTGACTTGGCATTCGTAGCCGATCTTCGGCCAACCCGCTGCCTGGTACTGGGTGTGGAAGTAGATACCGGAATTCGCCTTGGGCATGGTCATCACGTCGGCCTTGAAGTGGAAGTTCTTGAAGTTGTGCTGGCACACCGGTCCGTCGTAAAACAGATGCGCAACTTTTCCGTTCGCGATCAGCAATCCGTCTTCCACGCGGAACGAGGTGGCGTTCTCACCGACCTTCCAGCCCTCGGTCGTCTTGCCGTCGAACAAGCTGATCCAGCCCTCGTCCGCGGCGAACACCTGAGCGATCGCACCCAACACCAACACGCTCGCCACCAGAATCTGACGTTTCATCAAAGCTTCTCCCTCAAGAATCGTGATGCCAATCGAACGACTTTCGTGCGGTGGATTATCGCAAGAGGCGTCACCAGCCGCAACGGCCTATGCTAGGGGGAAGATGCCTTTACCACCAGGCTTCCATCTGGCCGACGATCTGTTCGGCCAGTCGCTGGATGGTTTGCTGTTGGGCCGTGGCGGCCGATTGGCCGGCTTCGGGGATGAAGGTCGCAGCGCCGCTGGCGCTGACGGTCAGTTGCGGGAGGGGAATGGCGGACCGCTGCATCAGGACTTCGCCCCGGCGGTTCGCCCAACGCACCTCGACGACGAACTGCGTCTCGTACAGCCGGGCATCGCTGTTTTGGTTCTGGGCCAAGGCGTGTTTCGTCTCCCGCGTGATGCGGCCGGACAAGACGCTATCGGCATCGGGCGAGCTGACCACCTTGTACGGCGTTCTCAGCTCGACTTCCTTGATCACGGCCTCGGTCAGCCGTTCGCCCAGGTTGCGCCGCAAACTTTCCGATTCGAACACGGGCACATGGACCGTGCGGATGTCGGGGCGATAGAGATTACTGTTGCCGAGCTGGTAGCCAGCGCAGCCCGACCAGCAGGCGGCGACCGCCACGGTCACCAGCCGCAGAAGCCGCTGCTGGAGGAATGATCCTGGCATGGTAGGTCGGGCTTTCCAGCCTGACTCCGAACGACCGTCAGCCTGGAAAGGCTGACCTACGGCTAGCGTTTCTTGGGTGCCTCGGCGGTGGCAATCAGGGGTTTCGAGTTTTCTTCCTTGGGGAACGCGTCCACCAACCATGTCAAGCGTTGCGGCGGTACGGGCGGCTTGCCGCCAATGGCGAGCATTTGCTCTTGCGCCCGCTCAGCGAAAGGCGTGTCGCTGTAATTCTTGACCAACGCATCGTAGTAGAAGCGGGCCGCGCCATATTCACTGCGGCGTTGGTGGTAACTGGCCATCTTCCATTCGCGTTCGCCTTTCTTGAACCGCACTTCGGCATAGGCCCGCGCCAGGAAATCCTGCTCCTGAGCGGCCTGTTGGGGGAACTGCCGGCGCATCTGTTGGACCAGCTTCTCCGCTTCGCTCAAGGGCACGCCCGAATAGTCGCTGCCTTGATAGCTCAGCAGTTTCGCTTTCAGGCCCAGGTAGTGGGCGGCGAACTGATGTTCGCTATTGGGGAACGTCTTCCGCAAATCGGTATAAAAGTTGTCCGCGTCGATGTAGCGGTGTGCGGAGAAATAGGCGTTGGCGGCGGCCAAGGTGGCGTCGTCCGCCAGCTTGCCCGTGGGGTCGTCGATGCGGATGCGATCGAAGACGCGGACGGCGTGTCCGAATTCGTCGAACGTGGGGCGGCTGCGGTCGGTCAGATTCGCGGCCACGAGCGGCCGCGGGTGGTCTTCGTGGTGTTTCAGCCAGTATTCGGCGAGGGAGAACCGGCGGGCTTCAATCAGGTCCAGATACCGAGAATTCGGGTACTTCTTCAGCAACGCTTCGAATTGGTTATTGGCCTTCGGGTACTGGTCGGCGAAGAAGTAGCTTTCCCCCGACAGGAACATGGCGTCGATTTCCAACGCGGAATCGGGCCAGCGATCCGCGGCCTCCTTGAAATCTTTGGCAGCCGCCAGGAACAGTTGCTTGCGCTGCGAGGCTTCGGCCTGAGAGGCTTCCCGATACTTGCTTTCCGCCTCGGCGTACCGCGCGCGGGCCTTGTCCGGGTTCTCCCCCTTGCCGACCAAGGTCTTACCGGCCTTCTTCATCTGCTCGGAGAATTTGTCCATGTTGAACATGGACTTGTTCGCAGCATCGTCTTCGCCCGGCCGGTCGTGATGCTTGCTCAGACTGGAACAACCGCCGCCGACCAGCAGTCCCGCGGCGAGCAACAATACGAATTTCGTCAGCACGCGAGCTTCGGACATCCTTGTCCCTCTCGACAACCTAAGTTGGTCAGGCCATCCAGCCTAACTTGACAGCGGTGTCAGGCTGGAAAGCCTGACCTACGTATCAGGCTGGAAAGCCTGACCTACGTATCAGGCTGGAAAGCCTGACCTACCACGCGCCCTCACTTTGCCATCAGTGGTGCCAGGTACTTGTGCATCCGCGGCGGACGCCCCAGCAAGTTCGTCAAATAATGATGTAGCAAACCCCGCAACTCGCCCCACAACCGCCTGTCCAGCGTGGCCAAACTGCCTTCCGTCTCCGGTTCCGACGCCTGGCGCAGAGCCTCCAACACGCCCCGACTCAAACTGACCACTTGTTGTTGTCCGGGGCGGCAAGTACCGCACAACACGCCAGCAGCCTCGTGGCCGAACAGTACCCGACCCACCGGTGCAGCCGGTTGGCCGCAGATCACACAGGTCTCCAGATTCGGTAGAAATCCCAATAGATGCAGAGTCATTACCTCGAACCGCAACACCGTTTCTGCCACGCTCGCCTCGCCATCCAGCTTCGCCAGCGTGTGGTCTGCCACGCGGTACAGAGCGGGGTGTGGATCGCCGTAGTCCGTCAAGTCCTGCAACAACTCGGCCACGTAGTAACCCGCATAAAGACGAGACAAATCACGGGTCGCTGCGCGGAACCGCCGTTCGAGTTTCGCCTCAGTCAACAGATCCAGGGCATCGGACGATTTGTGGATGAACAGTATTCGACAGACGGCCAGCAGGTCAATAGCAGACTCGAACGGGCTTTTCGGGCGTCGGGCGCCTTTGGCCAAGGCACCGATCTTGCCAACCGTCTCGGTAAACAGCGTCACCACGCAGCTGGTCTCGCTGAACTCGACTACCCGCAAAATAATGGCGGACGTTTTTTCCGTGGGCATCAGACGTCTTCGTCGTACTGCGGCGACAGCTGAAAGTGGGCGAGGTAAGACCGCTCACAGTCCCGCATCGCGGCTCGGTCGGCAGGCGTCTGATCGTCATAGCCGATCAGGTGGAGCGTGCCGTGAATCACGTACAGCAGCAGTTCGTCCTCGGCAGTCCAGCCGTACCGCGTGCTGGCGGCCGCGGCCGTATCGGCGCTGACCAACACCTCGCCGTCCAGGCGTCCCGGACTTGAGTCGAGCACGAAGCTGAGCACATCGGTCGCGTAGTCGTGCTGCAAGTAGCGGCGATTTAGCTCGTGAATCGTCGGATCGTCCAGGACGGCCAGGCTGACGCTGGCTTCGCGCAGGCCTTCCTGTTCGAGCACCAGACGCACCGCCGCTAGCAGCCGCGATGCATTCACGGGGTGCGATGCCTGGCGGTTGGCGAAATCGATCTCGAACATCGTCTTGGGCTTAGGCGCTCTGTTGATTTGGGTACTTGATGCGGCCGTGATAGACCGCGGACAACGACTTCACCAGGCTCTCTTCGATAATGTGCAGCTCCTGCAATGTCAGCCCGCAATCGTCGAACTGCCCGTCCAGCAGACGCTTCATCGCCAGCTCGTGTACCAGGCTCTCGATTCGCGACGGGGTCGGCTCGACCAGCGTCCGGCAGGCGCCTTCCGAAGCGTCTGCCAGCATCAGCACGGCACACTCCTTCCGCTGCGGTTTGGGGCCGGGATACCGGTAGCTCGACTCGTCGACCTGATCGCGATCCGGCGTTTCCTGGCTGCGCCGCTCCGCCTGCCGGTAGAAATACTCGACCAGCGTCGTGCCGTGATGCTGTTCGATAAAATCGATGATGGACCCGGGCACATGGTGTTGACGTGCCAAGTCGCTGCCGTCTTTCACGTGGGCCTTGATGACCAGAGTGCTCATGGCAGGCTTCAAGAACTCGTGCTGGTTGCCGCAGTCGCTCTGGTTTTCTACGAAGTAGTCGGGGTTCAACATCTTGCCGATGTCGTGGAAGTACGCGCCGACACGGGTCAGCAACCCATTTCCGCCGACCGCCTCGGCGGCCGGCTCGGCCAGCGACGCCACGTTGATCGAGTGGTTGTACGTGCCCGGCGCGCGCTGGGCCAACTGCTGCAACAACGGATGGGCCGCGTCCCCCAGTTCCAACAAGCTGATGTCCGTCTGCACATCGAACAGACGCTCGATGAAGGGCAACAGCCCCGTCATCAGGAATCCGGCCAGCACCACGCACAGTCCCAACCAGCCGGCCCCGGAAATCAAACTGGCCAGGAACATGGCTGGCGAGAACGCGAGCGTGCTGCCCGCACCTGTCAGGTGCGTCGGTGGGCCTGGGGCGAAGGTCTGCCCGGATAAGATGCCCACGCCCAACGTGGCCACGAAGACCACCAGGCCACCTGTGAGGCCGACGTAGATCAGCTTGGAACGGCTGCGAATGCGATTGACCAGCAGAATCGGCCCGGCCACGGCGGCGAGCAGGATAATGAACTCGCCCAGCGTCTGCCCCAACGAAAGCGTGATCATCAACGAGACGACCAAGGACAACAAGAGGGCAAATCGCCGTTCGTAGACGATGGCCAGGGCCATCCCGAAAACCACCAGCGGGATGCTCTCCGCCCGCCAAGCATCGCGCGCCGCCAGCACCGCCAGCGTGACCGCGACTAACACCGCGCCCAACAGCAGGGTTAACTGGCGCAGATTGTCGAACGACGGGCCTTGGTGGAAGCAGAGATAGGCGATACACAAGCCCAGCAGGCCCAAATTCACCCCGATGTGTGCCAGTGAGTACTGCAGCATCTGCCAAACCGAAATGGTGTTCCTACTCGCCAAGTGCTCGGCATGCAGCAGGGCCACGTCGCTGGCGGACAGCGGGCGCCCGCCGCGGGCCAGGACTTGGCCGCGTTCGTACGACACTTCGGCTTGTTGGTCGTTCATGATCGGAAAGGCGATGCACGCCGCGATGTCGCGCTGCGGGATGTAGCCACTGCGGAAGAAAAACGGCTTCGACCAGCCCCCCGTCGCCGCCCACAGCAGCAGCGAAACGACCACGCACAGGACGACGCGCAACAGCACATCGCGCCGCTGGAGCTGCTGGTACGCCCTGGCCCCTCGCCCCAAACGGACTACCGCGGAAGCGACGCGGCCGGCTCGGGTCTTTTTCTGGCTACCGAAAGACATGACCGTTGGGTGAGCACACCGCTGCTGGCTCACTTCCTCCTGGCGTTAGGTTCTGCTTCGTAAGCCTGCACGATTTCCTGAACCAGACGGTGGCGCACGATGTCCGCCTTGGTCAATCGCACGATGCTGACGCCTTGAATGTGCTGCAATCGCTGCAGCGCATCGTTCAGGCCGCTACGGGCATGCGAAGGTAAGTCCGTTTGTGTCACGTCGCCCGACACGATCATTTTCGAACCCAGGCCCATCCGGGTCAGAAACATCTTCATCTGCGGCACGGTAGTGTTCTGGGCCTCGTC
Organism: Planctomycetota bacterium; assembly: GCA_026692885.1. The sequence continues at coordinate 3,983 of JAPLNJ010001178.1, read as the reverse complement.
CAAAATCACGAAGGCTTCGTTGAGCGTCCGGCCACGCATGTACGCCAACGGCAACACCTCGATCACGTCCAGCTCCATGTACCGTTTGATCTGGTCATAGTCGATCATTTCGTGCAAAGCGTCCAGCAACGGCCGGAGGTACGGGTTGATCTTGGCCTGCAAATCACCCGGCAAGTAGCCGAGACTTTCACCCGCCTCAACTGCCGGCCGGACCAGCACGATCTTGCGGACCCGCTGCTGTTTCAAAGCTTCCACGGCCAGGGCCACCGCCAGATACGTCTTGCCGCTGCCAGCGGGTCCAATCGCAAAAACCAAGTCGTGTGCGCGAATCGCCTCCACATATCCGGCTTGTCCGGCGGTCTGAGGTCGGATCGTCCTGCCGGCGTGAAAGACATCGATTGCCGCTCGGCCCGGGCTGCCATCGCCGGTCACCGCCGCCAACGCGAAGGTCACATCGTCGCCGGTCAGTAGGCCCTGTCGCTGAGCTCGGCTCTTGAGTTCCTCCAGGACGGTCGTCGCCTTGACCACAGCAGGTTCTTCGCCGGACACGCGGATTTGTCCGTCACGGTGCGTGACGGTCACCCCCAACGTTTCGCGCAGGGTTCTCAGGTGCTGGTCCTTCGTCCCCAGCAACCAAAGGGCCAACTGGGGTTCCGGCAAGGAAATCGTGGCTTCAAACATTCAAATTGGCGTCGGCAACCTGGCCGCCGCTGCATGATGATGATCGACTGAGACGCTCCCACACTATACCCAATTCCGGACCGCAACAATACCGCCCGACCCGCGATCCCACTCCAACGTCGAGCGTGTTGTGCGTGTGACCCCAGGTAAATTGGATAGGATACGACGGCAAACTGCGGCCGCCGGTGCCGCGATTGTCATCCCAGATGTTGCACTACCTCGGTCGCTTTCCCACTCAACATGCAGGCCAACGCAGGCGTTTCCCGTTAAAATGGATAAGCTTATTGAGTTGAAACGGTGTTTCCGATCTCAGCGGTATGGCAGGGACGTAGGGCGGGCAGCCGGTCACGTCAGGCACCGTCCGGCATGCTTCCGTCTGCCGCCAGTCTCTGTTAGCATGAGCCGGTTAGACCTGGAGCCGGCGGCAACGGTGAGGTTTTTCCACGCCGTTGCCGTTGGTTCTTGGCAGAACGACGATCCTCAAAACCGAGAGGCATCCTTGTTTATGCGTGGCATTTACCTGGACTACAACGCCACCACGCCCGTCGCACCCAGCGTGTACGAGGCGATGACGCCGTTCCTAACCGAGCACTACGGGAATCCGTCCAGCAGTCATGCGTTGGGGCGGGCCTGCCGGGAGGCGATGGAGGATGCCCGCAGCAAAATCGCCGTGCTCCTGGGCGCTGACCGCGATGAAATCGTCTTCACTTCCGGCGCTACGGAGAGCAATAATTTGGCGACCCAGGGCCTGATGATGCGAGACGCGCCGTCGTTGGGCGGCCACTTGATCATCTCGGCCGTCGAGCATCCGGCCGTGGCCGAGCCGGCGCGGTATCTGGAGCGACTCGGCTTCGACCTGACCGTGGTGGGCTGCGACGCCCAGGGGCAGGTCGATCCGGGGCGAGTCACGGCGGCCATGCGTCCCAACACGCGACTGGTGAGCATCATGCATGCCAACAACGAGACGGGTGTGTTGCAGCCGTTGCGCGAAATCGCCGACATCTGCCATGCCCGCAACGTGCGGCTGCACACCGACGCGGCTCAAACCTTCGGCAAGATCCCCACCTTCGTGGACGAACTAGGGGTCGACCTGCTGTCCCTTGCGGGCCACAAGTGTTACGCTCCCAAGGGCATTGGGGCCTTGTATATCCGTCGCGGCGTACGTTTGGAGCCGGTGTTGCACGGCGCGGGCCACGAGGGCGGACTACGGCCGGGGACCGAGAATGTGGCGAGCATCGTTGGTTTGGGGCAGGCGGCTCGGCTGGCTTTTCGCAGCCTGGACGAGTCGGCCGAGCGTCTGGCGATGTTGCGGGATCGGCTCTGTGCGCAACTGTCCGAGGTAATCGGCGAGCGTCTGGTGGTGAACGGCCGCCACGCGCCGCGATTGCCGAATACCTTGAGCGTCAATTTTCTGGGGATCTCCGCGACCGAGTTGTTGGCTCGCATTCCCGAAATGTGTGTCTCGACCGGTTCGACCTGTCACAGCGGCCTCAGCGGCCTGTCACCGACGATGGCCGCCATGGGAATCGACCCGGACGATGCGCGCGGGACCGTACGCTTCAGTGTCGGCTGGTTCACCTCCGAGGAAGACGTCGCACGGGCTGCCGACTTGGTGCTCGGCGCTTGGGAGGCGCTCTCGTAGGGTGCATCGAGCCAGCGGTTGTCCCGGTGTCTCGGCTCTCGTCAAGGGCTGGCCAATGTTACACGCTGGGGATCGCCGTTTGCCGCTGGCGACGATGCACCAACGGCTTGGGCGAGTTGGTAGCGGATAGCAGAGCCGGAGCACGGATGAAGACCGAACCAGAAAAAAATCCGTGCTCTGGCTCTGCCATCCGTGCTAATAGTGCAAGAAAAGTTACACTTGGGCCTCGCCCGCAGTCTGTCCGGCAAGGTCAGGTGTTCCACGGGCCAGTGCGAGGCCCTGATCACGTTGCGAAACGCCATGTCGCCGCGCCGCTGTGCCTTGGCTGCGTGCTGGTCCTGCTTCTCGGCTGCGGTCCGGCCAACTCCCCGGCGGGGAAACCGGAACTGGTTTGGGGCCGACGCGGCGTCTCGGACGGCCGCCTGCAAAAACCGCGGGCCATGACGATCGACCGGGACGATCAGATCTACATCGCGGACATGACCGGCCGCATCCAGGTCTTTACGGCCGACGGGCAATTCCTCCGCGGCTGGCACACACCCCAAATCGATAACGGTAAGCCCTGCGGATTATCCTGCGACCTCCGGGGCAACCTGCTGGTGGCCGACACGCACTACTACCGCGTCCTGGTCTATACGCCGGAAGGCCGGCTCTTGGAGGACCAGATCCTCGGTGGGATCTGCGGCTCGCGACCGGGCGAGTTCAGCTTCGTGACGGACTGCGTGCAGGACTCCCGCGGCAACTTCTATGTGTCCGAGTATGGCGAAAGCGACCGCATCCAGAAATTCTCGCCGGACCGGAAGTTCCTGCTCCAGTGGGGCAGCCATGGCACAGAACCCGGTCAGTTCAGCCGGCCGCAGAGTCTGGCGATCGACCAGCAGGATCTAGTCTGGGTCACCGACGCCTGCAATCATCGCATCCAGGTCTTCGACGCGAGCGGCAGTGCGGCCAAGTTGGTGAAGATCTGGGGCCAGCACGGCAGCCAGTCGGGCCAGTTGAGTTATCCGTACGGCCTGGTACTAGATGGCCAAGGCCAGGTTTACGTCGCCGAGTTCGGAAACCATCGGGTGCAGAAGTTCACTCGCGACGGCGAGTCGTTGGGCGTGTGGGGTACCAACGGCCGGCGCTCGGGCGAATTGTACCAGCCGTGGGCTTTGGTCATGGACTCCCAGGGGCGGATCCACATCCTGGACACATACAACCACCGCGTGCAGCGAATCCGGCTGTGAGTTGGTATAATCGGCCGCGGTGATTCTGAGACGAGGGTCTGTCGTTCAAATTTCGTTTTTCGCGGCGGAGACGTCTCGTCAGTACGAGGAGCATTGTCGCCGCGAAAAATGAAATTTGAAGGACAGACCCCAGCCTTTGAAGTTGCGCATTTTCATGGTCCCCACCCGGCACCGTGCCGGTGGAGGTAGGTTTGGCGACTAGGCGACGCCCGCGCCGTGGCATGCACGTTCCGCCCTTGCAGCCGGACCGCCGCCAGCGGCGGCGGTCCGGCGGCAAGGGCGGAACGGGGGCCGTTTTGTGGGGTTCCGCATAGTTTTCAAACCTGTTTCCACCGACGCGGGGTCGGTGGGGCAGTCGTCGGAACCAAAATGCGCAACTTCAAAGACATGGGTCAGTCCTTCAAACAAATTTCAGTTCTTGCGGCTTTTGG
>JAPLNJ010001177.1 GCA_026692885.1 Planctomycetota bacterium | reverse complement strand
CACAAGTCCGGTTCTGTGAGGGGCGTTGAAGTCGCCTTCAACGGTTGAATATTGTGACACTCTTCAGATCGAAAGAGAAGAGCAACAGGGAATACAAACCAGACCTACCGAAGGAGACCATATTATGCCTACTCGACAATCGACTGGTGCGGCTTACGTGCTCTGGGCTCTATGTGTCGTTGGCTTGTGCGGCATCCACCGCTTCTACGCGGGCAAGGTGCTGACGGGGATCATTTGGCTTTTCACTCTCGGCCTTTTGGGGTTCGGACAGCTGATCGATTTGGTGTTGATTCCCGGAATGATCACGAACGCCAATCTGCGATTTATTGCCTTCGGCGGGGCACACCAGAATGTGAATCAGAATGTCGTTGTCAACGTCGTGAATCCGCAAGCGGCGTCGCGATCGTAGGTGGTGGTTGACACATGGCACACCGCGACGTCTCCCGTTTGGAGTTGAGCCGCCGATAGCCGATGTCTGGCGTGGTCTCCGCGGTACATTGGCTCCCTGCCGACACGGCTCGGAAGCGGGATCGCGGCAACCTGACGCGTGCGGGTTTTTGGACGCCCTACACCCGTTCACTCGGATGGTGCGGAACGGTATAATTTGGGCTGTGCTGTTCGGGCCGTCAGGCGTTCCAGGCAAGCGGGCGGTGTTATGCGCGAATTCATCACAGTGGACCCCGGCGAGCTTTACCTCCCGCCGAGTCGTTCCCAAGGCGCGGATCCCGCCAAACTTGTCCGTCAGATCGCTCGTTACGGCGACTCATTGGATGGCATGCCCGCTCCGCAGGTGGTCCGCGGTCAAGGCTGCCTTCTTCGGATCAACGATGGGGTGACGCGGGCCACACGTGCGGCCAAGCTCCGACCGGGAGAAATGATTGTGGTCGAGGTCATCCAGGACTTGCCGAAACTCAACGTAACGCGGACTCTAAGAGTAAAGGATGCGCTGCCATGATGACGGCCGAACAAGCTGATCTGCTCGAAGTGTTGGCGGAGTTGCGCCGCCAGTATCCTGCCTGGCGGCTTGGGCAGATGATTGCGAATGTGGCTGGTTGGGCCGATCAGGAGATATGGGATATTCAAGACGATATTCTCTTGGAAGCGGCGAGGTCACACATCCAAGCCCTAGCGAAACGCGAGCAAGAAGTCTGCGTCTGAGCTGCCGCAACGACGGGTCGTCGCCGGACCCAGAAAGGCACGCCGGCCCAGCGGATGGACCGGATTGCGGGTTCCGGTCGTTGACTGTGGTTGGCTGATCGGCCCGCAACCGGTCATCCGTGTCGTTCGGCGAGGAGATCATGAAGTCGCTAATCGTTGGCTACGTTCACCGGTGGGAGCTGGCGACCGCTGACGTGGTCCGGCGGCTACTATGCCGAAAACGTATTCGAGGGACTCGCCGGCGCGCCGGGGACGTGGTACCTCGACCGCCAGCAAGGCTTGCTGTACTACCATCCCTTGCCGGGAGAAGATCCGGCGACGTGCGAAGTGATCGCTCCGGCGACAGAACAACTGGTTCGGTTTGCAGGCGACGCCGCGGCGGGCCGGCTGGTCCGAAACATCACGCTGCGAGGTCTGAGCTTCCAACACACCGACTGGCCGCTGGCCGCAGCCGGATTTGCGGTTCCGCAAGCGGACTTACCCGCGCCGGCGGCGGTGACCGCCGAAGGCGCCGTCGGCTGCCGCTGGGAAGGTTGCCGCTTTCAGCACTTGGGGGCCTGGGGCTTGGAATTACGGCGTGGCTGCCGCGAGAACTCGATCGTGCGCTGCACGTTATCCGACTTGGGCGCCGGCGGCGTGAAGCTCGGCGAACCCGAAAATGCCCAGGCGGACTGCGACGAGACTTGCCGGACCTTGATTGCCGACAATCGGATCAGCGATACCAATCGCGTGTATCTGGGCTCGCCCGCTGTCTGGGTGGGGCAGTCGAGCCAGAACACGATCAGCCACAACGAGATCTCCGGCCCGGCGATGTGGGCCATCTCCTTGGGCTGGACGTGGTCGTATTTCCCGTTGCAACGAGCGCGGGACAACATCGTCGAGTTCAATCACTGCCACGATCTGGGCATGGGACCGCTCGGCACTCACTGTGCGATTTATGCGCTGGGAACGTCGCCCGGCACCATCATCCGCAACAACTACGTGCATCACGTGGCAGCCAGCTCGTTCTGGCCGGGCGCTGGCGAAGGGATCATTCTCGACAACGGCTGCTGCGGCATCCGCGTGGAAGACAATGTCGTGCATGACGCAGTCGCGGGCGGCTTCGGCACAAACTTCAACTGCTTTGGCAACGTCATCGTCAACAACGTGTTCGCCTACGGCAAAGAGTACCAATTGACGGTGTACGGCGACGCGCCGACCGGGAAGCCGCAACCGAAGGGAGAGATCTTCGCGCGGAACATTGTGATCTGGCAGGACGGCCCGTTGATTAAGGAAGCCGATTGGCCGTCGTTCGGCACGCTGTGGGACTACAACCTCTACTGGCAAGCGGATGGCCAGCCCGTGAAGTTCATGAAGTACTCATGGGATGAATGGCACGCGAAGGATCTCGACACGCACTCACTCGTCGCCGACCCGCTGTTCGTCGATGCGAAGCAACGGAACTTCACGTTGCGGCCCGAGTCGCCCGCGTTCGGTCTGGGTTTCCGTTCCATCGATCTAAGCAAGGTCGGTCCGCGCCCCTAGTCTGACGATACAAGGCGGAACTACAGCCATCCGTTCGAAGGTGTTGACGCGGAGCGTTTATGCGTGGATGCTGAGTCAGATTCGGCCGAAGGGAAAGCTCAACGGCCTCGTTAGGCGAGCGGCAGGAAATAATCTACCCGCAGGGCGGCCTTTCCCGGGCCAATCGGGACGGTCTGGGAAGACCATCCTACAACGAGTTGGGTAAGCTATTTCCTGCCGTTCGCCTTACCTCTCATGATATCGAGTTTTGAACGTCTCGCCAGCAACCCGGAATTGCAGGAATGAGCACTCGCGGAGTCGTCAGACTTCTGCTAAGTTAGGTGCAGTGATTGAATCACTTCCGGCCAGATTCAGATTCCTACCTCGCTGGGCTTGCTAGTCTTGCCCGCCGATTCCTGAACAGTACCTGACGCGTTCGATCATGTTTTGCCTGTGGCTATGGCAACCGAGAGTTGCCGGGCTAGCGCCTGTCCGTTCGACGATAGCTACGGCTTGCATTGTTGTTCGTCCGCGATTCCCAGGTAAGGCCTCCTTTGAACAGTCCGAAGACCGGATATGTGTCCAGTCTTTTCGGGATTAGTGTCCCACCGGCGACGTCTGCGGCAGTCGTCTGTTCAATCGGCCCTCCAAGAAGATTCAGGTAGTATTATGTTCCCGTCAGAAATGGAAGCTTCGTCAGACGATAGCAACGCAGTAACTCAGGCATTCGAGGCCGAGCCCGCTGAAACAGTTGCAGAGAATGGGTTCCGTTCGCTCGGACTTAGCGATGCTTTGATCGCGGCTGTCGAGAGTTCTGGATACACGATTCCGACGCCGATTCAAGCGCAGACTATTCCGCTGTTGCTGACGGGTCGCGACGTCCTCGGCCAAGCGCAAACAGGCACCGGCAAGACCGCCGCCTTTGCCCAGCCGCTATTGCAACGCATTGATCTATCTAAGAAGCAGACACAAGTTCTCGTCCTGACGCCGACGCGTGAGCTGGCGATCCAAGTCGCTGAGGCGTTCGAGAAGTACGCGGGCAGCATGCGTGGCTTGCGTGTCGTACCGATTTACGGGGGACAAGATTATCAGGTTCAATTTAAGCAACTGCATCGCGGTGCGCATGTCGTCGTCGGCACACCCGGTCGTGTCATGGACCACATGCGACGCGGTTCGTTGAACCTCGACGAACTTCAGTGCCTGGTGTTGGACGAAGCCGACGAGATGTTACGGATGGGCTTCGCGGATGATGTTGAGTGGGTGCTGACACAAGCTCCCGCGAAACGGCAAATGGCTTTGTTCTCCGCCACCATACCGCGGCCAATTCGCCAGATCGCCCCGAAGCACCTCAAGAACCCCGCCGAGATCACGATCTCGCAACGGACCGCGACCGCCGACACGGTGAACCAACGTTACATCGTTGCCGCTCCCCATCAGAAGCAAGCTGCGTTGGCACGTGTCCTGGAAGCGGAGTCCACCGATGGCGTGCTCGTCTTTGTCAAGACGCGGGCCACGACAGAACCGCTCGCCGAGTATCTGGCGCAAGCGGGCTTAAAGACGGCCGCCTTGAATGGTGACATCGCGCAAAAGCAACGCGAAAAGATTGTCGACAGCCTACGTTCTGGCAAGATTGACATTGTCGTCGCCACGGATGTTGCCGCGCGTGGTTTGGACGTGCAACGCATCAGCCATGTCATCAATTACGACTTGCCATTCGACAGTGAAGCGTACGTACACCGCATCGGCCGCACGGGTCGGGCGGGCCGCAGTGGCGAAGCGATCCTGTTTGTCCATCCCCGTGAACGCAGTTTGCTGAAGCGGCTCGAACAAGCGACGCGGCAACCGATCGAGCCGATGGATTTGCCCTCGAATCGCGCCATTAACAAACAACGCGTGGCGCGCTTCCACGAGCGAATCACGCATGGACTGGGCCACAAAGAACTCGAAACGTTTCAAGCCATCGTCGATCATTTTCAACGCGAGCACGACGTTCCGCTGGAGCTGATTGCCGCCTCGCTGGCTCTTCTAGCCAACGAAGAGACGCCGTTGCTCGTCAAGGAAGAACTAAAGCAGACTAGCTTTGCCGATGACTCGCGCCGTAAACCGAGCGACCATCGTGCGGGTTCGCAACAACGAGAGTTTCAAGGCGATCGCCGCCCTAGTGGTTCTCGACGTAGCGATGCCGGAATGGAGACGTTTCGAATCGAGGTTGGTCGAAATCAACAGGTTCAACCCGGCAACATCGTCGGCGCGATTGCCAATGAAGCCGGGATCGGCAGCGAGTCGATCGGCAAGATCAATATCTTCGATCATTTCAGCACAGTGGATCTTCCGGCAGGCCTGCCGCGCAACGTGCTCGACGTCATCGATAACATCGTGATTGCGGGCCGCAAACTTCGTCTCTCGCGAATGGACGATTCACGCCCGCGCCCCGCTTACTCTCAAGACGGCAAACGCCCGTTCAACAAGTCGAAGCCGAAGGCGAAGTATCGCAAGAAATCGTCAAACGGCGTCTGATCTGGCTCTCGGCCGCGAAGGTACTGATAGGAATCATGTCTCGACTGCGAACCATCTTGGGGATCGCATGCTGGATCTGTCTGGGTGCCGTGAAGAGGGTTTCGTGAGCATCTTCGACGGAAAGACCCTCAATGGCTGGAAGGTGGGCGAGAACGCCGATCTCTTTCAGGTGCGTGACGGGATGATCGTGATGGAGTGTCCTGCGACGATCCAAAGCCCCGCTCATCTGTTCTACGTGGCGGACGTCCACCATCACGACTTCAAGAACTTCGATCTCAAGGTCGACGTGATGACATTCCCCAAGGCGAACTCAGGCATCTATTTCCACACGAAGTACCAGGAGTCCGGCTGGCCCAATTCCGGGATGGAATGTCAGGTCAATAACAGTCACGTCGATTGGCGCAGGACTGGCAGCCTGTGGGCTCTCAAGAACATCTCGTGGGGGCCCGAGACGCCGCCCAAGGACAACAAGGAAAACGTCACGATTCTGCCGAAGCCGTTGGTCACGGACAACGTCTGGTATACCGAAGAGGTCGTCTACCACGACGGGCAGATCACCGTCAACCTGGATGGCAAGACTGTGCTGGAATACACGGTTCCCCAGGCGGACATCAAGCACAAGATTCCGAACAACACGGGGACTTGGTTGCCACGAGGCACCTTCGCTCTCCAGGGACATCCGCCGATGCCGGGCCAAATCAGCAAGGTGTGCTTTAAGAACATCCGAGTCAAGGTCTTGCCCGACTGATCCGGCAAGTTCGGGGCAGGGAGTCCCTCCAGCGAAGGGCGTGGTCTGGGCGGGGTCATGTTTTCGACCCCATGCCGAAGAAGGTCTCCGTGAGCCGCTGCCAGGTGTCCTCGTCGATCTCCCGGTACAACTCGGGCACCACGGTCCCGCCGTCCGGGAGAGCCGTCGCGACCGCATGGCCCGCAAGCACACTCACCAGGAACCGGTCGATCTCTTGACGGAACCAGCTGCGGGCCTGCTGGCCTCGGAACAGGGAGGGCCGGTCTTCCCGCGTCTTGTCCATCCGGATGCGGACGGCCCACCCCCGCGAGAATGGATCCACGTTGACGAGTCCCGGACTCACCAGCAGCGCCTCGTTCGTGGCCGCAATTGTTCCCGACAGCGGCGCCCGAACATCCACCTGCCGTTGGCCTCGCCTTAGGCTGAAGAGCCGTTGGCCTTGCTCGACCCGGCTTCCCACCGGGGGCAGCTCCACCGCCTCCACGGGTCCCAGCGTGGACTGCACCAAGTCATCAACTCCCACGACGGCGAGTTGCGAGGTACTGCGTGCCCAGCTGTGGTTCGGGTGGACCGCAATATCTGTCGCCAAACGGAGACCTTTGTAGCGGATCTCCCGCGCGCCGACGGCTTCAAACCATTCGCGGAACCTGGGACTGTAACGGGTCAGTACCAGGCAAACCAGGGTCCCCACGACGGCGAGGACGATCAGCAAGGGCCGCACCGCAACGGCCAGCACCAGGCACAGCAGAAAACCTGCGATGGCCAGTACGGCCAGGCTCGCGGAGACGAAGCCGTCTTTCAGTAGAGACATAATTGTTTTCACTTGTCAGCTCCTCAGGAAAAGAGTGTTGTATCGTCCACTGCCACGGATTGTTAGTAAATCAGCTGTCGGAGCAGTTCCACGTAGGTCCGGCCGCCTAACATTTGACGCAGGTCGGTAACGGGTTCGCCTCCGTCCGCCAGACAACGACCGACTCGCCCAGCATCCTCCGCCAGCAATTGCATCGCCACTTGGCGGCGAAACCGTTGAAGGTCAAACCGAGTCCTCTCCCGTGCTTTCTCGGCGTTCCATAAGCCGTCCACCGCGTTCGCATCCGCCGGTATCAGCCGCGCGATCCAACCGTCTGCGTACGGCGCGGTGACAAGTTGGTTGGGCCTGTCCTGCAGGGTCGGATTAGTGTCCACCAACGTGCCCCGGACCGGTGCGCCGATCCGTAAGGTTCCGATGCCAATGTCGATCTGGCACAGGGTCTCTCCCTGGGGGCAAACGCGTGCTGAGGTGTTGTACGTGACCTTGCAGCAGCGACCGATGAACACCGCGGCGAAAGCATCCAGACCACACTGCAGCGTCCCATCCTGGCAGTCGGCGGCGGCTTGGATCCACAAATGGCCCGTCGTGTACAGACGATCTTCGGGGAAATTCCCGGAGTCACAGCCAGGCACTAACAAGGCCTCATGGGGCAAGGTCCCCAGCGGATCTCCTCGCAGAGCAGCATCCAGCGGACAGCCGTCGCACTCGAATTCCCGGTCGCAGAGTCTGTACGTGAGCAGACCTCCGCTCATCCAGAGACACGGTCTCGCACCGGCAGGGATTACTGGGTGGGACATCATCTGTTCCCCCGGTTGGCAGTTGCGCCAACGCAATTAGGTCGGTGGTCGGGACGCCGCAAATGGCCGTCACCGCAGTCCAACTTCTGCTCGCTTTCTTATGCACAATCGGGGCCAACGCTACGATTACGGCCGCAGATTTTCGCAATCCCTTGGCTGCCAAGAGCTTGGACCACGTAGCCCAATGCGTGACGGAGAGCCTATTCCTTGGAGAATATGTTGAATTTCTCAATGCGGCGTTGAGTTTCTCAGCGCTGCGATGATATAATCCGGCTGGTGTGAGCGGCAGGCTTCAGAGCCGGAGATGGGCATGGGTAACAAGCTCGATGCGATTTTTCAGTCGCTAGGTTTTCGTCTGCTCGTTCCGCTCTCGGTCACGGTGGGCGTGGTGCTGGCGGTCTACGCGATGATCGGCTTTCGTTCGACGAAGGAGGACTTCCTCCGGTTTGTACGAGCGGACATGGACCGCTACAGCGGGCTCATCAAGCGGGCGACCCACGACGGCATGCTGTTGAACCACAAAGAGGGAGTACAAGCCACCATCAAGCGGCTGGCGAAAGGACCGGAGATTGCGGCCATCCGCGTCTACGACAAGAAGGGCACCATCGTGATGTCGGCGCATGAGGACGAAATCGGCCAACTGATCGGTCGCTCGTCGGCCACCTGCCACAGTTGTCACTTCCTGCACGAGACGAAAGATGCCGCGGTACTGGAAGACAGCAGTTTGCTGCGCGTCACCGAAGGGCCGGAGGCGATTCGCCATCTGGCGGTGATCGAAAACGAGCCGGCCTGCGCCACTGCGGCGTGTCACGCCCATCCGCCTGACCTGCGGGTGTTGGGCGTGCTGGACTTGGAGATGTCCATGGCCCCGTTCGAGGACGCCGTGCGGAGGGCCCAGAAACAGTTTCTGTGGACGACGTTAATCCTGATTTTCATCGTGTGTGTGGTGGCGGCGGTCTTCATCCGGCGCGTGGTACAGCGTCCCATTGAGAAGCTCTACAAGGGAACGCGGCGGATCGCCGAGGGCGACCTCGATACCCGCATCGAGGTGCGGGGGCGCCACGAGCTGGGAAGGCTGGCGGAGGCATTTAACCAGATGGCGGGAGATCTGAGCGCTGCCCGGCGCGAAGTGACCGAATGGTCGCAGACGCTCGAAGACAAAGTGATTGCGAAGACCGAGGAGCTCAGTCGGGCCCATCGGCAGGTACTGCAGATGGAGAAAATGGCTTCGCTGGGCAAGCTGGCCGCCACCGTGGCCCACGAGATCAACAACCCGCTGGGAGGCGTGCTCATCTATGCTCGGCTGGTCCGGCGGGAACTCGCCGCGCAGCCCATCGCGGATGACGTGCGGACAGAGCTGACTCGGTATCTAAGTTTGATCGAGCAGGAATGCAGCCGCTGCGGCGGCATCGTCCAGAATCTGCTGCTCTTCGCGCGGCAGAGCGGAGCGGAGATGGCCCCCTTGGACTTGAACGAGGTCTTCGAACGAAGCCTCATGCTGATCCGTCATCACCTGGAAATCAGCGGCGTGAAACTGCACTACGAGCTCCTGAGCGGCAACCGCGAGATGGTAGCCGACGCCGGCCAGATCCAGCAGGCCCTGATCGCGCTCTTGGTCAATGCGGTCGAGGCGATGAAAGGCTTGGAGGGCGGGGAAAGGGAGTTGACCGTCCGTCTGCACGGAACCGACGACGAGGTGCAGATCGACATCGCCGATACCGGCGCGGGGATCCCGCCCGAGGTGCTGCCGCAAATCTTCGAGCCGTTCTTCTCCACGAAAGACGTGGAGAACGGCGTCGGCCTGGGGCTGGCGGTGGTGTATGGCATCGTCCAACGGCACGGGGGCCGGATCGAGGTGGAGTCTCAGGTCGGTCAGGGCACGCTGTTCCGTGTGTTCCTGCCACGGCACGCGACGCTGAGGCCCGACACCGGCAGTTCCGCACCCTTGCCCCCTGCCAGTCTGACGCCGCCCCCCCATCTGTCAGCGAGGAGATGAAGGAACCATGACGACCGCCTCCGGAAGTATTCTGATTGTGGACGACGAATTCTCTGTCCGGGATTCCCTCTACCATTGGTTCCGCAAGGACGGCTTCGACGTGAAGGCGGTCGAGAACGCTGCGGAAGCCCTCCAGGCGATTCAGGACCGGCAGTACCAGGTCGTGCTGCTTGATATCCGAATGCCCGGGATGGACGGGATGGAGCTCCAAAAACACATTCAGCGTATCGACCCGCAGGCCATCGTGATCATGTTGACCGCCTTCGCCTCGGTGGACACGGCGGTACAGGCGCTCAAACAAGGGGCCTTCGACTACGTCACCAAGCCCGTCGATCCCGACGAGCTCAGTCATCTGGTCCTGCGGGCCCTGGAGCAGCAGCGTCTCCGGCAGGAGAATACGCAACTGCGTGAGACGATTGACGGACTGGTGTCTGCCGACCAGATCGTCGGGGACAGTCCACCCATGCACAAGGTCTTGGAACTTGTCGAGCATGTGGCCCAGACCGACGCGACGGTCCTGGTCCTCGGCGAGAGCGGTACCGGCAAGGAAGTAATCGCCCGCGCCATCCACGCCAGCAGCAAGCGGCGGTACTTCCCCATCGTGAGTGTCAACTGCGGGGCCCTACCGGAGAGCCTCCTCGAAAGCGAGCTGTTCGGTCACGAGAAGGGCGCTTTCACCGGTGCGCAGTATCGGCGCAAAGGAAAAATCGAAATGGCGGACGGCGGCACCCTATTTCTCGACGAAGTAGGGGCCATCAATCCCAAGATGCAGGTCGACCTGCTGCGGGTGTTGGAGACGAAAGAGCTGACGCGGTTGGGGGGCATGCGTCCAATCGCGGTGGATTTCCGCGTCATCTGTGCGACCAACGACAACCTGGAACAAGCCGTGGAGGCGGGGCGGTTCCGCGAGGACTTCTACTACCGCATCAACGTGTTCACCATCGAACTGCCCCCGCTCCGCGCTCGCCGCTCAGACATTCCGGCGCTGGCCCAGCACTTTCTCGAACTATTCGCCCGGCAGATGGACAAACGGATTACCGGCATCAGCCCTGAAGCCCTGGAGATGCTGACGGACCACGACTGGCCGGGCAATGTGCGAGAACTCTCCAACGCCATCGAACGGGCCATGGTGGTCGGCACGCCACCCGTCATCCGGCCCGAGGACCTGCCCTTGCGAAAACTGATCCGAAACGAGGGTACGGTTGACGAGAGCTTGGCGGAAATGGAGAAACGTCACATCGCCGGCGTGCTCCGGCGGACAGACGGAAATGTGACTCGAGCCGCCGAAATCCTGCAGGTGGACCGAGTCACGGTGTACAACAAAATCAAGAAGTACGGCCTGCGTCCCTAGTGCTTTGTCAAAGCTTGAGTTTAGGGTTGTGAGCGGCACGGCGCTAGCCGCCGGTTTTTTGAGTTTAGGATTGTGAGCGGCAAGGCGCTAGCCGCCGGTTTCGAGCCACCGGCGGCTAGCGCCTCGCCGCTTACTTAGGTGTAGGGTGGGCTGTGCCAACCAGTCGCAAGTAGTTGTGGTGGGCACAGCCCACCCTACGATTCTTTCACTGCCACAGACCGTGGGGAACATCGACAACAACTGGGATCCGGACAGTTCTCGCTGCCGGTGCGGGTCCCCCGAGGATAGACGCGGTGGGAATGCTACATCTCGTACCAATCTACTGTGGCACTTCCCGGGACCTGCTGACGCCCCTGGCCGCAAAGTTGAGCCAGGTCTTCGGCCTCCGCGTGGAGCAGCATCCACCCTCGTTTGATCCGGAGGTGGCGTTCGACGCCTCGCGCGGCCAATACAACTCCCGGATCCTGCTGGGCCAACTCCTGAACCAGCAGCCGCCGGGTGCGACGCGGGTCCTGGGCGTCACCGGGGTGGATCTCTTCATTCCGGTCCTCACCTACGTCTTTGGCGAAGCCCAGCTGGACGGGCGCGCGGCGGTGGTCTCGAGCTACCGCCTGGACAACCAGATTTACGGTCTGCCCGAAGATCACGAGCTCCTCGGGGACCGCCTGTGCAAAGAAGCCATCCATGAGCTCGGTCACACCTACAATCTGGTACACTGCCACAAGCACTCTTGCGTCATGGTCAGCTCGACCTACGTCGACGGCATCGACCTGAAGTCCAGCCGTTTCTGCGAGATCTGCCGCCAGGGCCTGAGGCAAGTGGGGGTGCCTGGCTGAGGCCCGGGATTGGACGGTGGAGTAGGTGGGGCTTGGCGTGGGCTGACAAAACGGGAGAATTGATTGAACCCAAAGTTCATCCTGTTTTCGTTCTGATAGACAAAAAGATTGATGACCAAAAAATAGGACGAATCCCGCGTTCCAAAGGAATGTCTTTTTGTCATCAATGTTTTTGTCCTTTCAGTTCCGCAATTCACATTCTTGTCAGCCCAGGCTTGGCGTGACAGGGCCGGCGGGCTGGATTAGAATCCAACCCATCGAGTTTTCGCCGCGGACGAACAGAGCGCAGAGCCGGCGCTGTCCCTGCCCACAAGCCTGCCTGACCATGACGAACGCTATCTTCTGCTGAGGATTCACAACCATGCCCGAGATTGAAACGCATCTGGCCCTCACCGGCGCCGAACTCGGCACCCGACGTCGAAGTCCCCGCCGACCTGCGACGAGGGGTGGGTGGCGGGCCGCACTGACCGTGGTGGCGTTGTGCTGCACGGGTGTGCCCGCCTGTGTGCGGCACGGTGCTGATGCAGCCGGGTCGCCCGCAGAAGAGCAACCGCTGCGCGTGGTCAACATTGCCCGACCGAAGCACAGTGAGGCGGTCACACTGACGTTGCCGGCCAACATTGATGCCTTCCAGACCAGCCTGCTGCACGCCCGCGTCAACGGCTATCTGCTGGGTTGGCAGGCGGACATCGGCGACCGCGTGCAGCGGGGTCAGGACCTGGCGGAGATCGACACGCCCGAGTTGGACCAGGAACTCGCGGTGGCCGAAGCCAATTTGGCCCAGGCCCGCGTCGACCTGGAGGAAGCCAAAGCGGAGTTGCTGGAGGCCCACGCGAACGTGAAACAAGCCGACGCGGACATCGCCAAGGCCAAGGCGAATCTGGACTACACCCAACTGGTTCACCAGCGCAACGAGAAGCTGCATGCCCAGCACGCTATCTCGAATCAGGACCTGGAGGAGAGTCGCCGCGATCGGGACGCCCGCCAGGCGGAACAAGATGCCGCCGACGCACAACATAAGACCCGTCAGTCCAACGTGGCTACCCGCACCACCCACATCATGAGCCATGAGGCCACGGTCAGGAGCCTGGAAGCGAACCACCGGCGTTTGGAGCAACTGCAGGTGTTCAAGATCATCCAAGCTCCCTTCGACGGCGTGGTGATCCGTCGCCGGGTGGAACTCGGGGAACTGGTCACCGCCGGCAGTGCCTCGAACTCCCACGAACTGTTTGCCCTGGCTCAGGCCGACACCCTGCGGATTCGCATCAACGTGCCGCAGTCGCAGGCTCCGGCCATTCACCTGGGACAGTCGGCCGAAGTCCTGGTGCCCGAGTACCCCGACCGGGTGTTCACCGCCAAGGTGACGCGCACGGCGCGGACGATCGACCCGATCTCGCGAACTCTGCTGGTGGAATTGGAACTGCCGAACGCCGACTACGGCGTGTTGCCGGGTACCTTTGGCCAAGTCCGACTGACGGTGGCCCGCGCGGAGTCCGCTTTCACCGTGCCGGCCAGCGTCCTGCTCAGCCGCACCGAGGGTCTGAGAGTGGCTGTGGTCGATACGCAGAACGTCGTACGTCTGCGCAAAGTCAAGCTCGGCCGCGATTTCGGCGGGACCATCGAGGTTCTGGCGGGACTCCAAGGGGAGGAAGCCTTGGTGATCAATCCGGCCGACGATCTCGCGGACAACGAGCGGGTGGCGATTGCCGCCCCCTCCGGCAAGATTGAGGCGAGCCCCGCTCCCGCCGTCGCCCGGAAAACGCAGTGACCCTTGTAGCACGGCTCTGGATAGCCATGCTACGGGAAAAAGAATTCTTATCCGTGGCATCTGTGTAATCCGTGGTCAAGAAACCACGGATAACACGGATGAGAAAGGATTCATTCGGAGCGACAAACTCGCGGCCTCTCCGAGCGTAGACACCAGAAGGAACCGTCCATGTGGATTGTGCGTCTAGCCCTTAGCCGTCCCTATACGATCGTGGTGCTGGCGATCCTGATCGTCCTGCTGGCCAGTGTCTCGATTTCTCAGACGCCGACTGACATCTTCCCCGAGATCGACCTGCCGGTCGTGACCGTGATCTGGACGTACAAAGGGATGGCCGCTGAGGAGATCGAGAAGCGGATCACGACCTTCAGCGAGACCTCGACCGGCGGCAACGTCGCCAATATTCGCCGGATCGAGTCGCAAACGGTCAACGGCGTGGCCGTCGTCAAGATCTACTTTCACCCGAATGTCAGTGTGGACTCGGCCATCACCCAGGTAACGGCCATGTCGCAGTCGATCCGGGCGATCATGCCGCCTGGCATCCAACCGCCCATCATCCTCCGCTTCAATGCGTCCAGCGTGCCGATCCTGCAGATCAGCTTGAGCAGTGAGACGCTGTCCGAGTCGGAGGTCTACGACTTCGCCCAGTGGCAACTCCGGCAACGCTTGAACGTCATCCGGGGCTTGACCATGCCCACGCCCTACGGGGGTCTGGAGCGGCAGATCATGGTCGATCTGGACCCGGATCTCCTGCAGGCACGCCAGCTCTCAGCCAAGGACGTGGCCGATGCCATCAACGCCTACAACCTGGCCCTGCCCACCGGCGTGGCCCGGATCGACACCCAGCAGTATCCGGTCAGCCTGAATAACACGCCGTCGACCGCGGCGGCTTTCAACGACATTCCGATCAAGGTGGTCAACGGCACGATGGTCACCATGCGCGATGTGGCCCAGGTCCGCGACGGGTTCAATGCACAGACCACGATCGTCCACCGCGATGGGCATCGCGGCGCGCTGGTGACCGTTCTCAAGAACGGGGCCGCCTCGACCCTGGAGATCGTCAGCCGGGTCAAGGCGCTGCTGCCGACCATTCAGAAAGTCGCACCGCCGGGCCTAAACATCGAATTGCTGTTCGATCAGTCGCTGTTTGTCGAGGCCGCCATCTCGGGTGTGGTGCAGGAGAGCTTCATTGCCGGCTTGCTCACCGCCACCATGATCCTGGTCTTCCTCGGCAGTTGGCGGAGCACGCTGATTGTCGCGGTCTCGATCCCATTGTCGATCCTGTTCTCCTTGTTTGTCCTGTATCTGCTCGGCCACACGCTGAACGTGATGACGCTGGGCGGCCTGTCGCTGGCCGTCGGCATTCTGGTGGACGATGCGACGGTGGAGATCGAGAACATCCATCGGAACCTGGCCCTGGGTAAACCGCTCAAGCGGGCCATTCTGGACGGCGCTCAGCAGATTGCCGTGCCCACCTTCGTCTCGACGCTGACGATCTGCGCCGTGTTTGTGTCGGTGGTCTTTCTGGAAGGACCGCCGCGGTACTTGTTCGTGCCGCTTGCTCTGGCTGTGGTCTTCGCCATGCTGGCGTCCTATTTCCTGTCGCGGACGCTGGTGCCAGTCATGGCGGACTACCTGCTGCCTGCCGAGGTGGCCGACCACACGCCGGCCATCGCCGAATCAGCATCCTCGCTGGGCCAGGCCGGCGGAGACGCAAGCCCTACGATGGGCGTCTTCGGCCGCTTCCATCGCGCGTTCGAACACGGCTTCGAGCGGTTCCGCAGGGCTTACGTGGGCCTGTTGGACTGGAATCTGCACCACCGTCGCACCGTCTTTGCGATCTTTCTGCTGGTGGCCGCCAGCGGCTGTGCCCTGCTACCCTATGTGGGCCGGGACTTCTTCCCCGTGGTGGATGCCGGCCAGTTCCGTCTGCACGTCCGCGCCCCGGCCGGGACGCGGCTGGAGCAGACCGCGCAGTACTTCAATCACGTCGAGCAGGAAATCCGCCGTGTCATCCCGGCCGACGAGATCGAAATGGTCCTGGACAATATCGGCCTGCCCAACCGCAGCTATAGCATGGCCTTCGGCGACAGTTCCATCACGGGCATGGCGGACGGCGAAATCCTGGTGGCCCTGAAACACACCCGCCGCCGTTCCACGCCCGAGTACGTCGCGGAATTGCGGCGCGTCCTGCCGCAGCGGTTTCCAGAACTCACCTTTTACTTCCAGTCCGCCGATATCGTGGGCCAGATCCTTAACTTCGGCCTGCCGGCGCCCATCGATATCGCCGTGGCAGGCCGCGAACGGGCGAAGAACTACGCCCTGGCCACTCAGATCGCCCAGCGCATCCGCGGTATCCGTGGACTCCAGGACGTGCACGTGCATCAGGTGGTCAACGTCCCGACGCTGCATGTCGAAGTCGATCAAACCCGCGCGGCGCAGTTCGGCTTGACGCAACTGGATGTTGCGAACAACGTGCTCGTCTCGCTGAGCGGTAGCGGGCAAGTGCTGCCGAACTATTGGGTGGACCCGAACAACGGGATCTCCTACTTGGTCGAGACGCGCACGCCGATGCGCCGCATGGATTCGCTGGAGTCGATCGAGTCGCTGCCGATCTCGGTCCGTGGCCGCGCGGAACCTCAATTGCTGTCGAATTTCGCCAAAATCCAGCGCCGTGTCACACCGGAGGTGATCAACCATGTGGACGTGCAGCCGGTCTACGATGTCTACGCCAGCGTCCAAGGCCGAGACCTGGGCGGTGTCGTCCGAGACATCAACGTCGTGCTGGCGGAATACCGTCAGCAACTGGGCCCGGGCTGTACCATCACCATGCGCGGACAGGTGTCGAGCATGGAGTCGGCGTTCCTCCGCCTGGGTATCGGGCTGATTCTGGCCGCCGCGCTGGTCTATCTCCTGATGGTCGTCAACTTCCAGTCCTGGCTGGATCCGTTCATCATCCTCACCGCTTTGCCCGGTGCTCTCGTGGGAATTGTCTGGATGCTCAAGGCCACGGGAACGACCTTCAATGTGCCGAGCCTGATGGGCGCCATCATGGCCATCGGCGTGGCGACGGCCAACAGCATCTTGATGGTGACGTTCGCCAACAGCCAACGCCGGGAAGGCAAAGCGGCGGCGACGGCCGCGTTGGAGGCCGGACGAACACGGATGCGGCCCGTGCTGATGACGGCTCTGGCCATGATCATCGGCATGCTGCCGATGTCGTTGGGCTTAGGGGAAGGGGGCGAGCAGAACGCGCCCTTGGGGCGGGCAGTCATCGGCGGCTTGGTCGTCGCCACCTTGGCCACCCTGCTGTTCGTGCCGGTCGTCTACAGCGTCCTGCGGCGGCACACGGTACCACGGTCGGACAAGGACTGGGCGCCGGAGACCGAATGTCCGCCAGCGATGGGCCCATAACCACCCGGAGCCAGTCCGGTTCCTGACTGACTGGGAGCATAGTAGAATCCACCGCGTTCAGGGCGGTGATTCGCATAAGACGCGGAGCAGGAGAATGTCAACGACAATGGCGGTGGAAGACATCCAGGTGACGCTGCCGGAACTGCTGGACTCGCTGGCGCCGGGCGACGAGGTTACCCTGACCAGGAACCAGCAGCCGGTGGCGAAGTTGGTGCCTGAATCGCTGAAGACCGGTTTGCGCCCGCCGCCCGGACTGGGCAAGGGCAGTATCCTGTACATGGCTCCCGACTTCGACGCACCGCTTGAAGAGATGGCCTGTCGTTGGTGAGTGGCGATAGCAAATTCACGGCCTATCCGGTCACCGTTCTGTGGTGATAACTGAGCGGAGCTTGGCTGGCCGTCGAAAATCGGCTCCACTGATTACGGGTCTGGCTCAGACGATGTGCGGTTTTTTTTCGAGGGGAGGACTCACCATGACGTCCTGCTTGTTTGTTGCCGCCTTGATGATCTCCGGCCCGCTCGATTTCCGGCGTCACGAGATCGACGCCTTTCCCAGCGGTTACCAAGTGGCCGTAGCCGACGTGAATGGAGACGGGCGGCCGGATGTCATCGCCCTGTCCACGACAGCCGACCGGATCGATTGGTACGAGAACCCCGGCTGGCAGCGGCGGCCGGTCGCGCGGACGGCGAAGAACATCGACCTGGCGGCCCACGTCAGCACTGGCGACGGACGTTTGGAACTGGCCGTGGCCACCGGCTTCTACTTCGAGGACGCGACGCGCGGCGGCGAGATCCTGCTGCTCCGCCAAGCGGCCGACCCGAACCGTGTCTGGACGCAACAGCGGATCGCGGTTGACCCGGTGGTCCATCGGTTGCGCTGGGGCGATCTCGACGGTAGCGGCCACAAGCAACTGGTTCATGCTCCGCTGTTCGGTCCCGGTTCGCGCGGCGCAAAAGAGCCGAAGCCAGCGCACCTGTGGGCCTTCCAAATTCCCGGCGACCTCCAACTGGCACACATCCAGGTCACCAAAATCGACGAAAGCCTGACCGTCCTGCACGGGCTGTGCGTGGCGGATCTGGACGGCGATGGCCGCGACGAGATCCTGACCGCCAGTTTTGAAGGCATTCACCGCTTTGACCTGGAAGGGCAAGGCCCCAACGCCCGCTGGAAGAAGACCCAGATTTCTGTCGGCGCGCCGCCCGTGTCGACGGAACCCGGAGCCGCCCGTGGTTCCAGCGAGATCGTTCCCGGACGCTTTGCCGACGGGCGGCCGTTCCTGGCGGCCATCGAGCCCTGGCATGGCCACCAGGCGGTGGTCTACACGCCCCGTGACCAGGACGGCCTGTGGCAGCGCCGGGTGCTGGACGACACCCTGCGGGAAGGCCACGCCTTGGTGGTCGCCGACTGGGACCAGGATGGCGTGGACGAGATCGTGGCCGGTTGGCGCGGCGGTGACGGCGGGCTGCGACTCTACGATCCGCTGGACGACCGCGGTAGCGGCTTCCGGACAATCGCCATCGATCAGGGCCTCGCCGTGGAAGGCGCGGTAGCCGCCGACATGAACGGCGACGGACGACTCGATCTGGTCGTCATCGCTGGCCGCACGAATAACCTGGTCTGGTACGAGAACCGACCTCGCTGAGGGCCATTCAAGAACAACTCCCTCGCCCTGATACCCCGGGGCCAGGGGCGGGGTGTGGGGCAACGCCGTTAAGGATTTTGGTAGCCGAATTCGCCAGAATTCGGGTGTTTGGCGTGAATCCCCGAAGTCTGGCGACTTCGGCTACGACGTGTTCCGGTTTTTGCCCGCGTCAAAATCCTTAACGGCGTTGGGTGTGGGGGTCCAAGAGACGGGGCAGGTTCAATTATTCATTTGCCTTGTCCCGTTCGCATACCCTCTCGTCCCGGCGCAACATCGTGGTTGGTGCGGATGGAATCGAATGCCTCGTCCAGTGGCAAGCCGGCATCGCCAGCCCGCCACTCGGCCACTGCCTCGTGGACAGCTTCCAAATCTTGCTCTTCCTCGGCGAGAGACTGTAGTGCATCCCGCAGCACTTCGTCCTCCGATGTGTATTTCCCAGAAGCCATCCGCTCGCTAACCAGCTGTTGGACATCAGACGGAAATTGATAGGTCATGCGGTTACCCTCTTCCACGAGTACTTGGATATCGTATTCTACTGCAGTCGGCGCGATGCCGAATAGCCAAGAGTGATCCGTCGCGTCGAAACCGTACTAATACCAGCGATAGGCGTAGATCTGAAAACGCTGGCGGGCGGTCTCTCGCTCGCCGCGAGCGGCGTATCGGGACCATCTGACATGCGCCGCGCCGAGTTCTTCCAATAACCTTTGATCGGCCCACTGGAATGCTGTCCAGCCCTCGGCCTGACGGCGCGTGGCGAGTTGTTCTGCGGCCACTTCCTCTTGAGCCAGCATCGCGGCGATGCCGTCGCGAATCAGGACGTCCTCGCAGTTCAAGAGCGGCTGCAGCAGGAGTAGGCCCTCGGCACTGATCGGATGCTCACTGATCTGGACCGACGGCGCGGGGTCGCCGACCAGGACGCGGCGCACGTTGTAGCTGACCCAAATCGCGTCTACCGGCGTGATCGCAAACAGATAGATCGTGATGCCCAGAGTCCAAAGGTGGTGGCGGATGAGCCAGACAAAGTCGCGGTTGTGGGCGATCTTCCAGAGCACCAGCAGGAATCCCACGACTACTGCCGACATGCCGAAGAGGCCGACGATCCGCATGTACGTCATGCCGTTGAAGCCGACATAAATGAACATCCGGTGGTACACGGCCACGGCCAGCAACAGGTTTTCCAGCGACCACCACCAGGCCAAGCGTTTGAGCCGCGGCAAGCGGGCATCTCGCAGCAAGGCACCGCTGAAGACGAACGACAGAATGACCGTGGCCAGCCCCAAGGCTACCGTCAGCCAGGCGGCGCCTTCATGGGCGTAGCCGGAATAGTGGAACCCATCTGGAAACACGCGAAACCACAATGTCTTGAACTCGAACACCAAATACACAGCGAACAGCAGAAGGACGGCGACGAGCGTGTTCCGGCAGGCCGGGTACAGCGCAGCTGGCCCGCCAACTGCCGGCGCGTCGGCCGCGGGGCGTGGGCCCTCCGACGCCGCGGTCACCACGATGGCGTCGACCACCGGACGCAGCAGACCGAACTCGTTGAATCGCAAGCCGAAGGCGTGCGTCGGAGTTGGGTGCAGCCCTATTGCGTCTGCTAACCCACACGCACGCCTCCGGCTTGCGGTTCAACGAACCGTGCGACAGACCACTAGTCTTCCTTCAGCGACGGGAGCGTCGCCTGCAGTTGCTTTAAGCCATCGGCCGTCACTCGCGTTGCACCAACATCCAGGGTTTCCAGGTTCTTCAAGTTCCGCAAGTGGACCAAGCCCTGGTCGCTGATCTGCGTGCCGCCCAGCCAGAGTTCCTTCAGCTGGGTGAGTCCCGCGAGCTGCGCCAGTCCCGCATCGGTCACCGCGGAGTGTCCCAGATACAGGGTGCGCGCCGAGGGCTGGGCGGCCAAGTAGGCCAAGTCCTCGTCCGTGATCTGCTGCAGGAAGTGACGGTATTGCTCGTCCAACTGTCCGAACGGAACCCGTGTCAACGAGGGCAGCGTATCCTCGCGGTCGCGCCCTTGATAGACGGCCTGCAGGTAGTTGACCATCGCGTCTCGATATACGCCGCGCCGGTAGTCCATCAGGAACGCCGCCAGACCGGCTGCCTGGCTGTAGAGTGGTCCGATGTCCGGATGCTGCTGCAGCCCTTGCCTGCCCAACGCCACGAATTGATTCAGCGGCAGATAGAACTTATTGTCCAGGAGTCGGTAACGAGCGTACTGAAGCAGGCGGGCGTCTTGCCCACCCAAGGTCCAGCCGTGTTCCCACCGCTGCAGGGACTCCATGTACAGGGCGGCTCCTTCGACGATCCATATGTTGTTCTTCAGGCCCACGGGTGGCACCGCGGAACCGGTTTCGGAAAACAGCTGGTGGGTGACTTCGTGAAAGCATTTCTCTTCCGCATTCTCGGCCCCACTGTAGAAGTAGGCCGTCTTGGTCGGCGCCGTCTTGCCGACGGCCGTCTTGGCCGGTTCGGCATAGTAGCCCACCGAGACTTCGATCTGCGGTTCCAACGCCTTCAGCCGATCCACGTACTGCTGCCGTTCCCGGAACAGCACGACCTTGTACCGGCTGCCGGCGCGTGCCGGTGGCAGCTGGCTGTCGAAACGCCGCGTCAGGGCGGCAGCGCTGCTCCAGTAGGAGAAGAAGACCTGTTGCCAGACGCCGTACAAGTCCTCCAGGCTGGCCACCAACCGCTCCGCCTCCGGCTGGCTGTAGTTGGTGGTCAAGCTGAAGTGCTCGGAATCCGCCGACCAGTACTGCCCCGCATTGAAACCCAGCGGAGACTGTGGCACGTTCATGACGCGCGAGCGGACGGTGCCCTCCGGCTTGCGCCAGCGTCCGTTGACTTGCCGGTAACCAAGGATCTGGCGCGTTGGCTCGTGATCGGGATTCTCGTGCAGCACCTCGTGCAACAGCTGGTAAGCCCGCGTGGCCCGGCCCGCATCCAATTCGCTTCTCGCCAGTTGAAATAGACCCTGCGCGTGGTCCTGGCGAAGTTGTCGGAATCGCTTGTACCACTGCTGCACAACCGTCTCGGCGTCCGCTGGCGGCTGGAGCGGGTCCGTGTCGGCGGGCAGGAACAGATATTGGCGGTGCGGATCTCGCCGGCTGGCCCACCGCCGAGTCACCTGGGCCTGGGCGTCGAGTTTCAGTCCCTCGCACTTGTCCGCCAAGCCCGACAGGCGTTGGGAAAATGTCTGATCCAGCCCATCACGCGTCGCCCAAAAGCCGTCGGCCACGGGGGCGGATTCCGACTCGGCAGCCAGCGCCGGTGCGAGCCCGGCTCGGCCCAGAAGCACGGCATAGGCGAGATACCGGACGAGACGGGCTGGGAAACGTAGTATCGGATTCATGGTGGTCGGTTTGGATCGCAAGCCAATTCTCTTTTCCTGGCCGTCATGGTACGGCAGCAAGTAGGGTACATCAAGCGCAGCGCCGATGTACCGGCAGATCGGACGTTGCTCCGAAGGTGCATCGGCGCTTCGCTTGATACACCCTACAGGAAGCGGCTGCCAGCATGTCAGCCATCTTTCAGCCTGAACACAGAAGCAGTAAAATCGCCGCACTATGGCTCAACGCAAGCATTACGACTGCATCGTGATCGGTGGCGGACACAACGGGCTGGTGGCGGCCGCGTATCTGGCCAAAGGCGGCAAGTCGGTGTGTGTGCTGGAGCGGCGGCACGTGCTCGGCGGTTGCGCCACGACTGAAGAACTGTGGCCCGGCTACAAGGTCTCGACGGCGGCCTACGTGATCAGTCTGCTGCGGCCGGAGATCATCCGGGAACTGCATCTGCGACAATTCGGGCTGACCATCCTGCCGCGGAACCCCTCGTCTTACACGCCGTTGCTGGAGGGTCGCTCGTTGCTGATGGGGCCGGACCTTGGATCGACCTGCCAGCAAATCGCGAAATTCAGCAGAGCAGATGCCGAGGCGTATCCGCAGTACACGGCGTTTCTGGAGCGGGTGGCCCAAGTGCTCGAACCAGTGCTCGCACAGTGCCCCCCCGACCTGCTGCCGCTGCCCAGAGAATGGCGCAAATTGGGCGTTGCGAAACGCTTGCGGGACACGGGCAAGGCCTGGGCGGCGTTCCAGTCGTTGGGACAGTTAGGCGCGGATCTACCGGAGGCCATCGAGCTGCTGACGGGCGCGGCCCGTCCCGTGCTGGAACGCTGGTTCGAGGCCGAAGTGCTGCGCGCTACGCTGGCGACGGACGCCATTATCGGGGCCTTCGCCCCGCCTTCGGCGCCGGGCACCGGCTATGTGCTGCTGCACCACGTCCTGGGCACCGCGGGCGGCGCTCGGGGTGTGTGGGGCTACGTACAGGGCGGCCTGGGTGGCCTGGCCGACGCACTGGCCGCCGCCTGCCACGAGCTGCACGTGGACATCGTGCGCGAGGCCGAAGTCACCCGGATCTTGTCCAGTGGCGGGCGGGTGCGCGGCGTGGCCCTGGCCGACGGCTCGATTGTCGAAGCCCGCGTCATCGCGTCCAGCCTGGACGCTCACGTGACGTTCCAACGGTTGTGTGCCGCTGATGAACTACCGGCGGAGTTCCGCCGGGCCGTGGCCCGCATCGACTACTCGTCGGCTTCCGCCAAGATCAATTTGGCACTGTCCGAATTACCGTGTTTCACGGCGGACCCGTCCGATGGAGTGGCCCCGCACCATCACGGCACGATTCACATTTCGCCGACGTTGGACTACCTGGAACGCGCCTGCGACGACGCCAAGTACGGCTGGCCCAGCCGGGAGCCGGTGTTGGAGATCACCTTGCCCTCCAGCGTCGATCCGACCATCGCGCCGGCCGGCAAGCATCTGATGTCCATCTTCGTGCAGTACGCCCCGTATCGTCTGGCCCAGGGCAGTTGGGACGAGCTGAAGGAGGACTTCGCCGATCGTTGCATCGAATTGCTGGCCCGCTACGCGCCGAACGTGCCGGGCGCGATCGAACATCGCCAGGTGCTCAGTCCCCTGGATCTGGAACGTACGTACGGCTTGACCGGCGGCAACATCATGCATGGGGCCATGCACCTGCAGCAGCTGTTCTCCCTGCGGCCCGTCGCCGGTTGGACCGATCACCGCACGCCCATCCTGGGCTTGTATCTGTGCGGCGCCGCCTGCCATCCCGGCGGCGGCGTGATGGGCACCTGCGGCAAGAACGCGGCGGAAGAAATCCTGCGGGACGGATAGAGTTTTTATTAGGGGGATACGTGTCATGCAGAGAACCAATCTGAATCGCCGTCAGTTCGGAATCGGGGTCTCCGCCGCCACGGCGGCCTGGCTGATCGACGGCCGGGTCCGTGCGGAGCCCGCCTCGTTCCGCCTCAACTACATCCTCGCGTCTCCGATGTACGGCACGGCGCCGCTGGCTGAGGTCCTGGCGGAAGTGAAACCGTCCGGCGCCCAGGCGGTGGACATCTGGCCCCGCCCCCATGCCAATCATCGGGAGCAAGTCGCCGAGTTGGGGCTGGAGAAATTCGCGGAACTGCTGCAGCAACACGGCGTCCAAGTGGGCCTGATCACGCGCTACGACCTGGGGCCGTACGGTCTGCAGGACGAGCTGCGCACGCTGCAAAAGCTGGGCGGGCAGGTGATTGTCACCGGTGCTCGCGGGGCACCCGGTGCGACGCCGCGCGAGCAGGTGCGGGCCTTTGTCGAGAGTCTGCGTCCGCACGTGGCTGTGGCGGAAGAACTGGGCCTCAAGCTGGGAATCGAGAACCACAGCCGGTCTGTGATTGATAGCCCTGAATCGATTCGCTATTTCGCCGAGTTCGCGAAGTCACCCCACCTGGGGATCGCCTTGGCGCCCTATCATCTGCCACAGGAGGCAGACCTGATCGCGAAGCTGATCATCGACTTGGGCGAATCGCTGGTGCACTTCCAGGCCTGGCAGCATGGTCACGGCTGCCTGACCAAACTACCCAAGCAGGAGGAGCTGCTGCAGCTGCCCGGACGCGGCGCGCTAGATTTCGCACCGCTCCTGAAAGCGTTGCAAACGATCCGCTATCGCGGCTATACCGAAATCTTCATGCACCCGACGCCGCGCGGCATTCCGATCCTGGAGACGACCGCGACGGTGACTGCGGAAATCAACCGCGCACGAGCGTATCTGGAACAGTGTTTGGCCAAGCTCTAAGGGGGCGGGAAGGGTCGGAGCTCGGGCGGTCGCGATGCTACTTCGACTGCCTCACTTCCGCTCGAAAACTCGCGAAGCGAGTCACTCCTCCCCTTTACCAAGGGGAGGTTGGGAGGGGTGTCACTCCTCCCCTTTAAGGACTTGCGCGGCCTCAACCAGAGCTGCCCTGCGAGTCCGAATTTCACGACCATCGAGACCTTCGAGGACTTGACGCAACGCCGTGATTCGCGCCGTGATCAGCGAGGCTTCGGCCTCCGTAATCTGCGGGTAATACTTACTCAGCGAGCGCTCGATTTCGGTGGCCAGGACTTCGGCCTGGTTGCGCACGTCCGCAAGCTCGCGGAGGCGGTGGGCCGCCTCCGCATACGCCTCGGCCCGTGTTAGCATCCGGCTGATCTCATCCTGGGTCAGGCCTGAGCCGCCTTCGATGCGAATTTGCTGCTCGTTGCCGGAGACGACGTCTTCTGCCTTGACCCGGATGATTCCGTTCGCATCGATGTCGAAGGTGACATCGATCTCCACCAAACCGCGTCGCGCGGGCGGGATGTCAACCAGCAGGAACGTGCCTAGCGATTTATTGAAGGCGGCCATCTCCGACTCGCCTTGGAGGACGTGGATCTCGACCGAGTCCTGGTCGTCCTGGGCAGTCGTGAACGACTGCGTCTTACAGGTCGGGATGCTCGTATTTCGCTCAATCAGTCTCGTGAAGACGCCACCCTTGGTCTCGATCCCCAGCGAGAGCGAGGTGACATCGAGTAGCAGAATATCTTTGACCTTACCGAGGAGCACGCCGGCCTGAATCGCGGCGCCGATGGCGACCACCTCGTCGGGGTTGATGTCCTGGTGTGGTTCCTTGTCGATGAATTCCCTGACTTTGTCCCGAACTGCCGGCATCCGGGTCATGCCGCCCACGAGCACGACGTGATCGATGTCGGCGGCGTTAAGGCCCGCATCGGCGAGTGCCTGCATCAGGGGGCCTACGGTGCGGGCGATCAGCGGGGCAATCAGCTCGTTCAACTTGACTCGCGTGAGTTCGAGGCTCAGGTGCTGCGGACCGGCTGGCGTGGCCGTGATGCACGCCAGGTTAATCTGCGTCGTCAGCAGCGTGGAGAGCTCAATTTTCGCCTGCTCGGCGGCCGCGTACAGGCGCGCCATAGCCAGCGGGTCGGCGGCTAAATTCAGCCCTTGCTCACGCTGGAACTCGCCGACCAGCCAATCGACGATGGCCTTGTCAAAGTCGTCGCCGCCCAGATGGTTGTCACCGTTGGTCGACTGCACCTCGAACAGACCCGCGCCGAGATCGAGGATGGAGACATCGAAGGTGCCGCCACCGAGGTCGAACACAAGAATCGTCTGCTCGACGGCTCGGTCCAGCCCGTAGGCGAGCGCGGCGGCGGTCGGCTCGTTGATGACGCGCAAGACATTCAGTCCCGCGATTCTTCCGGCGTCCTTGGTCGCTTGGCGCTGGGCGTGGTTAAAGTAAGCCGGGACCGTGATGACGGCCGCCGTCACGCTCTGACCGAGGTCAGCCTCGGCAGCCGACTTCAATTCTTGAAGAATCATCGCGCTGATCTCTTGCGGGGCGTACTGCGTACCCTCCACCGTCACGTGAACAGCACCGCCCGCACCTTGTTCGACACGGTACGCAACGATCGCCAGCTCCTCGGAAACCTCGTTCCACTGACGACCCATGAAGCGTTTGATTGAGGAGATGGTGCTTTGC
>JAPLNJ010001176.1 GCA_026692885.1 Planctomycetota bacterium | reverse complement strand
AGACGGACCGCCAGCTGGGGTCAGACGTACAGATTTCAGTTTTCGCGGGCAGAAGGCTTTTTATGGGCTTGAGCACACGACCGCGAAAACTGAAATCTGTACGTCTGACCCCTTGTCTCGTGCCCTGTCCGCCGCAACCGTTAAGTCTCATTTTTTACGCGCAAGTACCAAAATAGCGTTTGGTGCTAGTAACCCGCGGAGCTGGCCCAGTCGCACCCACCCCAAACTACCACAATGAACCCCACCGTCGAATCCATTGCTGGCTGGCCGCGATGGTCTAGATCGCGGCGAGCCGCGCCGACAGTTGCCCCAGCGGGACGGCCTCGATCTTCTCATCCAGAGGAAAACCTCGCTCGCCGGGATACACGACAAACAACCGCTCCAAGTCCAGGTCCGCCAGCGCCACACGCATCGATTTCGTGGTGCCAGGCGCATCCGCGAACTTGAACTCGAACCCATATCGCTGGCCGCCGCGGGAGACGAGCAAGTCCAACTCCGCACCGCCGTGTGTGGCCCAGAAATAGGCTTCGCGTTCTGCCCCCAGCAGGCGGAGGACGTGCTCCAGCGCGAAGCCTTCCCAGGAAACGCCGAAACGCGGATGCGAGCGTGCCTCCGCGCCGCTCCGCAGACCCAGTAGGGCGTGCAGCAGGCCTGTGTCACGCAGGTAGAGCTTGGGCGCCTTGACCACACGCTTGCCAGTGTTCTGGAACCAAGGTGGCAGCCGTCGCAGTAAGAACGCTCCCGCCAGGATGTCCACGTAGCGGCTGGCTGTCTTCTGGTCGATCGAGACGGCGCGGGCAAGTTCGGCCGTATGCAGCACACCGCCGTGCAGGTGCGCGAGCATCGTCCAGAAGCGGCGCAGTTGCTCCGGCGGCAGCGTGATGCCGAAGCGAGCGGCGTCGCGGCTAAGAAAAGTCTCGATGAAATCCTGTCGCCAGGCATAGCTGGACGCATCGTCGGGTGCGAGGAACGACCGCGGAAAGCCGCCCCGCTCCCACAGCTGATCCGCCTGCTCCGCGCCCGTTTCCGTCACGTCGAAGCCACTCAGGTAGACAAACGCCACTCGCCCTGCGAGCGTCTCCGACGCACCGCGAATCAGATCGGGCGACGCGCTGCCGAGAATCAGGAATTGCGCCGGGGCCGGTTGCCGGTCGGCCAGCACGCGGAGCACGGGAAACAATTCCGGAAGTATTTGCACTTCGTCCAGGACAACCAGTCCCCGTAGGGGCGATAAGGTCCGTTCCGGAGCGGCCACCAGCGGCTGTCGATCTGCCGACCGTTCGAGATCAAAGAAGTGCGCTTCCGCCCCCCCGACTTCGCGTGCCAAGGTGGTCTTGCCGCACTGACGCGGTCCAAGCAATGCCACGACCGGCGTTCGACGGAGCGCCTGGCGGATGTCGAGAGATCTCGCTGGACGAGGAAGAAAAATGTCACTCATCCTTGAAATATAGGACTTGAATTCCTGTTTTGCAAGGTAGCTAAGGGCCGGTGCATCAATAAGTGGCGCAAGTATCGTAGTCGTCACGCTCGGAAGCCGTGAACAAATGTACGAACACGATTCACGGTAGGGTGGGCCAAGTACTCGCTGGCCCACCAATTCTAAGCAGACGATTTTGCTTTCGATGGTGGGCCGCGAGTACTTGGCCCACTCTACGATTGGTTCACAGCCGCGCCGTGCGAAAACTGCCACAGGCTGGTGAATCCGGTTACGGGACCGAAGTCTCGCGATAGCCCTCAGCCAGTTTGCTGCGGACGAGCTGGTCGTAGCCGCGCTGGGCCGCGGCGGCGTCGGGGAAGCTGCGGGTCAAGGTCGTCCCCGCGGTGCCAATGCGGCCGTAGCAGATCGTGTGCCGCTGGCCGCTGAGTGTGATCTCCCAGAACTTGTTCGAGCGACGATGCCTGAACTCGAAACGCCGGGTCGGGCCGGCCACCGACAAGTCGTCGGGCGGGACCTGCGGCGGCCGATCCCTGGACGAGGCGTCGGCAGCCGATTCGATCGCGGCCGGCGTTTCGATTACAGGCAGCGGCACGCCGACCACTGCGGATTCCTCCGCGTCGGCAACATCCTCGGCCGTAAGCGATTCGTCGGCGAGAGTCTCCGGGCATCCCTCCAACAGACGCAGACAGCGATCCAAGACGGCGGCCCGGTCCTGGTACCAGTCCTTGGCCAACACCACGGTCACCTTCCAGCCGAAGACGCGGAGCAACCGCGGACGCATCATGTCCCGCTCCAGCAGGTCGGCTTGCTCGTAGTAAGTCTCGTTGTCCAGCAGGATGCCCAGACGGTAGGCAGCGTCGCCGGGGCGGCGGATGGCCAGATCGCAACGGAAATGAGATTCACCGACCGCCCGGTCCACCTGGTAGCCGTGTTCGACCAGCGCGGCAGCCAGCTGGCCAGCCAGCGGATCCTCCGGGCCTTGGTCGCGGTCTTCCGCCGCGTCCTGCCAGCGCGACATGCTGCGGAGCACGCGTTGGGCGGCTTCGCGCTGGCCTGCCGAAACGGCCTCGGCGTAGCGCAGGTAGCTCTTCAGACAGTTGGCTCCGTCGTTGTACTCGTTGGTGATGGCGGACGCGGCGATGGAACTGACCACGACCATGTGGTGCTTGGCGCGAGAGAAGGCCACATTCAGCCGCTTTTCCCCGCCGCTCTTGTTGATCGGCCCGAAGTTCATCAGCATCCGGCCGTTGGGGCCGGGGCCGTAGCAGATGCTCAGGATCACGATGTCCCGTTCATCCCCCTGGATGTTCTCCAAGTTCTTGACCAGCAACCCGACGAACTGGCCGTCGACCTCGCG
Organism: Planctomycetota bacterium; assembly: GCA_026692885.1. The sequence goes on along the minus strand of JAPLNJ010001176.1, from coordinate 5,724 downwards.
CTCGACCTCGGCTTCCCATCGTTCGCGGAACTCTGCGTCCTCCTGCGCCAGCCGTTCCAGCGCGCCTTCGATCTCTTCCTGCTGGGCCTCGGAAAACGCGACGATGCCCAGGCTCTGGCCGGTCTTCTGCCCAAGCAGCGCCCGGACCAGGTGGGCGATATAGTCGGCCTCGGCGCGATTCCGCCGCTTGTCGTACACGCCGTGCTGCAGCCGATGGAAACTGATCGGCCGCTCCCGCACGGCCGCCGCTCCGCGTTCTGCGTCTGCGGCCTGCGTGGCGTCCAACGTCGCCCACTCGCCGGCCGGCAGGCATTCCTCGGGTACGGTCAGCAGTCGCCCGTCGTAGAACGCCCAATTCGAGAAGCTGATCAACGACTCGCTGCGGCTGCGATAGTGCCAGCCGAGCATCGTCGAAGGGAGATTTTTGGCGGCGTGGCCGAGAAAACTGTTTCCCTCCAAGTCGTACCGGACCAGTTCGCCGCCCTCCTCGACCACGATTTCTCCCTCCTCCTCGGCGGTATGTTTGGCGGAGAAGAAATCGGTCGGAGGCAGTTGCATCTCGTCACCCACGACGACGGCCTGCACAGCGCGGAACAGCGCGGGAACCGCTTCTTCCAGCGTGATTTGGCTGGCCTCATCGAAGATCACGACATCGAACCACGCGGTCTCCAGCGGCAACGTATCCGAGACGCTCAGCGGACTCATCAACCACACCGGCTTGAGATCCCGCACCACTTCGCCCGAGTCGCCGGACACCAAATCCCGGACGGACTTGAACCGCATGGTCTTCCCGAACTCGTGTTCCAGCTCGCGGCGGCCGGCGGTATAGCGCCGCTTGAACTCCTGCTGTGCCTCCGTCAACTGGCTGGCCGACAGGCTGGCCGCGTGCACGTGCTCCAGGAACCGGCGTTTGATGCGCTGCCGAATCTCGCCCGCGTTGCTGTCGAGCCAGTCGTCATAGAGCCGCTCCAGTCGATTCGCGTGGCGGTCTCGGCTGGCGGCGGTAAAGTGCTGCACGGACCGCAGGCTGCGGAGTGTTTCGGTCAGGCTGCAGTCGGCCACCGCGGCTTCGACCTGCGTCGGCGTCAACGGCAGCCTGCGCAGGGCCGTGCCCAGCGCCGCCGGCAGCGCCGCGAGTTCCCGCAGACACTGCAGAAAATCCGGCAAATCGTCCAATGCGTCAGACATCTGCCGCAAGTCGGCACGCAACGGATCCAGCCCGAGCTCGGCGTGGCCGGCCAGGACCTGCCCCAGTTCCGCTTGCAGCGCGCGGAGCGGTTCGTCCGCCGCGGCCACCAGATCCAGGGCGCGTATCGCTTGATCGCTCCGGAGCAACGCCCCATGAATACGGGCCAACCAATCCGGCAAAGCCGGCAACGTCTCGTGCAACTCCACCACCTGACGCACCCATTGATCCACGTCTCCAGCGACCTGGAACATCTCCGCCAGTTGTTGACGTTGGCGGTCCAATTCGGTCTGCGCGGCGTATTCGCGTTCCAGCGCGGTGAGCAGCTGCGTCCAACTGGGCCGGACCACATGGCTGCGAAAGTCGTAGCAGCGGTTCAGCACCGCCCGCAGTCGCCACCAGCTGAGTTGGAGCCACGGCATGGCACTGCCTGCAAATAACCGGGCCTGCTGCAAGGCCACGGCCACCTCGGCAGCCGATAGTTTGAGCCGCCAGTGCTGGGTCGCGTCGCAGGCGGCGGCCAGTGCCCGCTGACGCTGGCGGAGCGGTTCGACAGCCGCTGCGAACTCCTTCGAACGGGCGCTGTGCGGATCGAGCAAAGCGGCTTGGCGCTGGTCGCGCGATACCCGCAACGCCTGCTGGGCATAGTCCACCAGGCGTCGCGCACGCGCGAGCGTCTGCTCTTGGTCGCGCGGGATCCCGCACTGCCCCAGTGTGCGTTCGAGTTGGTCGAAGTGCTGTTCCGCGGCGGCCAGAGTTTTCGTGAGCAGTTCCCGCGGATGGTCGACCTGGAGCAATTGGGGCGACAGCAGCCGCAGTGGATGATGGGCCAGGATCTGATCGTCCAGGATCTCGGCGGCGGACGCGGCAAATGCTGCAATCCGCTCGCGGTGTTGCCACCAAGTGGCGTAGTCCGGCAGCTGCTCCTGGTCCAGCGGCGGAATCGCAGGCAACTCACCGTGCAGCTCGAGGCAGCGGCGCAGCAGTTGCCGCACACGGAGGCCGGCCTCGTCCAGCGGGTGCTGCATGGCCGCGTCGAAGGCTTCCAGGGGGCGCAGTTCCGCCTGGATCTGTGCGATCAGCTTCTCGCGCTGGCGGGTCGGGCTGGCTGTGCGTTTGCCCGCCTGGGCCAGCAGATCCTGATAGGTCCGCTTCAGGTCCAGCACGAATTCTTTCTTGTCCGCCTGCGAGTCATGGATCAGGCAGCCCAGGTCTCCCAGCCCCCGCTGCCGCAACCGGGCAAACACCACGTCGATCGCCGCGCGCTTCTCACACACAAACAGCACCCGTTGGCCGCGGGCCACATAGTCGGCGATCAGGTTCGTGATCGTCTGCGACTTACCGGTACCAGGCGGCCCTTGGATGATGTAGCTCTTGCCGGTATGGGCCTCTTCGATCGAGGCAGCCTGGGTTGGATCGCAAGGGACCACGTCGAAGCGGTCCTCCAAAGGCCGGGACGCGGGCAGTCGGCGGGTCGCCTCGCGCGGCGCCAGCGAGAAGGTTGCGTCGAACGCCGCGTTGGGCGGACGCTCGTCGAGCAGTGTCTCGTAATCACGGACCAGCGACATCTTGCGGTACTTGAAGTTCCCCAGCGTGACACTGCACAGGTCGAAATTCCAGACATAGGGATTCGCCTCGCGGCCCGCCTGCAGGCTGAAGAACGAGCGTTCGACTTCCGCTGTGGGCGGTTCCGGTTCCGGGCCGGCGAACGATCGCGGCCGGGGCCGCTCTTCGAGGATCGCCCGCAGCCGGGTCGTCGGCGGCCGAACCTTGGCGGCAAACAGCCGGATGCCCAGGGGGTGATAGTTGGCCGGGTCATAGCTGTAGTCCAGGTCCAGGAAGTTTCGCACGCCGCGCCCGGCGAAGCGGGCGCGGCGGCAGTACTGATCCAGCCGCCGCCGGGCCTTCTCGTGGATCAGGGCGATTCGCGGCCGATCCAGCTTGTTCAAGGTGACCGCCGGCTCGCTGGCCGCAACCTGACGGTCCAGGTGCTGGAAGAACTCGTCCAGCGTCGTCGTGCTCAGATCGAGAACTTCCGGCAAGTCGATGGCGTACAGCTGCTGGAACTGGTGGCGAATGACCGGATTGACTTCGGCCGCGGTCGAGATGACCTCCAGGAAGTACGTGTCGCGGATGCCCTTCTTTCTTTTCAGTTCCACCGGCAATAGCACCAGCGGCGAGTCGAAGTGCTCCGGCGGTTTCTGCTTGAGATCCGTCCAGTGGAGGAAACAGATGACCAGCCGCAACTGCGCGAACCCGAATTCCGCCTGGTCCCGCTTGGCGTCGGCGATCAAGTGGTCCAGCACAGCCGGCAGGTACAAGGCTTCGGCGAAATTCAGGTACTTGTTCAGCGAGATCGGCTCGCCGCGGCAGACTGCGGCATGCAGCAGCTCGTTCCACACGAGCAACTGATCCGGGCGGACCTGTTTGATGTCGAAGGACAGCGGCACCGAGGCGTGTGTCAAGTTCACCGTTTGCAGCGTGGGGCGGAAGTGCAGTAATCGGTTGCGTTTCGAGATCTCGAACAATCGCTCGCGCAGCTTGGTCAGCACCACGTCCTGTTTGCTGCGGCGATCCTGTTGGCCGAAGTCCAGCACGCGGGCCAAGTCGAATTCGAAGTCGATCTCCTGGTCGCGGTAGTTCTCCAGGTTGTGCAGCAAGGCCCGCAGATCCTGCACGCGGCGATGGCGATCCACCTCAGTCATCCGGAAGATGGCTTGCGCGAGCACGGGATGCAGGCTCGGTTGGATCGCGAACAAATTGCGGCGGTGGGCCACGAATCGTTTCAGCGTCTCGGGCTCCGTCAAGTCCAGGCCACACGCCAGACTGGCCAGGATCAGGCCCAGGCTGAACACGTCGGTCAGCGGGTCGTGATGTCCCAGTTCATGTTCCCAAGCGACATAGCCCGGCAAGTAAACGGGCCGCGCGAGCGTCGCGCCGCGCTCGCCGACAGCCAGGTCCAGCAGCTCGCCGTCGCCCGACTCCAGCTGACTGGTGCGGCGGACCTCGGTCACGATTTCCACGGCCGCTGAGCTCGCTGCGGCCACCGCCCGGACGGTGGCCGGCTGGCTGCGGAGCGGCTGCCGCTGCGCCTCCTCAAACCAGATCCGCACACCTTCCACGTGCAGCGCAGCGAGACCCTCCAGCGGCGCTACCTTTCCGGCGGCATGCGTGTCCAGGACCTCTCGCACCAGCGGCAGGAAACTGTTCAGCGCGTCTTCCGTCGAGAAGCCGCCAGCCGCGAGCCGTGCTCGAAGGTATTCCAGAAAGCTGATCATTGTGAATGGCTGTCCTTGCTCGCCTCGGCCAGAAGGCGCTCCTTGTCCGCGTCGATTTTCTCGAACTGCTTCTTGCGCAAACGCAGTTCGCGCTTGACCATCTCGCCGAACCGCTCGCGCAACCCCAGCGTCTCGCTCAACACGAGCGCGGCTGCCAAGGGCAATTCCTCCAGGTCCCGATCGGCGGTCACAAAATCCAGCAACACGAAGCAGTAGTAGTCCTGCAGGGCCGGGTCGTCAGTCCGGAGATCCTCGGCCAGCGACGGGTCCGCCAGCGGGTCGCTGGGCGGCACGTAGTCCTCGAAGAACCGTCGCGCATGGGCCAGCACCAGCTCGGTTTGCAGCCACCGGTGAGACAAGTGCACGTCCAGCAGTCGGCGAGTCAGCCCGACCACGCGCTGTTGCCCCAGCAGGTCCAAGTTATCCAGTACCGGCCGGCCTTCGATCAGGTCGCGGATCTTGGCCTCGGCAGCCGGATCGGCAGTGCTCCAGAGCTGGATCGCATGGGTCCGGATGAAGGCCTCCGGGTGCGTCGATTCCGCGGTTCGGACACCGCCCCGACTGAGCACTTCCTCCGCCTGACGCAGGTAGCTCTCGGCGCTGACTTCTGCCAACTGCGTGTGGACCTTCAACAGCATCGCGACCACCACCAGCGGATCGCCCACGGCGGCCAAGGCCCCGCGGTCGCAGAAGATCTCGCTGTACAGTTGCCACAAGCGGGCGCTGGCGAAGTGGGGTGTCCCGGCTTGCGGATCGTGGGTCAGCGCGGCCAGGAGCTGTTCCAGGATCAGGTACTCGCCACCGCCGTAACGCCAGAGCAGCAGGTGGCTGAATTCGTGGCCCAACAAGGCGCAGAGTTCCGACTCCGTGAGCTTGGCCGTGACCGGCCCGTGGAGCGTGAGGAGGGCTTCGTCCGGGACACAGGCCAGCGAGGCGTTCAGACCCTGCGGGTTCTGGGCCTGATAGATCGTGATCGGCACCTCCAGCCCGAACGTCTTGGCCACCGACTCCGCCGCCGCATAGATGGCCGGCTGGCTCTCGCGTGCCACGCGGTAGGTGGACTTGAGCAACTCGAACCGGACCGCTTCTGCTTGTTCCGCGCGCACCTGATGCGAAGTGTACCAGCGCCAGACCTCGGCTTCCTCGGTCCGCAAGTAGTCGCACAGTAACTCGTGGTACGGCAGTGGTTTCAGTTCCATTCGATTCCTTGCTCCCAGAGCGGAAACATCGACCATTTCTGGTGCTTTGTCAAGGCTTGAT
>JAPLNJ010001175.1 GCA_026692885.1 Planctomycetota bacterium | reverse complement strand
CGAGGAAACGCCGCTCTTCCTCGCTTACGCGTCGGGTTACGATGCGCAACCTTAAGTGCCCGCTCAGAAGTTTTCTGGTATTCAGCACGAGACAGAAACCCGGTTTTTGGAAAAAACCGGGTTTCTTTTCCCCCGACAACTTGTGAGCGGGTACTTATGATCAAGGCCGTTGATTGCCAAAATGCTGCGTTCCTGTAACAACTGACGACCAAGCACATGCACCGCGGACGAGTGGATTATGAATATGTGTACCAGGGCCGGTATAGGTCGTTTCCGGTGGAAGAGAAAGATTCTGTCCTTCGTTCTTCTGCTGTCGAGTCTCGGCGGCCTGGCGATGGGGCAGACTCCCACAAACCTACTGACCAACGGTTCCTTCGAGTTCTGGGGGCAGGTCGCTCAGGAGACGGTGGAGAACCTGCTCAAGCACGGCGGATCCTACAGCAGCCACGACCCTCAGGTTCCCGTGCGGTGGACCTGGCGACTCGACGCGGACACGTCGATGCACCCCAGCGCCGATGCCCACGGCGGCCGACAGGCCTTGGCCCTCCGCGGCGGCGGTGCCTCGCTGACGATGAGTTCGTTGGAGGTCGTGCCCGCAGCGACCTACTCCTACGGCATCTACGCCAAGGGCGCCGGCAAGGTCGTGGTCCGCATCATGGGCGAGGCGCCGGAGGGCTGGCAGACCCTGGCCGAGGCCACGGGACAGGCCGACAAGACGTGGCAGCTGGTTGGCGGCCAGCTGACCCTCCCCCGCCATATTCGGGTTGTGCATTTCTCCGTCGAGGTTGCACGGCCCGAAGAGCTGGTGTTGGACGACGCGCACATTTCGGCGCCCCTGGACGTCGCCTACGACGCCGATGCCGTGTTGACGAAGAAACCGGTTACCGATGGCGACACGCTCCTGTTGGCCGACTTTGAAGAAGACGATCCGGCCATCGTGCTGGAGGGCAAGGCCCGCTATGTGCCGGGCGGCCGCTTCGGGCGGGCCCTCCGGTTGGAGAAACCCGACGCGGTGATGATCCCCCTGCCGCTCGATAAGCTGCCCCCCGAGGGGACCCTCGAGTTCTGGCTTTCACCCGACGAAGTGCCGCAAGTCGCGGCGCGGCCCGCGCGAACCGATCCGCCAATCCACTGTCTGTTGGCCATCTGCAACGCGGACGGGCCGCTGGCCCATTTCCAGGCCGACACCAGTTGCACACTGCGCTACTGCTGGCAGTACGCCCCGGGCAAGGGCAGCAGCCTGGCGGGTTCGGCCGAGGTGAGTCTCGGGCGCATGCGCAAGGGCCAGTGGACGCATGTGGCCGCCACGTGGGACGCTTCGGCAGTGCGCCTGTATGTGGACGGAGTGCTCTACGCCCGCACCACGCAAGGGCCGCTCAAGTGGGCCGGGCTGCCCACGAACATCCGGATCAGTTCCGAATACGGCCACCTGTGTTGGAACGGCATGGTCGACGAGATCCGTGTCTCGAAGATCAAACGCTTTGGCCCCTTCACACCGCGCGGCGCGGTGCCCCAGCCGCTGCCCCCGGCCCGGCAACCGATCGAGGAACCGGTCGCCGTCAAGCCGGCCAAGTCTGAGGCGGAACTGGCCGCCGAGCGCACCAAACTGCTGGGGCAGATTCCGCCGACGCAGGAGGGAGCCTTTGAAGAGACCCTCAACTCCGAAGGCGATTACGTCTACGAGGCCAGCCATGCCCAACCGCTGGTCACCGACGGCATGTTCACCATCGAGCCCGGCAAGATCGTTGCGGGCCTGACTACGGTCACGATCGCCGAAAGTCTTCCGCGGCTCATCGGTGATCCGGTCAACAGCGGAGCGTTCTGGAAGCTTGGTGCGATCCAGACCGGAACGTACCACGTGGGCGTCCTCTACGAATCGCAAAAGAACCGGAACGGCATTACGGAGGTTCCGCAGGGAGATCACCCGCTGGAGATGTTCCTGAACGGCCGCGTGATCCAAGCCGGCAGCACCAGCCTGCCCGTGCAGGTCGCGCCGAACGTCTGGTTCGCGGAGTTGCGATCGCTGGACGCCCAACGACTCCAGGCGGGCGATGAAATCGAGGTCGTCACTCCTGGCGGCCGGGCCGAGCGTATTGCCCGGCTGATCCTCCACACTCGGGCACCCGAGGTGGGTGCGTTCCGCGCGGGGTTGAGTTTCGGCGAGCAATGGTGGTCGAATGTGGACGCGGCGTTGCGAGTCAACCCGTTCATCCGGTTTGTAGACACCAAGGGCCACCCGATTCGCAGTCGCAATCCGTGGTGGGGCCAGGAGCAGGAGGCCGATTCGCCCCAGGAGTTTCTGCGCAATGGGCAGGGGCAGCCTGTCGCCCAATGCCTGCTGGCCAACCCGCTGCCCGCGGCCGTGACCGTGGACTACGAGTGTGTCATCAAGGGACACTGGGGCCAAGTCGCGGGACGCGACGCCCAGCGGATCACCTTGCAGCCGCATCAGCGCATCCTTCGGGAGATCTCCTTCGAGGTCACCGACGACGATCCCGGCTACTCGATCAAAGCCACGGTCAAGCCGGCCGGCAACGTCGACCTGGGCTGGCCGGAGATGGATACGATCTCGCTCTTCCCCGGTTATCGGCAGAGCGTGCCGTGGCACGATCCGGCCACGGCCAGTCACGCCAAACGCGTGTCCTTCAAGCAGCCGCTGGCAACCGCGCGTCGGACCCTCTCCCTGAACGGCACCTGGCAGCGGGCGTTCTTCTACCCCTTGGTGCCCGCCGAGGTCCCGCCAGCCGACGCCCAGTGGACGCCCACAGCCGTTCCGATGATGCAGATCGAACTCGAACAATCGCCGCGGCGGCAGTTCGGCGCCTATTTCCGCCGCACGTTCGAGGTGAGCGATCGTCAGGCGGCCGGCACCTATCGCCTGGTCGTCGAGAATGTGGGCTGTCACGGCACGGTCTTCGTCAACGGCCGGAAGGTGGGCACGGTCGCCGGTTCGAACACGCCCCTGGTGATCGACGTTTCGTCGGTCCTGCGCCCCGGCAGCAACGACCTGCTGATCATCGTTCGCGATATTCTGGCCGTGATGGACCCGGCCTATGTGAACCCCAAGGCCCCGCTGGCCAGTCCACTTTACCTCGACGCGCCAGGCTCCTTCAGCGCCTGCAACCGCATTTTCCTCGGCGATGTATTGCTGGAGATGTCACCCGCCGTGGCCGCCGACGACCTGCTGATCACCACCTCGTTCCGCCAGAAGCGAATCGCGGCGGAGTTCTCCGTGGTCAACCACACCGAAAGGCCCGTTCGGGCTCTGGTCAAAGCCACCGTGTTGGACGCCCGCCGCCCGGTGCTGGAGTTGGGCCGGCAGGAAGTGGCGATCGAATTCGGCAAGTCCGTCGCTTTGAATTTCTTGCAGCCTTGGACCGACCCGCGGCTGTGGAGCCCGGCCGATCCGCACCTGGTTGTCCTGGCCGTCGAGATCCGCGACGCCGCCACGGGCCAGATCCTGGACCTCTCCCGCCAGCGTTTCGGGTTCCGCGAAACGTGGATCCAGGATGCCGACATCCTGTTGAACGGCATCCGCATCAAGCCCAAGGCCGTGACCACGCCAAGCCCCTACGGCGCCGACCTGGACTTCACCATGGGCCGCGGCGCACCGATCCCGGACTACATGGACGAGAACGGCTTCATGGCCTCCGAGCAATTGGCGGACGTGGCCAACAGTTCCTCGAAGCACAATGTCGACCGCGACGTTTACTGGGAGAATGCTCGCGCCAATGTCCTGGCCGGGGCCCGCCGGGTCCAGAACCATCCGTGCATCGTCGCCTGGGACCTCTCGAACGAATGGTACGGATTCCTGAGCTACTCGGGCGACGATCCGCTGAAAGGCGCCCGGCGGCTCCGCAGCCTGACCGAGGTGCTCCAGAAGCAGGACCCAAACCGGTGGACCTTCTACAACGGCGACGAAGATCTTGGCGGTTTACACTACGCCTTTTCCGGCCACTACCTGAGCCCCTACGGCTCGCCGTACGAAGGCTTCACCATGCACGGCCACAGCGCGTACCTGCCCGACGGCTGGTTCTTCCGCAAACTGGACGATACCTTCGCCATGGGCCAGGAAGTGGTGGTCAGCCCTTACCGCAAGACCCAAGTTTCCTGGGGCAAGAAGCTCCTGATGAACACCGAGAACCTGTGGAAGACCGGCAGCCTGATGCCGCCCGGACCGACGGTGGTGCTGGGCGAGGACGACGTGCTCTCGCCGGCCGTGGACCATTTCTCCGGCCCTGCGGCATGGATGTACAAACAGAACCTCGACGGGCATCGCGACCTCGGCTGCTCGGTGGTGGCCTTCTACGGCGGCGTCTGCCCCTCGCGGCGCGGCTGGATGCTCCAGCAATTCATCATGCCGGAAATGGTGCATCACGGCTACTCGGGTAGCACTGTCACCCGCGACTATTCGCTGCACAACGACCTTTACGTGCCGGCCAAGCTCCGCTTGCAGTGGCGTCTGCTGGCGCCCGACGGCCGTGTGGAGGCCCAGGGCGAAGACCGCCGCGAGATGCAAAGCGGCGATCTCCAGCGGGGCTCGCTCCGCTTCACACTGCCCCAGGTCAGCCGGCGCACCACGTGGACCTTGGATCTGAAACTCTACGGCGACGATCGACTGGTTTACGGCGAGCAGCGCGATCTGGAGGTCTGGCCGAAGACGCCCCTGGTCCTGGCGGCCCCGTCGCGCAAGGTGTTTGTGTTCGATCCCGCCGGCCAGACGGTCGCCGTCCTGAAGCGCGCCGGCCTGGCCTTTGCGGAGATGCAGGACCTGGCGCCGCCCGCAGAGGCCGGCGCCGTGCTGGTCATCGGCGAGAAAGCCCTGACGAAGACCATGGCTGCGACGATGACGCGGCTCGATAAGTTCGTCGGCCACGGCGGCCGTATGATCGTGTTGGCTCAGGACGTCACACCCGCGGGCCTGCCCGTGGTCACGCACCTGGAGCCCCGGCAGTGGGCCAGTCAGGTCTTTGTCCAGACACCGGGCCACCCGGTGCTGGCGGGCATCAGCTCGTGGGATCTGCACTTCTGGGCTCCCGAACGGATTGTCGCTCGCGGCGCCTACACCAAGCCTGCTGGCGGCGCGGCGACGGTGTTGGCCAATAGCGGCGGGCAGACCGGCCTGGAGTGGGTGCAACTGCTGGAATGCTATCGGGGCCAGGGCCTGTACCTGCTCTGCCAGTTGCCCCTGGTCGAGGCCATCGACCAGGAGCCGATGGCCCGCGATTTGTTGGTCAGACTGCTCGATTACGCCGCGTCGGAGCAGGCATTTTGCCGGCCCGGAAAGAACCTCAAGGCCGTGGTTGCTCCGGGCAGCCTGGTGGAAAAGCGGCTGAGCGAGGCGGGGATTGCCCTGGAAGTCGTGGCGGACGTGGCGCCGCTGAAACCGGGCGACGTGGCCCTGATCGACGCCGCCCACAAGGACGCCGCTACGGCCGGTGCCCGGTGCAAACCGTCGCTGGCCCAGGGCGCTACGCTGGTCGTGGTCGGGGCCTCGCCCTCCGCTGCGGCCTGGCTCAGCGAGTTGGCCGGAACGCCGGTTACGATCACCGCGCAACCCTACCGCATGTGGGCAGGCCGCGGCTATCGAAACGGCGTCTCGCGGCTGACCGCCGGGCTGACGCAACTAGACCTCTACTGGAAGAGCTACGACGGCTCCGAGGCGGCCGGCAGTCAGGCGGAGAACCCGCAGGTCATGATCGAGCCGCTCCAGGATTACGCCGTCGCCGCGGCCGGCGCACGAGAATGGGTGTTCCCCGGCGCTTTGGTCGAGGTGGCCGTCGGCCGGGGCAGGCTGTTGCTCGACCAACGCCGTTGGTCCACGTCGCACGAGCAGCTCGCGCGGCAAGGCCTCCGTAACGTCACGGCCCTGGCGCTGGGGCTGGACGTCGCCGTGGCGCCGATTACGCCGCTGCGCGAACTGCCCAAAGACGTGATCTTCCGCCCCCTGGACCTGGCCGTTGTGGCCAATCGCTCGCTGACGGACAAGACGCCTGACGACGGCCAAGACGGCTGGCCCGATCAGGGCGAGAACTGCGACGCCCGCACGTTCCCCACCGGCCAGCGCGCGTTCCAAGGGGTGCCGTTCGAGATGGGCACCGGCCCCCGCAGCGTGGTGGTGCTGCGCAACGCCGCCCGACCCGGGGCGGCCGGCTTCCCCACGGAAGTCACCCTGCCCGTCGGCTTCTCTGTGGAAGGATTCTATTTCCTTCACGGCAGCGCTTTCACCCCGCGCGGCGCCCTGGGTCTCTATCAGGTCCAATACGCCGACGGCACAGCAGTCGACGTCCCGCTCGCGGGCGGCGTGAACCTGTGGGATTGGTCTTCCGCCAGTGAGGGTTTTGCCCGCGAGATCGGCACGCGCAGCAACGTGGCCTGGACCGGCAGCAACCCCGTGCTCTCCCATCTCACGCTGTACCGGATGCTCTGGGTCAATCCCAAGCCCGAGGTGGCGGTCAAGGCCGTCCGCTTTGCCGGCAACGGTCATGCTACGCTGATGCTGGCGGGCGTAACGGCAGCCGTGGCCAAGGGCCAAATCGCCACGCCCCCTGGGCAATTGGCCAAGGCCCGCGAGGCCCTCGCAGCCGCCACCGGGGCCGTCGAGGCCGGCCGGTTGGACGAGGCCCGGCGACTGCTGGAAGCGGCAATCGCGGCCGACAGCGGTTTGAGCGCCGCTCATCAAGCCCTGGGCGAACTGCTGGAACGTAAGGGCGACGAGGACACCGCCTTGAGGGTCTACCAGGCCTGGGCGGCCGCCGGCGCCGCCACGCCGCTGCCCTACAATCGCATCGGCGAGATCCTCGATAAACGCAAGGACTACCAGGGCGCTTTGGCGGCCTACACCCGCTCGCTCGAAATCGAATGGAACCAGCCGCCCACGATTGCGGCCAAGAGCCGCGTTCAGAAGCTGGTGCTGGATCACAAGTGACAGTAGGCACGGCGGAAGAATAACTCCCTCGCCCCGGTACTCCGGGGAGAGGGGCGGGGTGGGCCGCGCAAAATTGGGCGGAAACAGCGGCCAGGGTCAGTCGTTCAAATTTCAGTTTTTGCGGCGGCGAGACTCTCCACCCTCGTTGCCCAGAGGCCGCAAGAACTGAAATTTGAAGGACTGACCCATGTCTGCGGGCGGAACAGAAGTGGAACAAACTCTGGCCTGCCTCGCGACACTGTTTT
>JAPLNJ010001174.1 GCA_026692885.1 Planctomycetota bacterium | reverse complement strand
ACCTTACGATCAAGGCCCAGACCTGGCAAGCTGGAAGCTTACCCCACTTCGGTTCGTGCTAGTATTTCAGCAGTCTCACCGGGGCGAGGGGAGCAGGCCTCCTCGACCCTGCGCGGTGAAGTCGCGGCATGATTCGCCCTGCCCGCGGGACCAGCAAGCCCTGCGGGCAGGCGAAGGTCTTACTTCCGCAGCCGAAATCACTTGCCCGGTTTCTGCTTCAATTCGACCAGGCCGACGTCGATGTACTGGCCGCCTTGGGTTTGCTTGCAGTGGACGGCCAGAACGTTCTTGCCGGGCTTCAGCGCGGCGCGTCCGGCGGCCGTGAGCGCCAGCTCGTCGTAGTCGGTGGTGAAGCCGCCCGCCTTGCCGGCCAGCACGCCGTTGATGTAGATCTCGACGTCCTCGTCGTGATGCACCACGAACTCCAGACCGTCGGTCTTCACGTCCGGCAGTTCGAACGAACGCCGCAACCAGATGTCGTTGGTCTTCCATTCGGTCCCCACGACCGAACCGGGCGTCCCACGTGTGCCGAAACCACCGGGGCCTGATTTCCAGGCGGCGTCGTCAAAGGCGGACTGGAACCACGTGTCATCCGGCTTGTCGAAGGTGTACCGCCAAGTGGCAGCCTGCTGCTGGGAAGTTGGCACGACGATTTGCAGGCTATATTGCAGGCCCTCGCCCCGATTGGCCGCAGCGCCTTCCACGGCGTCGACCTTGATGATCGCGCGATCGTACGTCAGCAGTCCGTTGCACTCGGTCTCGACGTCCGTGGTCTGCGTGTAGACCACAGCGCACAGGCCGGGCGAGTCCTTGAGCTGCCAGGCGCGGCCCAGCAACTTGCAGTAGCGGCGGGTCAGTTCCCCCAGGTCCGCCATGCCGGCGTAGCCCCAGCTCTTCTCGCTCCAGGTATGCTGCGGGACGGCCAGTCCGAGTCCCCCGAATTCGCCCAACACGGCTGCTCGCGTCGCTTCGGGTTGCGGCGAACCGGGGCCGGGATAATTGTGCATGTCGATCACATCGCCGCATTTCTGGTCCGTCCAACCGCTGGCGTTGTTGACCAGCCGCGACGGATCCCACCGCTTCACCGTTTCCACATACCGCTGCGTGTCGTGCTGCCCCCAGCCCTCGTTGAACACAACCCACATGATGATCGACGGATGGTTCCCCAGCCCTTCGATCATGCGCTGCAGTTCCAGTTCAAACTGCTGCTTCGACTCAGGCGTACGATTGTCGCCAGCCGCCATGTCCTGCCACACCAGCAGGCCCAGTTTGTCGCACCAGTAGTACCAGCGGTCCGGCTCGATCTTGACGTGCTTGCGTGCTAAGTTCATGCCCAGTTTCTTCGTCGCCTCAATGTCGTAACGCAGCGCCTCGTCCGTCGGTGCCGTGTAGAGTCCGTCCGGCCAGAAGCCTTGGTCCAACGGGCCGACCTGGAACACGAACTGGCCGTTGAGCATCAGCCGCAAGATGCCCTGGTCATCCTTGCCCAACGCGATCTTCCGCATGGCGAAGTAGCTGTCTACGCGGTCGACGACGGTGCCGCCTTGCTTGAGCGTGATGGTCAGGTCGTAGAGCTGCGGTGTGTTCGGCGTCCACAGCTTCAGCTTATCCTTGGGGACCTCCAGCCGGAGTTCGCCGCCGAGTTTTCCGGTCACTTGGCCGACGTTCACTTGGCCATCACGGGCCACGACCTCCACCGTGTCCGCGGCGCCGGTGCCGACGCCTTCGACCTTTATTCGCAGGCTGGCCGTGTCCACATCCGGCACCAGGACCAGTCGCCCGATGCGTGCCTCCGGGACCGGTTCGAGCCACACCGTCTGCCAAATCCCGGTGCTCGGTGTGTAGAAGATGCCGCCGGGGTTGAGGACCTGTTTGCCGCGCGGCTGATTGCCCTTGTCTGTCGGATCGAAGATTTTGACGACCAGCTGTTGATCGCCTGACGGTTGGAGTGCCTCGGTGATATCGAACGTGAAAGCGTCGTAGCCGCCGCGGTGGCTGCCGAGTTCTTTGCCGTTCACCGCCACCGTGGCTTCCCAATCGACCGCTTGGAAGTGCAGCAGCACCCGGCGGCCCTGCCAGCCCTGCGGGATCTGGAAGGTGCGGTGGTACCACAGCCGCTGTTGGTCATCGACGCGTTGCCTGACGCCCGACAAGGCCGACTCGACGGGAAACGGCACCAGCAGCTTGCCCTGGTACGCCTGCGGCGCTGCTGCAGCGGCGGGCTGGATGGCGTAGTCCCATAACCCGTTGAGATTCGTCCAGTCTCCGGCGAAACGTCTTTGGCCCACCGGGTCATCAAGGGACCCGCCGCCGGTTTCCAAACCTCGGCCGCCACGGTCTCGGCGAACAACAAAGGGATCAGACTCGCGATGACCAACTGCCAACGTCTCATGGTGTGTTCCTTGGTGTGAGGGGAGCCAGATCTTTCAGCCGGAAGCTTGTTCCGAGATACCCAGTGCGACATCCAGCTCGACAGCTTGACTTACCGCCGGTGCCACAGCGAGCTTCTATGGTAGCCGGAGCACGCGCGGGTGGAAACTGGCCAACGCGGGCCGTGGGAAAGTCCGGCATGTGGCGAAGCTTCGTTTGACCACGACCCAACGGAGGCTGCTGAATTAGTCGTGGGGTAAGCTTCCAGCTTGCCAAATGCGTAGCAGAGGAAGACAAGGAAGACGAGGAAACGGAGAATACGGAAGATTGGCAAGCTGGCAAGCTGGAAGCTTACCCCACGTTGCTTTCCGCTACTTTTTCAGCAGCCTTCAACGGGGAGCGCGCCGAGCGGCCCGGCGTCCCCGGCTCGCTCCCCCACCCGCAAGCGGGCACCCGGTCGCGGTTAAACGATGCCTGGCCCACCATTCGGCGGCTTCCCAGAGATTCTGCGCCGCCTCAGGCGTGATGATGACGGGCAGGCTCATGAACGTGGCGAAAATCCTAGCCTCTGACGAATGTCGGCGTCCACCTCGGCCAGCGGGCGCCCCTGGCCGGCCTCCATCTGTGCGAGCCCTCGTCGAACAGACGCTTGGTCGTCTTCCTGCCGTCGGAGAGCTACCATTGCACGGTGGTGCAGGTCTTGCTGCACGAGGACGTACACCGTATGCGTCTGGTCGTCTTCGATGGTTATCGGCTCGCCTGGACGCTCCCGCAGGGCCTGCCAAGTTGCGTTGGACAGATGCACAATCATGTCCAAAGTATACGCGTCACAAACAAGTCAAGCTACCCCGGAGGTTACCAACTTGAGGCGGCCCTAACCACCTTCCAACTGCAGCAGCAAATCGCTGACCAGGAACGGTTTGGCCAGTACGGCGGCGGCCCCGGCGGCCAGGGCGCGGTCGTGATCGCCAAGACGCAGGAAATCCAGCAGCGCTACCACGCGCGCGGGTCGATAGCGGGCGGCCAATTCCTGTAGCTCGTGGACTTCCTGATCGCGACAGCCGACCGCATCCCAAATCACCGCGGACACGCCGTGCAGCTGGGGCGGTTGGGACGGCGCCAACCACGCGGTGGCATACCCGGCCCAGCGGCAGGCGTCGCTGAGGCTTTCGAACGTGGTCCACGCGGAGGTCTGAATCGCGATCAAACCGGACCGCGGCGGCCCCTGAACCTGCGCCGTGGGCAGCAGGCGCTCGCCAGCCGTCGCCGTGCGCGGCAGTTCCCACACGCCCGCCCGAACCGGTGGCTCGGCAGACAGCTCCGGGATGAAACGCGAATTCCACTGATGCCAGTAGACCCGGAGCACCCCTGGCCACGGGCGGCCCGAGCGCGTCTCGCCTTCGCACCAGGCGCCCAACAGAGCGATCAAACGCGACACGGGACAGGCGGCGTGTAATTGCTCGATCTGCCGTTGATGGAATCGGCCCGGCCGGGCCTGGGCGATCAGGATGACTTCCGGCGGCGGACCGGCGGCCAGCTGCGACAAGGCTTCGGCGATCGTCGTCGCCGTCGTCAAGTGCGTGTGCGCCCGCAGCCAAGCCTCGGCGTCGCGGAAATCGCCGTGACGATAATCGCCGACGAGCAGGATACGTTTCTGGAGCATGTACCATCCTCAGTGGGGCGGATTTGTCATCCGTCCCAGTGTCTGTCGTCGGAATCCCTCGTTCCCAGGCTCCGCCTGGGAACGCACTGCCTTGCCGGCTCTGCCGGCCCTCTTGCGAGGCGGAGCCTCCCTTCCAGTGGGTTACGAGGCAGAGCCTCGTAACCAGAGCTAACGCCCCCCGCTTGCCTGCCACCTTACACCTCCCCGAACAGATCCGCCTCACGGAGAGCCAGCCAATCGTGTAGACTGCGGGCGTCATCCGAGCAGCGGAGTCCGTCCAGAAACATGGTGTCGTTCAGCAGGCGGCTGAGTCGGGCCAAGGTCCGCAAGTGGCCCTGATCATCCACCGAGCAGATCAGGAAGAACACGTCGGTCAGCCCGCCCTGGGTGCCGCCGAAGGGAATCCCCTGATGGGTCCGGCCCAGCGCCAGAAACGGTTCCTCTACGATGTTCGGCAACGGCCGCCGCGGATGCAACAAGGCGACGCCATTATCCAGCGCGGTCGGATGCAGATTCTCCCGCTCGCGGATCGCCTGAGCCATCTTCGCTGGATCCCAGAGCCGTCCGGTCCGCGCGGCCAGTTCGGTCATCGCGTCAATCACCGAGCCGCGGGTGCGCGCCTGCAGCGGCATCGCGACTGCCTCGACAGGCAACATCCGGGCAATCGACACGGCTTCGACCGCCCCACCTCGCCGCCGATCCAGCACGCTCTCGACCTGCACCAATTGCTCTTCGCCCGAAAGCCCGATGCGGTCCTCCAGCCAGTGATGCACCTCTGCTTCGGAAAAACGCCACTGGCCGCCAATCTTGCGGCCCGGCAGTTTGCCGCGGTCCGCCATGCGGGCGATCTGCGGCGGCGTCAGGTGCAGGTAGGTTGCCAAACTGTCAATGTCAAAGTCTTGAGCTGCCATAGGGACCGAGCCACCTTACAAAATGCTGGCCTGACGCGGACCAGCCGCAGCCAGGCAGGACGAATCCCAGATCCGTCCAAACCATCTGGGCGGACCTGGAGATCCGTCCTAAAGAATTCGCACAGAAGAACGATCGAGTCCAAGTAAATCGTCCAAGGATCTACGATCGTATCCAAGATTCGCTTGGCCCGCTAGCACCAAGCGGATTGCGAAAAATGGATTGCGAGTGGTTCGGCGTGTGGAGTGAGAACGATTGCTGCTAACCGATGCCGTACAGCGGGCCGAGTTTGCCGCGGAGGTACTCCATCAGCGGCTGATGAGACAGCGGCTGGCCGGTAACCAGGGCGGCGAGTTCCGCCGCCGAGTAGCATTGGCCCCGGCGGTGGATGTTCTCGCGCAGCCACTCCCGCAAGGGCGAGAACTCGCCTTGTGAAAACGGTGCTTCGAGCCCACCCAGGTCGCGCTCGGCCTGCTGGAAGAACTGGGCCGCGAACAGATTGCCCAGGGTGTAGGTGGGGAAATAGCCGATCAGCCCGGCACTCCAGTGAATATCCTGCAACACACCGTCAGCGTCGTTCGGCGGCTCAATACCGAGATAGGTGAGGTACTTCTCCTGCCAGGCACTCGGCAAATCGGCGACGGGCAGGTCGCCGTTGAGCAGCGCTCGCTCCAACTCGAAGCGGATGATGATGTGCAGGTTGTACGTCGCCTCGTCCGCTTCGACGCGAATCAAGGACGGCCGTACGGCGTTGATGGCGAAGTAGAAGTCGTCCATCGCGACGTCACGCAGGGCGGCCGGGAAATGCTGTTGTGCCAGGGGGAAGAAGTGCCGCCAAAAGGCGCGGCTCCGGCCAACCGCGTTCTCCCACAGACGTGATTGCGACTCGTGCATGCCCAGCGACACGTACGTGCCCGGTGGCAGACCGTACTGCTCCGTGCGCAGGCCCTGATCATACAGCCCATGGCCCGCTTCGTGCAGGATGCCGAAGAAGGCGCCCGGAAAGAACTGCTCGTCGTAGCGCGTGGTGATCCGGCAATCGCACGGCCCCAGGCCGGAGCAGAAGGGATGCTGCGTGACATCCAGCCGGCCTCGCTCGAAGTCAAAGCCAATGGCTGCCGCGGCCGCTTTGCCGAATGCGGCTTGAGCGTCGAGCGGATAACGTCGCTGGAGGATCTCGACTGCCGGCTGTCGTCCGCTGTCGGCGATCGCCGCCGCAAACGGGGCCAACTCTTCCCGCAAACCGGCCAACACGCCGGCCACAGCAGCGGTCTTGACGTCGGGTTCGAAATCGTCCAACAGCGCATCGTAGGGTTCGTCCTGATACCCCAGCGCCTCGGCCTGCTGACGTTTCAGTTCGTAGATCTTCGTCAGCAACGGTTGAAAAGCCGCGAAATCGTTGTTCCGGCGGGCCTCGGTCCAGGCTTGCTGGCCCAGCACAGACGCGCGGGTCAGTTCCTCCACCAAGGCCTGCGGCAATTTGACCCGTTTGTCGTAATCCCGCTTGATCTGCCGCACCGTCGCGCCGGCGTCGCTGTGCGGCTCCGCGGCCAGCGGGATACCGGCTAATGCCTCCAACCAACGGCCGACCCGGGGATCCGTTCGGCGTTGATGGATCAGGCCCGCAAGATAGGTCATCTGCTCGGCCCGATACGCCCCGGCGGCCAACGGCAGATACGTCCGTTCGTCCCAACCGAGTAGCTCCGCGACCGATTCCAACAGCGCTGTTTCGCGAGTGAATTGACAGAGTTGTTCGAAGACAACAGGCGCAGGCTCGGACATCGTCACTTAATTGACCCCCACGTGCCGCTCGATTTCCTTGGCGCGGGGATCCAGGCCCAGTTGCTGGCCCCGGGGACCCGCCGAACGCAAGTGCTCCATGACGTCGGCAGGCTTCTCCAGCTTAGGTTCCTCCTCGACCGACGGTGTGTGCCGAATTCCCAGTGCCTGGCAGCCGGGCGCTGCTCCACAGCAGATCGCCAGGAACCACGAACACCAAACCAACCAGCCGTGTTGCGAGCGATGAGGGACCATACGCGGCCTGCGATCCTTGCAGAACGAACCGTGATGACAGAGGCAGTCACTGAACGACAAGTGAGGGGAACTGTCGCAAATCTCGCCACCTGCGTCCAGACCAGTTGATTTCCAGAAAGACTGCCGTAAAGATGGCCTTGATGGCGTTGATTGTAACACTGCGAAATGCCGTTACTGCTAGCTAGTTCCGTCCGAG
>JAPLNJ010001173.1 GCA_026692885.1 Planctomycetota bacterium | reverse complement strand
AACTGAGCGGAGCTTGGCGTCTCGCTCGTGTGCTCCTTGGCTTGCTTCTCGTCGAACGGGGCGATGGCCAGCGGCGGCGCCGGGCTGACGGTGGCGGTCTGAGCCGGTAGTGTGGCGACCTTGGGTAGCGCGGTGGTGGTTTCGGCGGTGGTCTCGGTCTTGGAACGTAGCGGCGTGGACGAAGGCTTGCGCAGTTCAGGTCGCAGTACCACCAGGAGGACACCCAGGATCAGGCAAAAGCCGGTCAACGCGGCCGCCGCGAGCCACCGCCGCCGCGACCGGCGCGAGGGACTTGCCGGTGTCGCGCCGCGGGCGATGGCCGCCTTGAGCCGCGCTTGCAGCGCGTCCCGCTGGCTCCGCAGCCGGGCCAGCGTGGCCACGGCCCGGCACTGCTCCAGTTCGAGCTTCTCGATGTTTTCCGTCTGTTGCCCAGCCTGCGATTGCAGCGACGCGTAATTCGCCTGGTACGCCTGTTGCTGGGTCAGTGCCGCCTGCCGTTCATCCGGCTCCCCGGCCGCCGACACGGCCTGCTCCGCCCGCGCGGCAAGCTCCTGATTTACCCGCAGCTGCGTCGCGAGTTCGCCGGCAATCCGGCGACCTTCCGCCAGTAACTCCGACAACTGCCGACAGCGACGCTCCGACTGCGCCACCGCCCCGTCGACCAGTTGCGTGGTGTTTTGCAGTTTTGTCACGAACTCCGGCGCGTGGCGGCAAAACAGGGTGGCCGCCCAGTCGCGGACACGCTGCCAGCGGTCGCCCCGCGGCCAGTGCTCCAGCTCCGTGGGCAGGAACGGCGCGTCCGCGGCAGCGCGGACTTGCGGCACGCCGACCGTGGCCCCGTGCGGCCCCCTGAGTTCGCCGCTCAGCGCCGCGCTCGGTGACTGCCGCCCCACCGCGGCCAGCGGCCGGCCGTCTTGAAAGGCGCGCAGGTCCGTCCGCACCTCGGCACAGCTCTGGTGTCGCTCGGCGGGATCTTTGGCCATCAGCCGCTGAACAATCCGCACCATCGGCGCCGGCAGGTCCGGCACCGCCTCGGCCAGCGGAAACGGCGGTTCGTAAGCGTGCTGAAAGAGCATGCCCGTGGGCGTGTCGGCGGTGAAGGGCAAGCGACCGGCCAGCATCTGGTAGAGTACCGCGCCCAACGAATACAGATCCGAACGGGCGTCCGCCGGTCGCCCCCGAGCTTGCTCCGGGGAAATATAATCGAGCGTGCCCATGATCAGGCCCGTGGCCGTGATCAGCAGACTCTGATCGATCCGCCGCACCAGGCCGAAATCGACCAGCAGCACCCGGCCCGTGTGGGCTTCCAGCATAATATTGCTCGGCTTGATGTCGCGGTGGATCAAGCCCTGGGCATGGGCCGCCTCCAGCCCCGCCAGGCACTGCTCAATAATTCGGAGCGATTCCGGCAACGGCAGGCAACGCTCGCGGGCCAGGCGCTGGGCCAGCGACTCGCCGTCGACCAGGTCCATGACAAAGAAGTGGTGGCCCCCGTCCTCGCCAATGAAGTGCAGGGATACCACGTGCGGATGTTCGAGATGGGCGACCGCCCAGGCTTCGGCGCGAAAGCGAGCAATGAATACCTCGTCGCGGGCCAGGTCGTCCGGCAGCACCTTGACGGCCACCCGGCGGTCCAGCGACTCGTCGTGCGCCTCGTACACGTCCCCCATGCCGCCGTGGCCGATCCGCCGCAGCAGGCGGAAGTGCGCCAGTCGTGCGCAGGGCAGCTCGGACTGGAGACGGCTCGGCGTGGCGGCTGGAGTGGTCCCCGTGGGAGGAGTCTCCGCGTTGGCGTCGAGGGAGCTGCCGTGCGGCGCGGTTCCTGGCGCGGACGAGTCGCCAGACGCGCGGTCGCTACGCTCCTCGTCACGCGGCTCCGCCTGCGGAGCATCCTGGCCACACTGGTCCAGGGCTGTCCGCAAGGCCGCCAGCAGCGGCCCGCAATGTTCGTACCGCGCCGGTGAATCATAGCCCAGGGCCTGCTCCAGGATCGGTTCTGCGACCGGCGCAATATCGGCCTTGAGCAGCGGATCCAGCAGGTAGGCTCGCAACGGCTTCCCGGTCAGCAACCGGCACAGCAGGACGCCCAGTTGATACACGTCGATGCGCCGCGGGTCCAACGGGCAACCGTTGCGGCGCAAGATCTGCGTGGCCGCTACGATCGACTCCGGAAGCGTCAGCGTCTCCAACTCCGCCAGTTCCGGCGGGCAACATTCCGGATTTGCATCATCGCGGCCGAAACGACGCGCGGTCGGCGGCGGATCCAACTGCACGGACTGCGACCCGACCAGCGTCACAGCCTCGATCCCAATCGCGCGGTGAGTGCGTCCCGCTTGATGCAGCATCTGGACCTGCTCGGCCAGTCGAGCAACCAGGCCCAGGCTGTCGGCCAGCCGCCACGGCTGACCTCGCGGCAGTACGTCCGCGAGGCGGCGAGAGGCATCAGCTAAGGCCAGCGGGTCGGACATGATCGCGTCCTTTCCGAAGACGAGCGGTGGGCCTTATGGAGTCGGTGTGTAGATTGGATGCGCAACGTTACAATCAAGGCCAGGAGCTGACGCTTCCCGCTCGCCTACGCTTCTCAGACTCCCGATCACGTGTATATTCTTGCACGTCCCCTTCAACTCTGCAAGCTCGGCGGACACTTCCGCTGTGTCCTCAGCCCGGGTTATTCATGGTGGCCGGAACGAGGTCGCGCAAGGCCATGCCGGAACGGCGCAACCGACGCTCGCCGGAAGAACCCGCTTGGTGCAGACGCCACGCGCCGGAAGCGACCGAAGTTCCGGCAGTGCTTCCGGTTGCTTGTTCCGGCCTACAGGAGTATGAATCATCCGGGCTCAGACGAGGCGGTCAGGTCGCGAAGCTAGACTTGCGTCTGAGCGTGATTCGTGTGGGAAACAGCAACACCGCGGCTATACCGCAGACAATGCCGCCGAGGTGGGCAAGATACGTCGGACTCCAACCGGACCAGTACCAAGCCCAGACTTCGGCGAGCGGGATCAAAGCCAGGCACCACATCGCTGAAATGGAAAACAGCTTCCAACGCACCAGCCACTGGAACCACTGTCCGGGCGCGCTGAACAGCCCGACGACCACCGTCAACGGGAAGACGGCCACGCAGACGAACTCCAGCACGGTGGCCGGCAGCAGCAGCAGCGCGATGGCGATGACGGCGAACAACGCCCCGGAAGAACCAGCCAAATAGCCACTTAACAGCAACCTCGCCACCAGTCCCAAGGCGAGGATCGTGCCGACGTAGGTCACCAAATACAGAACGTTGCCGATTCGCCGGTTGACCGGATGGCCGAAGATCCACAGCGCCCACATGTTAAACAGCAGGTGCCACCAGCCCACATGGCTGAAACCGTAGAGGACCACGCTGAACGCCGAGGTGCCGGGGCCCACGACCCAGGAACGGCCCAGCACGAACAGCAGCAAGGTGACAGCGATGATCAGCGTGTTGGCCCACGGTACGGGATACTTCGATTGCGGTTGCCTCAGGTTCCAGGGGAGGATGACGAACATGGCATGGCTCCTTGGCTGCAAGAACTGACTCTTGGCATTCACTGATTCAATGAACCGAGCACCCGGTTTTCGCAGCCGGGGCGTACGATTTCCGGAAATCGCTCCGAACGGAAATCGCTCCGAACGGAAATCGACAGAACGAAAATCGACAATGTGTACTCTACTGCGTACGCACCGGAAACCGCACGACTCCCGACTCGAAGCCTCGACCCGACCGCTTCTCCCCGTGGGCACTGGCCCACACAGCATCCAGTCCCACAGCAACGCTGGCGAAAGTACCCGGAACCGCCTCTCCGAACGAGGTGGCAAGTTGCGTGGAAGTGTCAAGACGGATCAGAACTCCCTCGTGGCTTCCGGCGATCCAAAGACCACCGGCCGTGGCTGCGAGTTGCACGCCGCCCAGTGGAACACCGTTCTTGCTCTTCTGCAACGTGGTCCATTTCTCTTCCGCCAGATCAAAAACGCTCAGACCTCGTTCCGGGAACCCGTGGGCGACCCAGACTCGCTGGCCATCGCACGCGATGGCACAGCAGTAGTTGTTCGTCAGTCCGTCTTTTTCAGTATAATGACGTACCTTGCCCGTGATCCCATTCACGCAGGAGATGCCTCCACCCTCGAAGCGGTCGCTGCCGAGAATATTGTCACCGTAGTGCGCGATCCAAATGTCCTGCCCCACGAGGACCGTGTCGCCGATGCTGCGATGCAGCAGGTCGCTTTTGTCATTCGGGTAGACTTGGAACGTATCGAGTGCTGGGCGTGGCACGATCAGCCCCTGCGGCCTCCAGATCCATGGTTTGGGTCCGAATTGTCGGACCACGGCGATGTCATTCGGTTCGACCTTGATACATGTGCCTCTGGAGTTCCACAGGAAGGTTCCTACGCTGGTGTGACTGTGGGCCGCGGTCCAGCGTACGACGTCCATCAATACCACGCCTTTCCCGAGCCGCAGTTGGTACACAAGCGCGCCAGGCAGTCCTTCCGCGGGCCCGCTGAGGCTCCACCGATCGGTGTCCAGATCGTAGCGTAGCAAGCCCTTGTGAGACGGGACCCAGAGGACGCGGCCGTCCTCGTCCACGACCGGGACGTAGGCTTCCGCGTTGATTTCACCCTGGAAACGAAAGACCACGAACTCTGGGTGTTCCTCGCGCGTTACCAGATGAGAAACATCACGAGGATTGAGCTGCGCCGTTTGCGTGTCGGCCGTTGGTGGCGGAGCCGTGGTCTGTGGCAAATTGGTCATTTCGAGCGGCACGCCCAGGTGCTTGGCCCAGGCGGCTTGGTGTTCCTTGGCTTGCTTCTCGTCGAACGGGGCGATAGCCGGTGGCGGCGCCGCGCTGGCGGTGGCGGTCTGAGCCGGTAATGTGGCAACCTTGGGTGGCACGGTGGTGGTTTCGGCGGTGGTCTCGGTCTTGGAACGTAGCGGCGTGGACGAAGGCTCGCGCAGGTCAGGTCGCAGTACCACCAGGAGGACACCCAGGATCAGGCAAGAGCCGGTCAACGCGGCCGCCGCGAGCCACCGCCGACGCGACCAGCGCGCGGGGTCCGTCCGCGTCGCGCCGCGGGCGGCGGCCGCCGTGAGCCGTGCCTGCAGCGCGTCACGCTGACTACGCAGCCGGGCCAGCGCGGCCTCGGCCCGGCACTGCTCCAGTACGAGTTCCTCGACGTCTTCCGCCTGTTGCTGGACCTGCGACTGGAGCGACGCGTGGTTCGCCTGGTGCGCCTGTTGCTGGGTTAGTGCCACTTGCCGTTCATCTGGATCCCCTGCCGCGCACGCCGCCTGTTCCGCCCGCGCGGCAAGCTCCTGATTCACCCGCAGCTGCGCCGCGAGTTCGGCGGCAATCCGGCGACCTTCCGCCAGCAACTCCGATAACCGGCGACAGCGTCGCTCGTACTGCGCCACCGCCCCGTCCACCTGTTGCGTGGTGCTTTGGAGTTCCGTCACGAACTCCGGCGCGTGGCGGCGAAACAGGGTGCCAGCCCAGTCGCGGACAGGCTGCCGACGGGGTCTTGGCGTCCCGCGCTCCAGGTCGGTTGGCAGGGCCGGCTGATCCGCGGCGGGGACGCCCTGAGGCATGCCAGCCGTGGCCCCGTTCGGCCCCCTGAGTTCGCTGCTCCGTGCCGCGTTCGGTGACTGCCGCCGCCCCTCGGCGGCCAGTGGCCGGCCGTCTTGAAAGGCCCGCAGGTCCGTCCGCACTTCGGCACAGCTCTGGTGTCGCTCGGCGGGATCTTTGGCCATCAGCCGCTCAACCATCTGCACCATCGGCGCCGGCAGGTCCGGCACCGCCTCGGCCAGCGGAAACGGCGGTTCGTAAGCGTGCTGAAAGAGCATGCCCGTGGGCGTCTCGGCGGTGAAGGGCAAGCGACCGGCCAGCATCTGGTAGAGTACCACGCCCAGCGAATACAGATCCGAACGGGCGTCCGCCGGTCGCCCCCGGGCTTGCTCCGGGGAGAGATAGTCGAGCGTGCCCATGATCAGGCCCGTGGCCGTGATCAGCAGACTCTGATCGATCCGCCGCACCAGGCCGAAGTCGACCAGCACCACTCGGCCAGTGCCGGCTTCCAACATGATATTGCTCGGCTTGATGTCGCGGTGGATCAAGTCCTGCGCGTGGGCCGCCTCCAGCCCATCCAGACATTGCTCGACAATCCGGAGAGCTTCCGGCAACGGCAGGCAACGCTCGCGTGCCAGGCGCTGGGCCAGCGACTCGCCGTCGATCAGACGCATGACAAAGAAGTGGTGCCCCCTGTCCTCGCCAATGAAGTGCACGGGTACCACGTGGGGGTGCTGGAGATGGGCGACCGCCCAGGCTTCGGCGCGAAAGCGGGCAATCAAGGTCTCGTCGCGGGCCAGGTCGTCCGGCAGCACCTTGACGGCCACCCGGCGGTCCAGCGACTCGTCGTGCGCCTCGTACACGTCCCCCATACCGCCGTGGCCGATCCGCCGCAGCAGGCGAAAATGCGCCAGTCGTGCGCAGGGCAGTTCGGCTTGGAGACGGCTCGGCGTGGCGGCTGGCGTAGTCCTCGTGGGCGGGGTGTCCACATTGGCGTCGAGGGGGCTGCCGTGTGGCGAAGTTCCGAGCGCGGACGAGTCGCCAGACGCGCGGTCGCTACGCTCCTCGTCACGCTGCTCCGCCTGCGGAGCGTCCGGGCCACACTGGTCCACGGCTGTCCGCAAGGCTGCCAGCAGCGGCCCGCAGTGTTCGTACCGCGCCGGCGAATCATACCCCAGGGCCTGCTCCAGAATCGGTCGTGCGACCGCCGCAATACCGGCCTTGGTCAGCGGATCCAGCAGGTAGGCACGTAGCGGCTTCCCAGTCAGCAACCGGCACAGCAGAACACCCAGTTGATACACGTCGATGCGCCGCGGATCAACCGGGCAACCGTGGCGACGTAGGATCTGCGTGGCCGCTGCGATCGACTCCGGAAGTGTCAGCGTCTCCACCTCTGCCAGTTCCGGCGGGCAGCATTCCGGATCGGCGTCATCACGGCCGAAACGACGCGCGGTCGGCGGCGGATCCAGCTGCACGGACTGCGACCCGACCAGCGTCACCGCCTCGATCCCGATCGCGCGGTGCGTCCGTCCCGCTTGATGCAGCGTCTGGACCTGCTCGGCCAGTCGAGCGACCAGGCTCAGGCTGTCGGCCAGCCGCCACGGCTGACCTCGCGGCAGCGCGTCCACAAGGCGGCGCGACGCATCAGTTAAGGCCAGCGGGTCGGACATGATCGCGACCTTTCCGAAGGCGAGCAGTGAGCCTGAGGACCCCCGACTCCCGATTACGCGTATATTCTTGCAACTCCCCTTCAACTCTGCAAGCTCGACGGACACTTCCGCTGCGTCCTCGTCGGACGAGACGGACAGACCGTGAAGCTTGAGGCGTTCACTAAATCAATGAACTGAGCAGCCGGTTTTCGCAGCGGGGGGCGCACGATTTCCGGGAAGCGGTCTGAACGGATAGCCACCGTGACGCGTGATGGACGGCGGAAGCCGGGGCTAACGGCCCCCGTCCTCTGACGACGGACAGCGGAGGGGAACGATTCGCGTCAGAGCGCGGCTCTTGGCCGCCTCGTCCGGCTGTTTGGACTGGGTCGGATCCAGTAGTTCGTAGGCCCGCTGAATGGCCGCTTCCAGCCCGCCGTGCTCCGCCAAGTACTGGCCCAGCTGCCGCCATTCGGCGGAGGCTTCCTCCTCGATCTCGCTGGGCCCGCAGCAATGAGACACTTGGCGGTGGACCAATTCCTGCAGCTTCTCGTGCAGCCGGTCGCGCGCGTGCCGGAAGTAGTGGTCCACGTTGGCTGACGTGATCCCCAGCACCTCGGCCGCCTGGGCCAACGACAGTCCTCGGCAGATCCGTCCGTACAAGACGCGGACGTAGTCGCCCTGGCCCTTCCGCCCGTATTCGGCCGCCAACGCCTCCATCGCCTGCTGCACGACGCTTTCCACCCAGGCGGCGTAGAAGGCGTCCTCCGGCTCGCCTTTGGTCTTTCCTGCATCTTCCAGGTGCTCCGCGATTTCGGGCCACAGACGGTCGCGGTTGGCCTGCACGCGATGGCGGTGCGACAAGATGTTGCGGACCACGCGGCACAACAGGGTCCGCAGCTTGGCCGAACGGTTCGACACCCAGCGCACCAAGAGCCGATTCTCCAAGATCGCCTCGAACGTCTGCGCGGTGGCATCCTCGGCATCTTCCAGGCCGTGAGCCCCCCACCGCAGGGCGAAGCGGCAAATGGCCCCCCAGTAGTCATTCAGGAATCGCCGCCAATCTTCCTCGCTGCCGCCGGCCGCCAGACGCTGAACCAGCGTCAAATCGGTTTGGGGAAAAGTCACGGTGGTAGCTCCGTTGTCTTTGACCGATGACGTTTGCCGTGGTGGCTGGGCATGTGCGTGGTGCGGCCTTGATCGGAACATCGCGTTCCCTGGGACGCTGTACTGCCCGCAGCCAGACTTGTCCCTTCGTAGAGCGGAATCTATTCCGCTTCACTGAACGGATTGAAAACCGTTCTACGACAAAGCAAAGCTGCCCACGGGCAGTCTACGGTCACACGCCCAGGATCGCTCGGCGGCGTTTCCGGCGTTCCTTCCAGCGATCTTCGCCCGCCGGCTGTTCGACCGTGACGTCGTGGCGTTCCTTGTCTTCCAGATCGTCCGCCAGATCCAAGTACAGGCGGTAGATCCTGGCGGCGATCCAGCCCAGGTAGAGATTGCCGCCGATGGAAGCGAAGAGCAGGAACACGGCCACCGTCAGCGCTCCCCAGGGCCGGTCCTTGGCCAGGTCGACCTGGGTCAGAGGATACTTCAAGTTGGGATCGCGAACCGGTTGCCCGTATTCCGGCCAAACACTGCCGGGCACACCCGTACGGGCCTGTTCGCCCTCTCGGCCAGCGACACGCTGTTGCGGCCAGCCCGAGTTATTGGGTGAGGCGGAGTTGCCCTGCGATCCATCCGCGTTGCCGTACGCGGGTGAGTACGGCGCGCCCGTACCTGGCTGCGTCTGGGGCGTCACATTGGTGCGGCCCGAGGTCGCGTTCCAATTCGCCACAGCAGGGTTGGTCCCGCCCAACTGCGACTGGGCCGTGCCGTAAGGCGGTTGGGCTGTGCCGTAAGGCGATTGGGCCGTGCCGTAAGGCGATTGGGCCGTGCCGTAAGGCGATTGGGCTGTGCCGTAAGGCGATTGGGCTGTGCCGTAAGGCGATTGGGCTGTGCCGTAAGGCGATTGCGTAGCGGCATAAGGCGATTGCGTTGCGTTGGGCGAATAACCGTAGTTCCCATCGCGATACCGATTGGCGTCTAACAAGGATTGCGTCGGCGGGACCTGCGGAAAACTGGTGAAACGCGGATCCGCGGCGCTCACGGTGGACGTGTTGGTGCCCCCCGTCGACCGCCAATCCTGGGTGTTCGTCTGCGGGTCCTGATAACGCTGCGCTGCGCGTTGCTGGTCGAGCAAGAGGGACCCCTGGTCGCGGTTCGGAATCCCAGGGTTGGCTGCGGAGGACCACGAATTGTTGGCGTTGTTCGGCGACGACCAGGAATTGCTGTTGGAGCCAAGTTGCCCCGCTGTGCCGGACCCATAGTTCAACGCCGGGTCGGTATTTCTCGGCGGAGCGATCATCGCCGTGGACATTCCGTTATTGGCAGGAGGTTGCCCTAACGCGAGGGGTTGCGAGGACGCGACCTGAAAGCCTTGGCGAGGAATTGCCGCGTTGCCCGTGATGACGCGGATGCGAGCCACGTTCGGAAGGTCGACGGGCATGACGCCGACAATGTCGTCACCGGTGCGGAGCGTCGTCATGCGTTCCGGCACGATCTGCACAATGAACTCCAACTGGTCCCGGCTGATCGGTTGCCAACCGAATTGGATGCCAGGAGCCTGGGGCAGCTGCGCCGCGGTGATGCCCGTAGCGGGGAGCTGAGCGGGCGGATTGCCACGCCGCGGGACCATTTCGGTGCCCACGTGGATGCGAAACCGCCGGGCGTTGCGCATTTGGGGATCGATCTGGCTGACGACCTCCTGGCCTTCCCGCATGGCGATCAGCGTGACGGGTTCGATTTGGACGATGTACTCCATCTGACCGTCCGAAGCCGGTTGCCAACCGTAATCGACCCCCATCGTCAGGGCGGCCAGCAGCAGCGAGAATCCGTTCATCGCAGATGCTCCAAGAAAAAAAAGGACTGCTTAAGTTCGCCAATACTAGCGTTTACGGGGAGGACACGTAAAGAGAAATAAGTACGCATTCTGCGATTAGGACGGGGGGCCGCGTCGCCGCAAGTGCCGATCAAGATAAGGCTGGAGTTCTGGGAAGGCTGGAGCTGCTAGCATGCCCCTGTCATGTAGGTCAGGCTTTCCAGCCTGACGTCAGGCTGGAAAGCCTGACCTACATGAAGGATGGTCCCCGCGTCACGCGTAGTAGTTGTCCCACACCTCATCCAGGCGTCGGATTGAGGCGGGCAGATCGGTGACCTTCAGCACGCCGCCGGCGACAGGCGGCCAGGCCACGCTAAGCGGGTGCTCGACCAGGAGTTCCTTCTCCCGAAGTTTCCGCACGGCGTCCGAAACTTCAAAGTCCACATCCAGTCCAAACTCCGTTTGGAACCACTCCTCCACACGCTGATCGAGTTGCCGCTCCGTGAAATCACGATCGCGTTCCACGTACAGGATGAAGTAGGCCAGCCATAACTCCTTACATTCCTCCGCTTCGGCCGAGTCGACTAAATGGGCCAGCGCGCCGCTGTTGTTGGCCATATTCTGGAAGTAGAGACTGGCTGTTAGGGCCTGCATGTAGCGCGTTTTGCTGGAAAAGAAACTGAACACTCCGCGGGTGAAGGCCCCCATGAAACTGAACAGCAGCAGCAGAAACACCCAACGCGAGAGAATCGCTGCGGTGAAAGCTTTCCAGGAAGCGGTCGCCACACCGCCGGCCACGGACGAGCCGATTTTCATGTGGTCCAGCAACCGCATGCGGATCCGCACATAGGGCAAGATCATTTCGAGATCTTCCGCCACGACGTTCTTGAACAGCCTCAGGTACACGAGACCCTGCGGATCGTCGGCCAGCCGCACCAGCAGGGCTACGCGGGAGAAGACGTGGACGACCTCGCTCTGCCATTTCCACGGCGCGAAGCGCGAGCGGTAATCCCGATGCAAGTGCCGCATCCCGCGATAGAACACCTGCAGTTCCGCGTAATCGGACAGATTGGCCTCGACGACAAGCCCCGTGCGAGACTGGTATCCGGCCCAGGCGACGATCTCTTCTCGCGGCATCTCCACGTAGTTGGCGTCGAGCAGTAACTGCTCAAAGGTTTGGGCCATTTCCTCCCGTGGCGAGGTAGCGTCGGCCGGTGGGGGCTCGATGGGCAGGGTATCACGATCAGGATCGACGGGCTCGTAGAGCGATTTCAAACGTTCCAACTTGGCGCGAAACTCAAAATGGAACCGGGCTGCAACCATTTCGAAGAACTGGCTGAGCTGCTGCCGCTCGTCGGGCGACAACCGCGGATCTCGCAACATCCGTTCCCGCAAGCTGACCGGCCTGACGGGGAGGAAGCGTTGCCGAGTTTCCATCAATTGCGGACTGGGCTTCATCGTGCGACCTCGTGGGATTCGAGCCGTGCATTATCCACGATCGGTATCCGGTCCGTAAGGTCGTTCGCGATGTTGCTGAAGAACACGTTCCCGAGCGTCGAATTCGGCGGCGCGATGACGCTCATCCCGGAAGTTTCAACGACGAAAAACCGTTTGGCACTAGCACCAAACGGTTTTCAGGGTTGTTGGTGTCAAGAATGGGGTTTTACAGTTTCGCATAGACGGACCGCCAGCTGGGGTCAGACGTACAGATTTCAGTTTTCGCGGGCAGAAGGCTTTTCTTATGCTTGGGCACACGACCGCGAAAACTGAAATCTGTACGTCTGACCCCTTGTCTCGCGCCCCGTCCCTGCTGCACCGTTAAGTCTCATTCTTTACTCGCAAGGGCCAAGCTCCCTTTTGGTGCTAGCACCAAAAGGGATTTTGGCCCCCAGCCTCTCACACCCCGGCCACGTTCGGCAGGCCGGCCAACGCCATGGCGATTTCGTGTTCCGGATACTCGTAGTCGCGCAATTCGCCCGCCAAGTACGCCGTGTAGGCCGACATGTCGAAGTGCCCGTGACCGCACAGGTTGAACAGGATCGTTCGACCGCGGCCTTCCGCTTTGCACTGCAGGGCTTCACGCACAGCCGCGGCGATGGCGTGCGTCGCTTCCGGCGCCGGCACGATACCCTCGACACGTGCAAACTGCAGCCCCGCGGCAAAGCACTCCAGCTGCGGGACATGGAGGGCTTCGATGATGTTCAAGTTAGCCAAGTGGCTGACCAGCGGTGCCATGCCGTGATAGCGCAAGCCCCCGGTGTGGAAACCGGGCGGAATGAAGGTGCTGCCCAGTGTGTGCATCTTGACCAACGGCGTCAAATGGGCTGTGTCGCCGAAGTCGTAGGCATAGGCCCCCTTGGTAATCGAGGGGCACGCGGACGGCTCGACGGCCACGAACCGCGTGTTCTGGTAGCCTTGGCCGCGCAGTTTCGCCCCCACGAACGGGAACGTGATGCCGGCGAAATTGGACCCGCCGCCCGTGCAGCCGACGATCACATCCGGTTCGTCGCCCGCCAACTGCATCTGTTCGATGGTTTCCAGGCCAATCACCGTCTGGTGCAAGAGCACGTGATTCAGCACGCTGCCCAAGGCATACTTCGTCCCCGGAGTCTTGACCGCGACTTCGACCGCCTCGGAAATGGCGATGCCCAGCGAGCCTGGCGTGTTGGGGTCCTGGGCCAGAATCGCTCGGCCCGACTCGGTCTCGGTGCTAGGACTGGCGCTGACCTCGGCGCCGTAGGTCTGCATCAAGGCTTTGCGATACGGCTTCTGGTCGTAGCTGACCCGCACCATGAACACCTTGCACTGCAGGCCGAACATGCAGGTCGCCATCGCCAGCGACGAGCCCCATTGGCCGGCCCCCGTCTCGGTGGCCAGACGCTGGACGCCTTCCAGCTTGTTGTAGTACGCCTGGGGCACCGCCGTATTGGGTTTGTGTGAGCCGGCCGGGCTGACGCCTTCGTACTTGTAATAGATCCGAGCCGGTGTATCCAGCGCCTGCTCCAGCCGCCGAGCGCGGTACAGGGGCGCGGGCCGCCACAAGCGATAGATCTCCCGCACGGGGCCGGGGATTTCGATTTCCCGCTCGACGGAGACCTCCTGCTGGATCAACGCGAGAGGGAACAGCGGGGCCAGGTCGTCCGGCCCGATCGGTTTTGCCGTGCCGGGATGCAGAACGGGCGGCAACGGCAGGGGCAGGTCCGCCTGGAGATTATACCAGGCTTGTGGAATTCGGTCTTCTGGCAGCAGGAACTTGGTCTGGTCGCTCATCGACGATCTCCCGGAAAATGGAAAAAGAACAGACTAAATCACGGGATGCCTTGTGTAAAGGACGGGGGCCGAATTCGGGGCCTATCCCCTGGTCTCAACGGCCTTCGGCTACGTTATCATAACCTCACCGGTGGCCCAGTCACTCGAGGGTATCGTGGCAAGAGTCACCGTGGCAAGAGTCGCGGTGCTTCGAAACGGCGAAAAGGAACGTGAGGAGATCAACCCTATGCAACGCATCCTAAACGTGTCATTCGTCATCGTGTCGTGTATCGTGGTCTCAGCTTCGTGGGCGGCGACCCCCAGCGTGCCTGCCGCGTCCGGCGAAATGCTGCCCGGCACGCAGCCCCTGACGCTGCAAGGCGATATCGCTTCGCAACTGGTCGACGGGGTGGACCGCTTCCTGCTGCGCGAGTTGGAGAAGTCGATTCAACGGCGGGTCACGTTCTGGAAACGGGATGTTGCGTCGCCCGCCGCGTACCAGAAATCGATCGAGCCGAATCGCCAACGCTTGGCCCAAATCCTGGGCGTTCGTGATCCGCGCGTGCCGCTGGCTGCCCCGGAGTTGGTCGGCACGACGGCGCAGCCGGCGCTGGTCGGCCGGGGCGAGAGCTACGACGTATTCGCCGTCCGTTGGCCGGCTTTCGGCGACGTGCACGGTGAAGGGCTGTTGCTGGTCCCGACCAAGGGCGAGAAGGTGGCGGATGTCATCGCCCTTCCCGACGCGGATCAGACGCCCGAACAGATCGCCGGGTTGGCCGAGGGCGTGCCGCCGGATTTGCAGTTCGCGCGACGCTTGGCAGAAAACGGCTGTCGGGTGATCGTGCCGGTGTTGATCAGCCGCGAGCTGCAGAAACGCGCCCCGCCGGGACAGGGCGGCCGGAGCAACCTGAGCAACCGCGAGTATATCTACCGCAGCGCGTTCGAGCTGGGCCGGCACCTGATTGGCTATGAGGTACAGAAGACACTGGCCTGTGTCGACTGGTTCGAAAGCCAGGCGAGCGGCGGGCGTCAGCCCCCTGCTGGCTCGGCGACATCCCAAGCCAAAATCGGCGTAATCGGCTACGGCGAAGGTGGCTCGGTGGCTTTGTACGCTGCCGCCTTGGATACGCGCATCAAGGCCTGTTGCGTCAGCGGCTATTTCGGACCTCGCGAAACCGTCTGGCAGGAACCGCTCGACCGCAACGTCTTCGGGCTGTTGGAACAGTTCGGAGACGCCGAGTTGGCCAGCTTGGTCTTTCCGCGACCGCTGTCCCTGAACGGCGCTGCGGGGCCGAAGCTCCGATTGCCGGGAGAAGGCGGCGCACCGGCGGAACTGAAGGGCTTGACGTTGGACAGCGTCAAGCAAGAGCTGGCGCGATTCGAGCAGCTGACCGCCGGGCTGAGCCGCGCGTGGT
This sequence comes from Planctomycetota bacterium, assembly GCA_026692885.1. Next base: position 2,997 of record JAPLNJ010001173.1, on the reverse strand, counting down.
CGCCGTATCCCAGCCCGGATCTGGTGCCGAGCGACGGCTGCGATGGCCGCACCGTCGACTTCTTCCTGTCCCAACACCTGTGTCCCCATCAACGACTGGCCCCCGCCGGTTCGCCGCCACAGCCGCTGGGCGAGAAGCTCGATCCGCGCCTTCGTCAACAACGTCAACTCCACGAACTTGACCGCCACAATCAGTGGCTGCTGCGGGAGAGCGAGTACGTGCGGCAGGACTTCTTGAAGAAGCTGGATACGAGTTCGCTCGACAAGTACCAGCAGACCGTCGAGGCCTATCGCGAGATCTACAAGCAGGACATCATCGGCTCGTTCGACTACCCTCTGCTGCCGCCGCTGCCGCGTACGCGGAAGACCTACGACACGGAGAAGTGGATCGGCTACGAAGTCGTTCTCGACGTCTGGACGGATGTGATCGCCTACGGCGTGCTGCTGCTGCCGAAGGATCTTAAGCCCGGCGAGAAACGACCGGTCGTGGTCTGCCAGCACGGCTTGGAAGGGCGGCCGACAGACGTGTTCCTCGGCGACAACCCGGCCTACCACGACTTTGCTGCCAAGTTGTGCGAACGCGGCTTCATCACCTTCGCACCGCAGAACTTGTACATCTTCCAGGACCGCTTCCGCACGCTGCAGCGCAAAGCCAATCCGCTGAAGAAGACCCTGTTCTCGGTGATCGTGCCGCAGCACCAGCAAATCGTGAACTGGCTCGGTTCCCTACCGTACGTCGATCCGGAGCGAATCGCGTTCTACGGCCTGTCGTACGGCGGCAAGAGCGCGATGCGGATTCCGCCGCTGGTCAAGAACTACTGCCTGTCGATCTGCTCGGCGGATTTCAACGAATGGGTGGCGAAGAACGCCTCGACGCGACTGCCCTTCAGCTATGTCTGGACGGGCGAGTACGAGATCTTCGAGTTTGATCTGGGCAGCACCTTCAACTACGCCGAGATGGCCGCCCTGATCTGCCCGCGGCCGTTCATGGTCGAGCGCGGTCACACCGACGGCGTCTCGACCGACGAGTGGGTAGCCTTCGAATTCGCCAAGGTCCGCCACCTGTACAGCCACCGGCTAAAGATCCCGGACCGCTGCGAGTTGGAGGTCTTCGACGGCCCCCACACAATCAACGGCAAGGGCACCTTTGACTTCCTGCACAAGCACCTGAAGTGGCCCAAGCGGTCTGTGGCAGAATGAGGGGGGCAGAATGATTGAAGTAGAAGAGCAATCGAACAGGCGCGCCTTTCCCCGATAATTCTGCCGCCATCGTTCTGCCCACCTCTTTTGGGACGCACTACGCGGGATCGCGAACCGTGTCCTGGTCGGGTATCATGCGCACAGCCAACTAGAAAGGATAACGCCATGCTCACCAAACGCGAGCGGGTCAACCGCACCATTCGCCGCGAGGAGATCGATTACTTGCCCAGCCAGATCACGCTGGCCGATCGCACGCGGGACAAGGTGGTTCACGCGGCGCTGGGCATCCCGGTCGACGTGACGTTGGATGACTACATCCAGAACCACCTGGTCATCTCGCTCACCAAGCACGATTACCCGCTGTTCTATCGCAATGACCTGCGGCTGATGCGCGAGTTGGAGGCGGAAGGCTGCGCTCGGGTGGACGAAGAGCAGGGTGTGGTCTACGACAGCTGGGGGATGGGCGTCCGCGTCGGCTCCGACGGATTCTTCGCCTGCTTCCACCCGCTGGAGGAGCAGCGGAGCGAGGACTTTGCCGAGCGGTGGATGCCACCGCGGATCCGCGAGGCCGTGACGGCACCCACCCTGGCCGAGCGGATCCGCAAGTACACGCCGCCCGATCCGCACCAGCCGGGCATCTACGATTGGATGCAGCGCGACATCGATCAGCACGGCGACCAAGCGTTCGTTTTTCCGTCGGGCTACTTCGGCATCTTCGAGCGGGCGTATGGGCTGATCAGCATGCCCGCGCTGCTGGAAAACATGGCGGCGGATCCGGCCCTGGCGATGGAGTTGTTCGAGAAGATCACCGACTACAAACTGGCCGTCACCCGGCACGTCTTGCCGATGGATTTCGACGCCGTCCACCTCGGGGACGATTTAGGCACACAATTGGGGCCGTTCTTTGCGCCACGGCTGTTTCGAGAGCTGCTCAAGCCCTGCTACCAGCGACTCTGGAGTCCGGCTAAGGAGGCGGGCAAGTTGGTCATGATGCACTCCTGCGGCTGCGTACAGGACTTGCTACCCGACCTGGTGGAGATCGGCCTGGATGTCCTCGAACCGGTTCAGCCCTGCAACGACCTGCAGCTGCTGAAGCACCAGTTCGGCGACCGCCTGACGTTTTGGGGCGGGATCGACACCCAGCAGCTCCTGCCCTTCGGCGCGCCGGCGGACGTCAAGCGGGAAGCGGCGCGCGTCATCCGCTTGTTGGGAAAAGGCGGAGGACACATCATCGGACCCTCGCAGGAAGTCATGAAAGACGTCCCGTTGGAAAATGTCGTCGCCTTGATCGAAACTATCGTCGCCGAGCGTTCCCAAGCGATGTGACGCAACTGTTCCGACCCGCACGGATGGCAGAGCCGGAGCACGGATGAAGACCAGCTAAGAAGAACATCCGTGCTCTGGCTCTGCCATCCGTGCGATAGGCGTAAGCGGAACCTGCGACGGAGCCCCAACGCCCGATGCGCTGCAGGCCTGACAAGGTCAGTTCCTGACGACCCACGCCCTGGGCCGCCAGCCCAATGCCACTTACTTTGCACTCGGACGCTGATACCACTCGCTGCTGCCCACGTCCGCCGAGACAATCCTGGCGCCGTTCAACCAGTGTTCGATGTGGCTTCCGCGAACCACGATGCGGTTCTGGTTGAACTCGCCCACCGGCCGCAGTTGTTTGGCGTCGCTGGGCTCGTAAAGCTCATAGGCGATCCGGTCATGCCGCGCGGATGCAGCTTGTGGGCCGCGTCATCGAGGACTTGTAGGACGGATTGGCGATCCGGCCGGTATGTCCCGGCCAGATCGC
>JAPLNJ010001172.1 GCA_026692885.1 Planctomycetota bacterium | reverse complement strand
TCATAAGGTGGCGCAAAACGCTAGCAGCAGGGGGTCAGGGTGACTGGGGCAGAGTGCAGCGATGCCCCAGAAACCGGGCACTGGGGCTTCGCTTAGGCTCAGCCGCCAGCCACCCGGACCGTGGCCAGCACGGACCGCAGTACGCAACCTTACGATCAAGGCCCACGGCCCGATCGTCTGGCTTCGCTGGGTTGGTCAATGTGACGGGCCTGCGCACCAAGCCGTGTCCGAACAGACAGGTCGGCACGCTTCCGCTGACCCTCGGCATGTTGGCCAGACGAAGGTCGTCGCCTTCATCGAGCCGCCGCAGGCCGACGTGATCGCGAGAAGCCTGCGGCACTGCGGTGTCCCTGATCGTCACGGGCGCCACCAGCCGGAGACGATGGGGGCCACGACCCGGACTTCATTGCCACAATCCCGTAGGGTCTGCCAGGTGTTCCCTTGTCTCTCTGCTGCAGGCTAGAATCGGAGAAATCCCGGCCCCAGCGTTTCCCGTTCACACGTTCTTTGGAGGATCCTCGCATGTCATTCGCGTGGCGCGTGACGTTCGTGTTGTTGGCTTTGGCGTTGCAGGCGTCTGGCAGGGCGGCAGAGTCCAAGCCGCTGGATCCGCCTCAGGCGTACGCGAAGCAGGCGAGCTGGGCCGAAACGATGATCGCCACGCGCAACAACTGCGCGGCATGGGCCAAGGATCAGAAGGAGGGGTACGTAGCCTCGACGCCCCTGGCCGCTGTCTGGGCCAGGATGCAGGCCGACTGGCCCGTCCACGCCACATGGTTCCGGCAAGACCTCCCGGGCGACCGCTACCTGGACTGGTTCCTGCAGGCCAACCACAACCCACACTTCGAACGCTGGATCCTGCGGGCGCTGCCGCGGATTGCCGGGACCGACGACGTGCTGCAGCGCGAACTGTGCGGTGCGGCGCACGTTGCTGCGGGCACTGACCGGAATGGCCGAGTTCCTCGATCAACGGCCTAACGTTTCCCTGGAAAGCGAATGGGAAGAGCAATTCGCCGCCCTGTTCAATGACTTGCAGAACCGTGCCTGGTTTGACCAGGTGGCCGCTCAGACTTCCAGGTGAACGTGGACGGGTCGAATCTGATCCGGCTGACGGACGGGACCTGGAACGACTTCGACCCGCGGTGGCTGCCCAGCGGCCGGATCGCGTTTGTCTCCGAGCGGCGAGGCGGTTACCTGCGTTGCGGCCGCGTCTGCCCGACGTACACGCTGTACGATATGGCCAGGGACGGGGCCGACATCCGCTGCCTTAGCCCGCACGAGACCAACGAATGGCATCCGAGCGTAACGCACGACGGGCGCATCGCCTGGACCCGGTGGGACTACGTGGATCGCCATTTCTCCGCGGCCCACATGCCCTGGATCACCTCGGCCGACGGCTGCGATCCGCGGCCCATTCACGGCAACTGCGCGTGTGGCAGATCCTGCCGTTGTCCGTGGCCCCGGCGGTCCGTAACAACGGCATCCAAGTGCCGGGGACGGGTTCGGTCAACACGGGCCGGGCCGTGCTGGGCACGGTGCCGGTCGAGTCCGACGGCAGCTCGCATTTCGTGGTCCCCGCCGACAAGGAGGTCTTCTTCCAGGCCCTCGACGAGCAGGGACTGGCCTTGCAGTCCATGCGTTCGGGGACGCACTTCCAAGCCGGCGAAACGCGCACTTGCCAGGACTGCCACGAGCCGAAGCTCCGCGCGCCCCGTGCCGGCATGGTCGAGCCGCTGGCAACGCGGCGCCCGCCGTCGCGGCTCGCGCCGGACGTGGACGGCACGAACCCCTTCAGTTACGCGAGGCTGGTCCAGCCTGTGCTGAACAAGCACTGCACCGAGTGCCACGCGAAGAACCCCGACAAGTGCCTTCGCCTGGACGCCGAGCCGATGCAAGTCGTGGGCCGGGCATACATGGACCTGAACACCACCTACTCCACCTACTCCACCTCCTACGTCAGCCTCGCGCCCCGGTTCGGCTTCTACGCCTACGGCGGCGCCGGCGGCCGGACCCACCGGACAACGCCCGGCGAGTTCGGGGCCCGCGCGTCGAAGCTGTACGAGCTGCTGACCAAGGGTCATTATGACGTCAAGCTGACGCCCGAAGATCTGCATCGCCTGACCGTATGGCTCGATTCGTGTTCGATGTTCTACGGCGTCTACGAGAAGGAGGGCGGCGAGGCCCAACTCCGCGGCGAAGTCGTCCGCCCCACGCTGGAGTAGCCGGCGCATCTCTGCCGTCCGCACCAACGCCATCATGCCGGGTGTGATCGAGACCCGTCATCACGAAGTCTTCTCGACGCCCGAGCGAATGCAGCAGTATCGCACCGAGACGCCCTTGGGCCGTAACGGCACGGCCGAAGAAGTTGCCTCGGCGGTGCTATTTCTCGTCAGTGATGCGGCGCGATTCATCAACGGCGCGTTGTTCGACATCAACGGCGGTCGGTTCCTGCGTTAGGCCAATCACGCGATCGGCGTGCGAGAGGAGAATATCGCGCGCGCGTAGCGGCAACTGCCGCGATGGGCCTCGGCGATCTCGATTGTCTGGGGCGTCCCGTGCTCCGGGCCCTGCTCCAAGACCAGCAGCGGCTCGACCTCGTTTCCAGCAAGCGTCTTCCACAAGGCCCGATAATCGATGTCCCCCTCGCCGAAAGTCTCGCTCCAGACATTGCCCTGCGACTGGCGCAAGTGCAATTCGGCGACCCGCTGGCCGTAGAGTTTCACGACGTCGAACAAGGCCACCTGCGAATGACCGGCACCGCGATAGACCCAGTGTGCGTCCAGGCACAGGGACAGACAACCCGGCTCGGTCGCGAGCAGCATGTGATGGAATTCGCGCGCCGCGTGCTCCAGCTCGACGTCATGATTGTGGTACGCCAGGGTCAAGCCCAGAGCGGCCAGTTCCCGCCCCAGCCGATTCAGGCCCGCAGCCTGGGCCTGCAACTGTGCGTCAGTCTTCCCGCGACGGTTCGGCAGCGGGCTCGGGTTGGTGACGATGACTTTTGTCCCGACGGCCTTTACATGCTTCGCAAGGGCGAGAATCCGCTCGATCTCCTTCTCTGCGGCGGCGGGATCGAGCAACTCGCTGCCGGTGTAGACGGAACGCATTTCGAGGCCGTGTTTCGCCAATTTCGAGGCCAACGCTTCGGCCTGTTCGGGCGTTTGGAGCCCCGGTTCCAGCCCGTTAATCCCGCAGGCGGCCAGTCCGGCCAGTTCCTCATCCAGCGACATTCCCGGCCGCTGCTTGTCGCGACCGCGCATCGCGCCGACGGACCATTGGTTGATCGCCACGTGGGGTCCTTCCTTGCCCTGTGTGTCTGCGGCCTGGAGCTTTCCGCTCCAGAGCAGCGTCGCAGCGCTCAGTCCCATGCCTACCAGGAATTCTCGGCGGTCGCGATGACGTGTGCACATAGCTTCTACTCCGCGAAAGATCGAGCCCGCTTGGGCAATGATCGAATCGAGACGACCAGGCGGTCCCCTCACCAGATCGCCAGTATCGACGCGCCGGCGGCACCGTGCAAGAGGCGCTGGTTCATGTGCGCCGTGACCCGCAGACGGCGGAGAAACTGCTGTGCAGCATTTGGCGGGTATCGAATCGCCGCATCTGCCCATAGGCTGAAAGCGCTGGGCAGGCGAGGCGGTAGGAGAAACATGCTCCAATGTGCGGTTCGCTGCGTCGGTCGATGTGACCAACGCGACTTTCGAGAACAAACCGTTCTAGTTTGACGAAACGATCGCCCCAGGGTGTTTTGTCAGGTCGATCGAGACAGGGGTGGTGGGCAATGGAGAAATGCCTTGATCATTAGTCGCTGTAACAAAATAAGTTGCTCGAATCGGGTGGTATGCCCTGAGATACGAAGGGCGAGTTGAGGCCGCAAACCACGCCCTTCGCTGCGCTCAGGGACGTGCCACCCAGTTGAAGAAATGGTGAACTTATTTTGTTACAGCGACTTAGGTGGCGCAAAACGCTAGCAGCGGATCATCGTAACCCGACGCGTCAGCGAGGAAACGCCGCTCTTCCTCGCTGACGCTTCGGGTTACGATGCGCAACCTTATGATCAAGGCCTGGAGAAGACGTCAGCACTTAGAGGCACCGGTCGCCGCTACAAAACCGCTCATCTTCGGGAAGGGGTACGTCAAGAGTTGTGGAGTTGGTTTGCCCGATGTGTCTTCGCCGGCAGATTGGTCACGGCCTCAATGATCGCCAGCAGCCCAGCGTTCAACACAAATCGAAAGGCGTTCAGCGGAGTTTCTGCGTTTAGGTTGGAAACGGGAACATCTGCCAGACAGCAACGCATCAGGGCTTGTAGGGCGCAAGCGAGCCTTTCAAATCGATGGTCTTGGGAGTCACTTGCATCGTCCGCAGCGATTGCGGATCGACCTGCTTCGCCTGCAGAGTCATCGGCCGCAAGCTCTCGGCCAGGCGCGGGGCACGCTTGGGCAATTCGCGCGAAAGACGCTCGAAGTCTGCGTGCAACTTGCGCCACTCGGGCGCCAGGCTGCCGCCTCCGTCCGCATCGAGGCGGCTCCAGAACTCGCACACCGCGCCCAGATGATAGGCCCCTCCCTTGGCTGCCGACAGGGCCAGCGACGCGAACACCTCCTTGTGCTCCTTCGTCGCGGAAATGGCATCCAGGCACCAGGCGAGTTGGTTATCAAGGCCCCAGTCGTTGAGCGCTTCGTGGACGCGTGCCAAGGCCAGCACGGCCCGCCGCCGGTAGTCCGGGGATACGCGCGGATCGACGGCCCGCAATTGGAGCGTCTCGCGCACGTCGCGGAGGGCCTGCACATCTTCCGCGTTCAGACCCGCCAGCCCGCCGACGCCATCGGCCTTGCCCGGCGTCGCCGCTGGTGAAAGCTCGACCGCGGCGAGAGGGGCTGCCGAAACGGCCAGTGCCAGCAACCCTACTGCCAAGTAACGCGTGCGTACCATGCCTGTCCTCACTTCAAAAGCGGGGCAAACGGATCGGGCAGATCGTCGGGCGTTCCACTCTTTCCGTCGGGGCCAGCTGGCCCATAGTTGATATAGTTGTAGTACTGGTCCAAGCCTACCGTGTGTCCTCGAGCCGCACGCGCGCCGATCAGAACCAACTCGTCGGCGCGGAGCTGAACCTCCTCGTTAAGACAACGGCCAAAGGCGTCGAGAAAGTACTTCAGGGCGTCTTTCGGATGCCCGCTGTAGAGGCAGGTCAGGGCGCGGAGCCGGGCAGCCGCAGCATTGTCGCCGGCCACCTTGCGAAGTTCGTCAAAAGCCTTTTCCCGCTCGGGATAGGCGGGGTAGCCGATCTCCTGGAAGGGGTCCCGGATTCCGCCCTTGCCGTCCTCGCCGGCTGGTCCGAACCGCTGAAAGGCGATGAAAGCGTTCGCCCGGGCCACGTTGTTGTCGAGCGTCTTGAAGGCTCCGGCCACCACGCGCGCCGCCTCGGCGATGGCGTGCGGCTCGTGAGCCGCATCGAACAGGACGTGGGCTGCCTTCAGCGAATCAGCCGCGGCCCCTTTCTTGGCCAGCGTGTCGACGATCTTGCGCTGCGTCGGGGACCATCCTTCAGGCGTGCGGTACTCAGTAAACACCTTTTCGTAGGCAGCCAGGGCCTGGTCGTAGTTCTTCTCCTCCAGGTAGCAGTCGCCGATGATCGTGGCCCAGGCCTGACGCTGCACCTCTTCGCGGTCGGCCTTCTCGGCCGCCACGGCCGTGGCGCGCGCTTCGTCGAGTTTCTTCAGGCCCACGAACGCGGCGACGAGCTTGCGGCGTAAATCGCGGTTGTTGTACTCGTCGCGGCGGGCCACGGCCTTGGGGTCCAAGAGCCGGCCGAGCACGGACGCGCATTTCTCGTGATCCGACAAGCGGGTGGCGGCGTCCAGCATCGTGCGCAACGAGCGCTCGGGGGTCTCTTCCTGCTTCGGGTTAAGTTCGACGGCCTTGGCGGCTTCCTCGTAGGCCTCGCGATTCTTGGCGGTTTCGAGCAGAGCCTCCGCCAGGCGCTGGTGCCCCTCGAAACTGTCGGGCTGACGCTCAATCAGCTGCTTGACCTTCTCCAAGACGCCGTCGGGTTTGTTCTGCGATTTCAGCAGATCGGCCTGGAGCAGAAACGACGCCTGCTCGGCCGCCTTGCTGCCGGGCATGGATTCCAGAAGCCGCAGCGCGGTCCTCGTCGCTAAAGGCAGATTCTTTTGGCTCCGGTAGGCTTGCACCAGGATCGAGAACGCGCGGATCCGCTGCTCCTCGGTAGTGTCCTTGGCCGCAATGGCATCCTCGCAAGTCCGTACGGCCTTGCCCGCTTCTGCAGCGCGGTCGTTGCGGGCCAGATCGGCGGCCTTGTCCAGGCGCCGGTCGAGCGGCTCGTCGGGCTGGGCCGCGGCCGCAACCATGGCGGAGACGGTCAGCAGACACAAGGTACGGGTAGCTATCCTGATTGAGTTCATCGGTTCCTCGATTATGTCGGCGATTGTAGTCATCACGCTCCGCGTGATGACATGTCGTCACGGCGGAGCGTGACGACTACTATACTTGCGACACTTATTGCTGCGCCGGTCCTTAGGGACCCTTGGCCGGTTCGGGCCGCACCAGTCGGATGGAATCGATCCAGTACGTCCCCGTGGTTTTGCCTTCGCCGCTGAAAATGACGTGGGAGAACAAGGCCGGCTGGAAGACGCCCCCTTCGGAAAGGAGCCGGTCGATCGGGATGCTTACTTGGCGCCAGTCGTCGGCCCAGACTCCGCCCTTGAGATACCCGCCGGTCAGCACGGGCACGGGCCGGGTTGTCTCGCTCAGGCCAATCTGCGGCTCGTCCCGGAGTTGGACGAGGAGATCGTCTCTGGTGTTGCCTTCGGTCTTGACCCAGAAGTCAAGCGAGGCGTAAGCCGTCAGGCTGGCTACGTCGGCCTGCCGGTGCAGCGAGGTGCTCCACGGGCCGCCAGTGACCGTGATGCCCAGGGCCTCGCGTCCGCTGTAAATCCCGGTGGTGGCGTCGATGACCTCGGCGGTGGCGCCACCCTCGGCGGCGTGCTTGCCCGGCTTGTGCGGTTCGTCCCACACGACGGCGTCATCGCTGCGGGCGCGAATGGCGACCACGGCCGCTACCGCCCCGACTCGACCCGTGCTGCTGGTTACCGTAAGCGGCAGGCCGACGAGTCCGGGCCAGTGGTTGCGTTTGCGGTGGTTCTTAGACTGACTGAGGTTCAAGCGGAATTGGGCGCCGTAGACACCGTCGCCCGCCGCGCCGTCGCCGTGCTGGCCGTCGTCGAACATGGGCTCCGCGTCCGGGCCGTCCACGGCGCTGAGGTCGACCGTTACGGAAGCAGGCGGGCTATTGCCGAGCACCTTCGTGCGTACGGTGAACTCGGCATCTCGGTACGCGTCGCGTCCCTTCTGGAACGACTCGCGCAGACGCTTGGCCGCGGCGGCAGCGCTCGGCTCCCGCACGAACATCGAGATCTGCTGCCACTGCTCTTCGTGGGCCTTCAGGTAGCGATCGCGCGAAAAAGACACGACCGGCGGCGTCACCTCGACGCCCGTAATGATCATTCCGGGTCCCCAGACGGTGCCGAGGTAGAGCGAGCCATTGATGGTTGCGTAATAGGCCCCGCCGCCGGGGCTGGCCCGCAGATGGGCACCTTCGCGAATAAACGGCCCTGTCGGGAGGCCGCGGCTGCCGGAGCTGAAGGTCTTGAAACCGTCCAGCGACATGACCAGACCGAGCTTTGCCGCATCGTAGCCGTAAAACAGCTGCGTATCGGGCAGCGGGCCAAAGGTCAGGCCGATGCCCGTCCAGGAAACGATCCCCGGCGTTTCCAGCCTTGCCGGCACGAAGCCGCCGATCGGAGAGAGCACGTGAAGGCCCGCGTCCGACGTGGCCAGATAGACGGACCTGAAGTCGGACCAGCCGGATTCCGGCGGGTCGGTCATCACCGAGCTGGCGGCTTCCGTGGGCACGAGATCGCGTGTCTGCTCCACCGGCTCCTCTCCGAGCACCGTGCAAGAGTAGACACGAAAGATGTCGGGGCTCTCTTTCGACGCCGCGATCAGCACGCACGAGCGTTCACGAGTCATTTCGGGCGTCGTCAGGCCGACCACCAGCTGAGACACGAACAGGTGGGGGTAAAGCACTCGCCACTTTGCGCCCCCGTCGTAGGTGACGGAAAGCCCGGGCGCCGCGCGGCCGTGGGCTGCGAGCAGGGTGCGGTTCGACGGGTCGCCTGGATAGATCCAAACGCCGACGACTTCGTCGGCCGCCATTCCGCGTGACTTGGCACCAACTTGTTCGAACATCTTACCGTTGTCCGTGGACAGCCAAATGCCCTTCTCGCCTGCCGCATAGAAAACATCCGTTTGATCCGGATCGAACGCCAGGGAGCGGATCAGGCCCACGCGCTGCGGAGTGGCCTGCGGCAAAGGCTGGAAGGTCTTGCCCCAATCCTCGGAGATCATCAACCCGCTTTCCCGCGAGAGGATCGCCCGGCGCGAGAGGACGGGATGCGGCGAGACATCGAGCGCTCCGGTCATGGCGCTCTTGGTCCAGACGACCTGCATCGAGGCCAGCGACGCGGCGGGGCTGGCCCCGGTGGGTTTCTCGGCTTTTTCCGCTGCGAAAGCATGTGCTGCGCAGAGGCATGTCAGCAGCAGGAGCTTGGTGCTCTGACCCGGCATCACTTGCGCTCCTCTGGCAACAGCGCCGGGCGGCCGAGGAGGACGCGGCGGGCCAACCACCCGGGCTGGCCTTCCTTGACGCCGTCCAGCGGCTCGTAGCCCTGCCCGCGCAGGCACGACACGCCGACCTCCTGGCCGCAGTCCTCCAGCAGGGCGTGCTCCAGAACCGTGCGGCGTCCGATCCACCAGGGGTCCAGGTCCTGGCCCTCTTTCATCGCCAGCGGAATGACGGCGTCGGGGGCGTTGGCATCGCTCTGCGGCGAAAGTTTGCGTGCGCCGGGATCGCTATCTTCGCCGGCCGCCAGCCGCTTGAACAGGGCCACGCTTTGCCGGCCCTCGACGATCCATTGCTCGCCGTCCGCCCGCTTCTGACGGGCGATCCACATGGCCGTCTCGTGCGCTGCCCAGTTGTAGGCTTCCAGCACACTGACCTGCCCGTCCTTATTGCCAGTACGCCACACCGGCTTCAGCGGATCGGTGGCCGGCTGGGCCCGGGCTTGGTTGTCCGCCAAGGGCCAGGGCGATTCGCCATCGGCCTGCTTGCCCTCCAGGGCCTGGAGGAAGAACTCGCACAGGACCGGCTCGCCTTCTTCCCCCGGCGAGGTGGCCGCCACATTCACGCGACCGCGCCGGGCCAGGTGCCACAAAAAATCGCCCGAGGCGCCGGCGAAATTCAAGACCACCTGGTTCTCGGCGGGCACTGCTTCGAGCGCCTCGGCCAATTCTTTGGCGCTCAGGTCCTGTCCGGGCAAGAGCAGCATCGGCAACGGGTCTTCCAGCGCCCCATGCCCGACGAGGAAGAGAATGAATTGATCGTCCGGCCGCAGCTTCTGGGCCACTGTGGCAATCGCCCTCTTGACCGCCTCCGCCGTCGCCGGACCTTGCACGAACGGAGCTTTCAGGTCCTGGTCGCCGCACAGCACGATGGCGTTCTCCTTGGCGAGTGCTGCCGGCCCGGTGAGGTACGCATGAAACCGCGTGAGCCAGTCGTTCATGCGCCGCGCGTAGACCGGGCTGCCCGGGTTGCCGCTGACCGCCAGCACGAAGACCTGCGGCGCTGGCTGCACCTTTGCCGCCGGGTCTTGCGCAGCCGCCAGAGTTGCCGCGAGAAGGATCGCCACCATGATCGCCGTACGCATGTCAAT
>JAPLNJ010001171.1 GCA_026692885.1 Planctomycetota bacterium | reverse complement strand
CCGCCCGCCACGGCAAGCAGGGTCAACGCGGTGGCCAATGTGAAACGTCGTCTGGTCTGTCGCGCGCTGAGCATCTTCGTAACTTTCGGGGGCAGAGGCTTCCAGTAGGGTGAGTTCACGTGGTTCGGGATTTGGTTCCCGGTTTGTGTTGCGTCCAATTACCGGTTAACTTGGGCACATTCTAGCAAAGCAACATGAGGTGGCGCATGCACAAGTTTGTTCTGGCTGGCGTGACGATCGCTTTTGTCTGGACGGTGGCAGGCTCGGGGCGGCCTGGGACTGCCGCCGAATCGCCCCGGCCCGCGCAGTACCGCGACGGGCGCCCGACCGCGAGCCACCGGCTGGATGCCGTCGATCATGGCATCGTACTGCGTCACGGCGATGGGCCGGAGCACTGCGACGTCCTCGGGGCCAGGGACGTCTGGGTCTATGAGTCGGGCGGGACGTACTACATGCACTACGACGCCGCGGGGCCCAAAGGCTGTCTGGCTGCCCTGGCCACGAGCAAGGACTTGATCCATTGGCAGAAGAAGGGGCCGGTGCTGGAATTGGGCAAGCCCGGAGCGAACGACTCGGCCTCGGCTTCGTATGGGACGACCTACGGCGACGGAACGACTTGGCACATGTTCTACATGGGCACGCCCCATGCCACGCCTGCGCCGGACATGGTGCCTGCCTTCCCGTACCTGACGATGAAGGCCAAGAGCACATCGCCCGCGGAGCCGTGGACGAAGCAGCCGGACGTCGTGCCGTTCCAGGCAAAACCCAACACCTATTACTCCGTGACCGCGAGCCCCGGGCAGATCGTCAAGCAGGGCGACGAGTACCGCATGTTCTTCAGCGCGGCGACGGACCATCCCATCCAGCGCACGATAAGTATTGCCCGCACGAAGAACCTCGATGGCCCCTGGACCCTCGATCCTCAGCCGATCCTGCCAGCGGCGGAGCAGATCGAGAACTCCTCGCTCTACTTCGAGCAGACCAGCCAGACCTGGTTTCTGTTCACCAACCACGTTGGACTCGACGGCTTTGAGTACACGGACGCGGTGTGGGTCTACTGGAGCAAGGACCTCGACCGCTGGGATCCGGCCCGCAAGGCAGTGGTCTTGGACGGGGGCAACTGCTCCTGGTCCAAGCACATCATCGGCCTGCCGTCCGTGCTACGGATGGGCGACCGACTGGCCATCTTCTACGATGGCAACGCCGAGGCGAAGATGCCTGGGGGCGTCAAGAGTCACATGAACCGCGACATCGGCTTGGCGTGGCTTCGGTTGCCGCTGGTAACGCCGCAGGCAGAGTAATTCCTTCTCACGTCAGTAAACCGCGGTGAGGTGCAGGCTATTCGGCGAAATGAGCGTCTGCCTGTGGAAAGACGACGCCCTGGCGGCCTGCTCGATCACCATCGACGACAATACCGCGCCCGATCACGATTGGTGGCAGGAGATGTCGAAGAAGTACAACCTGCGGATCACGTGGTTCATCGTCACCAGCAGCGTTGGAAGAGGCTGGGGCGGCACCTGGGACGGCTGGCAGCGGTTGCATGCCCAGGGACACGACGTGCAGTCGCATACGGTCAACCATCTGCGTACCACGTCGCCAACCTGGAAGGGTGTCGAGAACGAGTATTCCGAGTCGATCCGCCAGATCGAGGCCGCCATGCCGGGCAACAAGGTGCTGGTGCTGGCCTACCCTGGCGGCAAGGATCAGGACACGCTGAATGACCCTGAGCTGGCCGCCAAGCATTTCATTGGCTGCCGGGGTGGGACAGGCGTGATCAACCCGGCCAACCGGGTCAACTACTTACGGACAAACAGCATCGGTGAGCTGCATGTGGACGACCCCAAGGCCCCCTGGGCTGACATGCAGGCCCTCTTCCAGAAGAACGCTCGCAGAGATACCGTCTATCGCGGCTGGTATTGCTCACACTACCACCAAGTCAAACCGGAGACGCGTGAGCGCGAGGAAGAGCACCTGGCCTTCGTGCACCAGCGGGTCCTGAGCAACGACCTGTGGTTGGGACTGTTCCGGGAGGTGGCGCAGTACGGCCAGGAACGCGACACGGCGCACCTGGAAGTGAAGTCTGCCACTGCCGACAAGATTGTGCTGAGCCTGTCGGACGAGATGGATGACACGCGGTTCAACTTCCCATTGACTGTCAAGGTCCGCGTGGCCCCCTCGTGGAAAGCGGTGAGGGCTGATCAAGGTGGCCGGGCCGTGGAAGCGAAGTTGCTGGAGCACGACGGAGCCACCTACGTTCTGGTGCAGGTCGTACCGGACCGAGGCGATGTCAGCCTGGAAGAACTACCGTGATTCCCAGGGGCGTTGCTTGGCGGGCGTGCTCTGGCCGAACTCGACAAACCGACTTGCCAACCAAATCGCTCTGGGCCACTCGCTGTGGTCCTGGGGAGTCTGTTCTTCACGGTGTCCCGCGTCCAGTCGTCATCACCCCTCGTTTGCTTGCCTCCGGGAAAGGAACCACCACATGCTCCTGCATACGACGTGCTCGTTTTACAAGGTTCCGATCGGTCTCCTGCTGGCGGTCGCTCTCGCCACTGCTGCCGCGCGCGAGGCGGAAGCCAGAACATGGGTTGTCGCCGCGCCCCACGCGCAGGCCGACGATGCGGGGCCAGGCACCGAAGAGAGGCCCTTCCGCACGATTGCTCCAGCAGCACTCGCAGCCCAGCCAGGTGATACGGTTTTGGTGCATCCGGGCGTGTATCGGCAGCGAGTATCACCCGCACGCGGCGGTGAGAAGGACAAGCCGATCGTTTACCTGTCGGCCCAGCCAGGAAGGGCGGTCGTCAAAGGCAGCGATGTCTTCGCGCCGAAATGGGAACGGGTCGAGGGATCGGAACCCGTCTTCCGCGGCTCGCTCGATCTGGCGATGTTCCAAGCCGAGAACCCGTTCCACCGCGGCATCAGCATCAACGGTTCGGACACGAGCAAGCAGCTGCGTCCTGCCCCGGGAGAACTGGAAGAGGTATTGGGCGAGGTCTACGTCGATGGCCAGCCCTACACGCAGTTTTTTGCTGGACATCACGGTGGAGCAGCGCGGCCGGGCCCCCACCGGCCACACAGTCGTCGTGGTCGGCTATGATGCCGCGAGGGAGCGGTGGATTATCGACAACCCTGCGTTCGGCCCGCCCGGTATCCAGCTCTACAGCCTGCCGACCTTGGACAAACTCTGGCGCTCGCGGTGGTACTCACAGAAATCACCGGGAACCTCCCGACCCATCATTCTGACCCATTGAACCATCCCAGGACGTCGGACGAACGCCAACCTCCACCACATGTCTTGCTCCATGATCCCAATGCCCATGATCCGGTCAACGATCTCCGTCCTAAGTCGCCTACTTCCGGTCCTGCTCCTCACCGCTCCTTCGCTCTTGGCGGCGGAGGCCCATATCCGACTGGCCTCTGTGTCAACGCGACTTGACGGCCCTGCCTGCCACTGGCGGATCGTGGCCCTCGTGGAGGGCGAAGCGAGCCAGTTACCGCAATTGACACCGCAGGCCCAGGTGCAAGGGGCGAAGCTGGTCCACAGCGCGGCGCGACCACCGCTGCTCTTTCTGCACGTCGTAGCGGATTCTCCCATAACACGCCCAAGCAGGCGATGAGCATGTGGCCGGCCGCCTGGAAAATCCAGGCCAACTACCTGGGACAGTTCCTCTCCCACACCAACCCGCACACCGGCCACCGGCTCGTTGACGAGCCCTGCCTGACACTCCTGGAGATCATCAACGAGCCGGACTATTGGCCCTACGGCAATATCATTTCCGGCGACCCCGGCCAGACCTGGTTGAGTGACGAAGCCGCCCGCCGAGGCGTTGGGGCGGTGGCCGAGGAGTGGCGGCGGTTCCTCCCGTCGCCGGATTGGGACTCGGCCGAGATCTTCGCATGTTTCCGCTATCAGATGCTCCGGCGATACATCGACACGATGTTGGAAGCGATCCGCCAGACGGGAGCCCGGCAGCCGATCGCTTACTTCGCCAACCGCTGGGGCGATGTGAACGATGTGTTCCAGGCGATCGCCGATAGTCGCTGCGATGCGATCACGCTTGGGGCCTATCCGGGCGGACTGCCCCAGGACCCGCGGAACGACAAAGTGAACCTGCTGGGCGCGACCGCGAATTCCCCGCCGGAGGCCCGCTTCGCCGCCAAGGCCCGGTTGGTCTACGAGTTCGACGCCTCCGGCACTCGCGACCTCGTGAGCATGTACCCGGCGCTGGCTCGTCACTGGCGAAACGCCGGGGTCCAAGTAGCCTGCCAGTTCCAGTACGACGCCCGGGCTTTGGCCCATCTCAACTGGGACTGGCCGCAGCACTACCTGAATCTCTGGCACGTCCCTGGCAAGACGGCCAGCTTCCTGATCGGGGGCGAAGTCTTCAGGCGGTTGCCGCGAGGAGCGAGCTTTCCCACGCCGGAGGACGATCAGGTATTTGCGCCGGCCGCCGTCAGCTTCCATCGCAACGCCGCACTGCTCGCCGCCGCGGACTGCTACATGCAAGCCCGGCCCACCGATTGGCGACCGCTTCAGCTGCCGGAGCAGCCGCGGCGGGTCCTCTCAGTAGGAAGCTGCCCCTACTTCGACTGGGATGGCACCGGTATCGTTAATCTACGAATCGAAGGCGAGACGGCCACGCTACGGATCTACCCGGACGTAGACCGGGTCAGCGAGGGCTTGCGGGGCACCGTGGAGAAACCGCTCACGCGACTGGCATCTCGGGAGCACGCCTTTCGGCTGCATCTGCCGGGTTGGACAGAAGCCAAGGTCCAACGCCAGGAAGGCAATGCTTGGGTCGATTTGCCTGATCGTGCTGGACTGTTCTCCACGACGGCCGGCGTTCACCGGCTGATCAGCCCCACTTCATCCAAGACCAAGTAGTCGGCAAGGAGCAAGCCATGCAAATCATGACCATCCTGGGCAGCCCCAGACGCCAGGGCAACACCGCCAAGGTGCTGGGCTGGATCGAAACTCAGTTCCCCATTGATGGCGATGCTCCAGCCTCCGAGCGTTCGAGCCGTTGGTGCTCCGCTTGAGCGAGGGGTTAGATTACGGCTGTGGCCTTCTTGCCTATGTGTCGTGCGTACATTCGAGTCTCGCGGCGTTCGAGCTCAAAGAGTCCGACGGCTGCTATGAGTTCACTCAGCTTGGCGTATCCAAAGTTGCGCGAATCAAAGTCGTTGGCGGTTCTGCTGATGTAGCTACCCACCGGGCTAAGCTGCGCCCAACCGGAATCGTCCGAGAATGCCTGAATTCCTCCACGAATGAGGTTGAGAAGCCTGGTATCTCTTCGGAGTTCCTTCGCGGGCATGGGGACCAAGGCGATCTCAAGATCACCTTCCTGCTTCTTTGCGAACACCTCCGTGTAGGTGAATCGGTCACAGGCGGAGACAAACGGCCGAGGTGTTTTCTCCTCGCCGAAGCCGTACACGCGGCGTCCAGACTCACGTATGCGAGCGGCAAGCCTTGTAAAGTCGCTATCGCTTGAGACTAGGCAGAAACCTGCGAAATGCCCGGCATAGAGTAGATCCATCGCGTCGATGATCATCGCGCTGTCCGTCGCGTTCTTTCCGCTCGTGTACCGAAACTGTTGAATTGGCTGAATCGAGTGCTCAAGCAGCACCTGCTTCCACTGGCCGAGGTTCGGTGTGGTCCAGTCTCCGTAGATTCGCTTGACACTCGCCACACCGAGCTTTGCGACCTCGGCCAAGAGCCCCTCGACGATTGACGGGTGGGCGTTGTCAGCGTCGATGAGCACCGCCAACGAGCTGTTTGTTTCGCTTGGATGGGCCACGAGAGTTCCTGCGTGAGCAACTATTATTTTTCGGGACCGGGGGCCGTGCAGGTGATAAGTTACCGCGGCGACTTCGGCGGCATAGCGATCCCCGCTATCAGAGGAAAAACTAGTCTTTAACATCTAGGATGTCAAATATTTCTGGCAAGCTCTCGTCGAGCGTCGGGGGCGTTCACCCCACAGCATCGAGACCATCACGACGAAGCACCCAGCCAGGATGCGCATCGCTCACCTCATTCCTGGTCCTCAGGGAAGACCTTGCAGGACCGTCCTGCGGTGATTGTGCCCCTTACTTTGGCTCTGAGCCTTGCGGTTTCTTCGCCTCAGCGTCGATCTCGGCCACGGTGAATCGCACGCTGACGATGTATGGCGACTCGCCGCTGGTCCAGTGACCGTTACCGAAGCGTTACAACGTCTGTACTCCCAAGTGGCAGCACGAATCGTGTGCGGCCGTTAGTGGATTGGAAATCCAGTCTTCCATGATGCAGGCTCTCGACGCGGCCGACGTCTTTGAGCGTCCGCACATCCACCTGGACCTCCGGCAAAGACTCTCCGGTCCAGTTCAGCAAAGTCACGGCGGTCCCCTGCGGAGAAGTTAGCATCGGGGTCTCGACCAACGCATGGTTCACTATGACTGGCAGGGGCACATTGGCCAAGCGAACGGGCCAAGTGATCCACTCTCGCAGCGAGTTGGAGAAACCGGTGGGCAGCCCATCCTTGACCTGGCTGGACGATTTCCAATACGACATGCCAGGCATCCAAGCGAAATGCACCACGCGACCGCGGCCCACCGCGCGTTCCGCCACCGCTGGGGAAGCGTCGTCGAAACGCGCGGCGACGCTGTCGGCCGATACCGTCAGGATACTCCGCACGCCAACGGCTTGGACCGAGCCCAACTTGCCCGTGCCTTTGCCTACCTCTTTGAGCGCCCGAGTATCGGCGACCAGCAACCGCACCCGTGACTGCTCTTGGATGCCGGTCGCCTGACTGAACACGGCACACGGCTCGTCGTAGCGGTCGCCCTGCCCAGCGCCGCTAACGGTGGCCAGGGTCCCGCCGGTACGCACCCAGTCCACGATCCCCTGCTGGCCCTCCACAGGGATGTTCGGCTCGGTGACGTAGAGCACCCTGTAGGGTTTGAGCCCCTGCGGCGAGAGGTCGTCTTCGTCGATGAACTCGACCGGAATGTTGGCGTGCTGCAACGCCAGATACAGATCGAAGACTTCGGCCATGTAATCCACTGTCGCCCGGTTCAGGTCGTTGTTGGTGGCGTCCTGAATCTGATTGGGCAGGGCGATCTCCTTGGCGTCCCACATCTCAGCACTGCGGGGAGCCAGGATGGCGACCTCGCTTCGCGGCGGCTTGCCCGGCCAGAGTACGTCCTCGGCGGCACCGATCATGCGGTGGGCCTCGGCCATCTGAGGCAAGACCGCAGCCCGTTCCGAGTAGCAGTTTCCTGGGAAGTTGTACTCAGGGCCGAACACGAAATACTTGATCGCCTTGCCGCCGTTGCCGACGATGCTCAAGACCTTTTGCACGATGCCGCCCTGGCGGTCGCCGGCCGTGCGGGGGATTACGTAGCCGCCGAACTCCACACCGCCCTTGTTGGCCGCCGACCGCAACCTCGCGGCGTAGAAGGACCACTGGTACGCCTTGCTGTCAGGGAACCAATCTTCGGTCCACAGCATTGTGCCGCCGCGGAGTCTCCCGAACTCCAGCCAGTCGTGACCGCCCATCGCCGCATCAGCGCTCTGCTTGTCGGCGTTGTTGGCCACCGGCCCGGGTACATAGAGCCGGCCGCTAAAGAAGTTCCAGTTCGTGAAGATCGGAAGGCCGGGGTAGAACTCCGACTCCAGGGCCCGCGTGCAAACTGCGAAGTGCCGGGCGGAGTCGTAGGCAAAGAACCGCATCGTCCAGTAGAACAGCCGACGAGACGGCAGGCCCTTCGCCTGACTGCGGCCGAGCGGACCGATGTCTTCCCAGCGGCTGGCCCCCAACTCGGCCGGCTGAAGGTGCTGGTCTTGCAGGTAAAGGCGGAAGCGCGCCATCGCCGCCGGATGGTCCTGCAACGACTTGAAGATACTCGGGTAGTACCAACCGGGTTCATCCGACATGACGAAAGCGGTCATGTCCTGCCGGGCGTAGCCGGCCTCCAGGTACGCCTTGGCTTGCTGCTGGGCCCATTGGCTAATCGCCTCCGGTGTAACTTTCGGATCGAAGTCGAAGGCGTATCCGGGCGGGTTGTACACAGCCCAGGCGGTACGGCGACCGCCAGCCTTTACGAGAATGTCTCGAACTGGCCGCGACGGCGGCAGCATGATGGCGCTGAACCCCGCACGCTGAAGCTGTTCGATGCCCTCTTGCCACGCACGCCGATCATCGTCGCCGCCGATGAAGCGGTCGATGATCGGGAACTGTTTGGGACGCATGTTGGCCGGAATCTCGACTCCTGCCAGTGCTTTCCAATACCGACGATTGTATTCGGCCATCGTCGCAGCCTGGGGTAGGCGCTGGTCGTCCCGCCACACCAGAATCCCCAGTGACGGCCCGAACAGTTCGCCGGCGAGCTTCACTGAGCCCGTGGTTTCTGAAAACGTCAACTCCACCTCGACGAGCGTGGGATCGGCTACACTTTGCACGGTGAACCGCAGCACGATGGGCCAGCCGGGCATGTACATTGCCGGGTAGCCCTTCAGCGTGGCCTCGGCCTGGGGACGGCCGAACTTGAGCTCCGTGCTCCATTGGCTTCCATCGGCGGTCCCGCTGACGCCCGCCAGCCCGAACGAGAACTTCTTGCCCTCCGGTGCTTGCCCGCCGATGTTCAGCACACGGGCCCGGAGTCGAAACTCCGGGATCTCTTCAGGTTTCAATTTCGAGGCAGCAAATGTAGCCGGCTGGAAAGCGAGAAGTGCAAGGCCGGCGCTGACGAGGATTCGCATGGTGTTTCTCCAGTCAGTGTTCTGTCCAACGAAGTCGCCTAAGGTCTGAGACCCACTGGCCTTGGAAGCGAATGACGTTGCCAGGGCTGCAATAGTTCAAGCTCTGATCGCGAAGTTGGCTTCACGCTGCCTTGGCCTTCGGAGCCGCCTCCTGCACGCTTTCCGAAAACTCCTTCCCCGTCAGGGCGTGGTACGCGGCCTTGGCCATCAGCGCAGCCCCCGCCGTGTTGGGATGGACCCGGTCGGGGAGCGTCTCCGGGTGGTCCTTCAGCGCACCGTACATGTCGATCACGCCGACCTGACTCTCGTTGGCCACCTTGTCGATCAAGGGTGCCTCCTCGCGGACGCCAGCCTCGTTGATGCCAAAGTTGCCCTGGCCCGGCACCGGCACGGGCTGGCAAATGAAGATTCGCGGTTTGCTGGTCAGCTTGGCGAATTGTCCCAGCAGGTCCTTGTAGTCCGCAGCGAACTCATCCATGAACTTCCAGTTCTGCGGCTTCGTGTCATTGGTGCCCAGCATGATGATCACGACCTGAGGCTGGTACTGGAGAGCCGCTTGAAATGCCTTCTCCTTCTGGTAGGGCTTGTCGCCGTGGTTGAGCAACGTCGAGCCACTCACGCCGAAGTTGCGGATCTCCCATCGCTCACCCAGCATCTTGCCAAGCTGAACTGGATAGGATTGCCCATTCGCCGTACCGACACCCGCCGTAATGCTGTCGCCGACGCAGGCCACGCGGAGCATACCTTGGTACTCGTCAATTCGGATCGGGGCGTTGGGATCGGCCCCCAGGGCCACATACGACAGCAGGGCGATCAGGGCGACGGTCATTTGCAGGCAACGACGGGGCATGACTGATTCCTCTCTTGATGGTTCTTGCCGGAAAACACGCTGGCCGAGGCTTGCCCTTGGCCCACTGTTTGAATGCACTCCTGGCCGGTGAGGCTCGTATCTTACCCCGGATGTCTCCGGGTCGCCAGCAAGGCAGGCGTCTGGCGTAAGAAACCTTTGCTTCGGTTCCAAATCACCGGGGAGGAACTCTGGACGTGCGATGGCCCCAGTGAGTCCGCTTCCTCGATGATCGCCCTGGGCCGCGATCTGATCTACTCGTCGGTTGGCTTCCCGCGGCGGAACATGCTCTGCATCCGGGCCAACGGTCTCGGCGACGTCACCAAGACCCACGTCGTCTGGTCGAAGAAGGACAAGATGGCCTACGTCCCCTCGTTGGTCCTGGCCGAGGGGTTGACCGCCGAAGCACGGGCCGAACGGCTGACACCAATTCGCAACTTCGACGGGGGCTTTCTGGAGTTACCGGGTAAACCTGCTTGACGGGAACGCCGATAGTGTGGTAAATGTGACACCATGAATAAGAGCAAACCGAAATCAACCATGACTGACGTTCTGAAGGCTGCAATTGCCGATAGCGGCTTGCCGCTCTTGCGGTTGTCGAAGGCGACGGGCGTTCAACGAACGAGCTTGATCCGTTTCACCCGTGGCGAAACCTCCTTGCATCTGGACGTGGCCGACGTGCTGGCCGATTACTTTGGGCTGAAACTGGTTGCCGAGAAGACCTCGACACGAAAGGCGAAGTGATGGACACAGACACCGGACTGATCGCCGAGCCTACCGTCACAGCGAAGCGGAAACGCCGCTGGTTCCAATACAGCCTACGGACGCTGCTCCTGCTGATGCTGTTGTTTGGCGTCGGGTTGGGCTGGTTTGCACGTGAAGTCCGACAGTCGCGAGCGTACCGGCAAGCGGTGATGGCTGCCGACATAGCCAGGATGGAAGCCGAGAAGCAAAGGATGGCTGCCGAGCAGCAAGGGATGGTTGCAGCGGTGGCCCAGATGGAAGCCGAGAGGGCTGCCCGGAAGACTGTCGCCGAGAAGGCTGAATTGGAGATTCAGCAGCTGAGTGGCAGGGTCACGGGACTGGACCTGTCGTCCACGAAGGTCACAGACGCCGGGCTGATACACCTCGAAGGGTTGACCCAACTCCAGACGCTGAATCTGGGGTCTACTTCGATCACGGACGCCGGGTTGGCACACCTCAAAGGTCTGACCAAACTCCAGGAACTGGACCTGTCGTCCACCAAGGTCACGGACGCTGGCGTCGCCGAACTCAAGAAGGTGCTGCCGAAGGTCAAGATTGAACGCTGACACGAAAGGCGAAAGCATGGGCACCGTCTACCGCAAGACCGCGACGAAGCCGCTACCGTCCGGCGCGAAGCGGATCGTTCGAAAGGGCGAACGGCTTGCCGAGTGGGCCGACACCAAGGGGAAGCGACGAACGGCACCCGTGACGACTGGGAACAACGGCGCTGACCGGCTTGTTGTGATTGCCGGGGGTGAACGTGACGCAGCTCAGACAGACGCATCCGACGGATGACGATGGCCTCTGGTGGTTCCGGTTGCCCGGCCTGCTGGCTGCAGTCGCTATATTTCGATTCCCGAGAGGCTGTATCGCTGGGGATGGAGGGTTTGAAACTGGCGGAGTTTCGGATGAATCGCCAGATCTCGCCTAGCGAGACCGCAGGGCCTTTCTTGGTCACGTCGGTGAGCGAGAACCGACACGAATGTGGTTCCGATTGCCCGGGTCGTAATCGCCGGCGAAGTCGATGTGGCTGCGCCTTCAGGCCCGTCGATTCGGGCACACCATGTGGCTTGGCGCCCGCTGCACCGGGTACACTTGTCCGCAGCGATGGCGGGCCGTGATTTGTCCGCCACGATCTTCCGGAAGGACAGAATCATGAGACGAAGACTGAAGTGCACGCTGACATCTTGGCTGCTGGTGTCGTGGCTGTTTCCGCTGTTCGTGCAGGCTCAGCCCGCGACAGGACCTTCAAGCTCCGCTGCTGCCAAGCGGAACGACTGGTACTGGACTTCGCCGGTCAACATTCACTGGGACAACCACGGCAACCCGTTCGGCCTGGGAATATCGGTCGACGACATCGTGAAGCTGTTCGCCGATACCAAGGTGGACATGATCCAGGTCTCAGCCCGCAGTGCCTACACGACGTACCCGAGCCAAGTCGGCGTGCCGAACCCGAAGCTCGCAGGCTACGACACGCTGGCCACGTGGCGTGAGGTCACACGGCGGCTGGGCACGCGGTTGTGGATCTACATCAACGTCATCGACGAACCGTACCTGATCGACCAGCACCCGAACTGGCAAAGGGTGGATGCCAATGGCACCAAGTCACGGGTCTGCAACCGCCCCAGCGCCGACGGGTCTGGCTATCTCGAACAGGTGATGATCCCGATGGTCCGTGAGATCAGCGAGCGGTACCGGCCAGACGGTTTCTGGTTCGACGGCGACTGGCAGATTCCACCCGTTTGCTACTGCGGCAACTGCAAGGCGGCCTGGAAGCAGGCCACCGGTAACGCAGAGCCACCGAAAGATGCCAAGGATACTGACTGGCCGCGGTGGACACGGCTCGAACACGAACGCTTGGACGAATATAAGCGGAAGCTGGCCGACGCCATCCATCAGGCGGATGGTCAGTGTTGCTACACCAGCAACTGGTCCTGGGCGATCAGCCAACGAGATCCTCGCACGGCCCCTGACTTTGCTGACACGCTGAGCGGCGACGTGGGAGCCGGGAGCAGCCAGGATGCCTTGTATGCTTGCCGCTTCGCCAGTCTGATGCTCTCGGCTCAGGAGCACACACCGCACGATGTGATGAGCGCGATCTACCCCAAGCCGATTCGCACGCTGCCACGGATGTTGCAGGAGGGCGGGCTGGTGATGTCCAGCGGCTGCAGTTGGTTCCTGTGGGTCAATCAGCTGGCCCCGGAACAGTTCGCGCACCTGCGAACATGTTACGGGCTGGTCGATGCCCGCCGCGAGGCCCTGGGTCGAACCCAGTCATTGAATCCGGTCGCCGTACTGCTGAGTGAAGCATCCTGGGAACATGGCTTGACCTGCCCCGAACCTGGCTATTTCGACAGCGGGACACCTCGCAACCTGGCGTTCGCTCTCCAGGATGCCTACTACGGGGTCGACGTGGTCAATGAGCAGACGCTTCGCGAGCAGATCAGCCACTGGCGGATGGTCGTGCTGGCCAACCAACGGCAGATCAGCCCGGAGACGATAGCCGTGCTCAAACAGTACGTCGAGCGAGGCGGCACGCTCATCGTTACGGACGACAGCCTGCGTTCCGGGGACGAAGACTCCCCGGAGACCGTGGAATTGCTGGGCGTGTCCCGGATCGGCTGGAAAGACCGAGGGCGTCAGTCGCTGGACATCGGCGGCCAGGTGGTGCCAGTCCGGGTGCGCTGGAAGGTGGAGCCGCGGGGTGCAGAAGTTGTGGCACGCTTGGCTGGGCGGGAGGAGCCGGTCCTGAGTGTGCGTCCCTTGGGGAAAGGTCGCGTCGCCTACTTGGCTTCAGCGGGCTTTTCGTACCCTGACGAAGACGGCATGGTCCAATGGCTGATGAAAAAGTTGGGGCTGGGACCGATGCTCGCGGTGTCTGGCGAGGCCCGGGATCGGCATCTGGTTTTCTCCCTGCGGCACCGTGAACGTCAACAACTTGTCCTGCACGTCAGCGACCTGACGACGTTCGCTGGTGGCAAACGGATCGAGCCCAACAGCAGCCACGAGATCGACCAGGTGCCACCGGTTCCCGAGATTGTGCTGCAACTGCCGATGGGGACGAAACCAAACGCTGTGAAGGTCGTGCCCGCAACGACAGGCGTGGAGTGGCAGCACCAGAACGACGTGCTGCGGTTGGTGCTCCGCGATTTCCAACAGCACGCGGCAGTGTTGCTGGACACGACGGTGCCGGAAAGGCTCCAGCTTCTGTCGCCGGCCGCGTCCTTTCCACCACCGCGGACGTACGAGACAAGCCCGGTGATCTTGTCCGAGGACTTTGACGGTACACCTGTGGGAAAATTTCCTGCCAAGCCGGTGTGGTCGGCCAACACCGATGTGAAGACCGCTATCCATGTGGCAATCGATCCTGTGTCTCCGAAGAACCACGTGCTGGAGTTCGTCGACGCGCCGGACGCGAGAGTGGGCTTCCTCCCTTACCTGGTCATCAAACCGAACCGGTTGGACCGTGGCCGGGCCAAGTTTGCCTGCGACTGCTATCTGGAGTCTGAGGCCAAGGTCAACGTCGAGCTGCGGGATGAAAGCTCAGGATCGTCGATGACAGGGCCCTCGGTGCGCATCACGGAGACGGGGCAGATTCAGGCTGGTGGGAAGGACCTGACCAAGGTGCCGCTCCGGCAGTGGTTCCACGTGGAGCTTGACTTTGCGCTGGGCTCGGATGCCCCGACGTACAGCCTGACGATTTTGCCGACCGGCCGACCTCCTGAGCGCTTCGAGAAGCTGCCGTATGTGAATCGTGAGTTCGCCCAGTGCACGTGGCTGGGTGTAGTCAGCTACGCCACGGTGAAGACGCACTTCTATGTCGATAACCTGCGGTTGGAGCGCCTGCCATAGACCATGAAGATCGCCACCTGGAACGTCAACTCGGTCCGTGCCCGCCAGCAACGGCTTCTGGACTGGCTGCAGCAGGTCCAGCCGGACGTGCTCTGCCTGCAGGAGCTGAAGACCAAGGAGGAGTCGTTTCCCTATGAATCCATCCGCGAGGCCGGCTACCACGCCGCCGTGTTCGGCCAAAAGACCTACAACGGCGTGGCCGTCCTCAGCCGCACACCGCCCAGCCAAATCGAATGTGGCTGGGGTCACGGTGGGGATGATCAGCAGGCCCGATTGATCGCCGTCGAGGTTGGCGGGGTGCGAGTCATCAGCGCGTACGTGCCCAACGGTGAGCAGGTCGGGTCAGCAAAGTATGTCTACAAGCTGGACTGGATGGGCCGGCTGCGTTCGTACCTCGAAAGCCGCTACACGCCGACGACCCCGCTGGTGCTGTGCGGCGATTTCAATGTGGCGCGCGACGATCTGGACGTGGCTCATCCGGTGCAATGGGCGAACTCCGTCCTGTGCTACCGGTCGGCACGTCTGTCGCTGGATCGGATTCTCGACTGGGGTTTGGTCGATGTGTTCCGCCAGCGGCATCCGGAGGGTGGGCTCTATTCCTGGTGGGACTACCGGATGCTGGCGTTCCCAAAGAACGATGGGCTGCGGTTGGACTACATCTTCGCCACCGACCCGCTGGCGCAGCGCTGTACCTGCGCGGATGTCGACCGGGAGCAGCGCAAGGGCGAGAAGCCTTCGGACCACGCACCGGTGGTCGTATCGTTCGCTGATTGAAAACACGGAGAGTGCAACGATGAGGAAGTCTGGAGCGTTCACAGCGTGTAGAACCTGGCTGCTGGCCATCCTTGCCTTGACTGTTGGCCTTCCATCAGGCCAGGCCGCCGAGCCGCTACGGATACGCGTGCTGACGTACAACATCCAACATGGCGAGGGAACGGATGGCAAGATCGACCTCGCGAGAACCGCGGCCGTCATCAAGCGGCTGACGCCGGACCTCGCGGCACTCCAGGAGGTCGACAAGGCGACCACGCGATCCCGTGGTGTCGACCAAGCTGCAGAACTGGGGAAGCTGACGGGGATGCACGTGGCCTTTGGGAAGGCGATGGACTTCGCTGGCGGCCGATACGGCGAGGCGATTCTGTCGCGCTAACCACGCCCAGCGGTACGAAGAGTTCGGCCGCGAGATCGGCCGCCGTTTCGGCGAGAGCTTGGGAGAAACTCAGGGACAGGGCGAAACAGTGGAACTGGATCTGGCTCAACCCACAGCCATCAACCACGTAATCACGATGGAGGACATCCGTGAGGGGCAACGGGTGCGAGCCTACCGGCTCGAAGGTTTCTCCGCTGGCAGTTGGCAGATGCTGGTCTCCAACGGATCGTCGGTGGGGCACAAGCGAATCGATGTGTTTCCTCGCGTGGCCGTATCGCGGGTGCGGATCGTGGTGACGAACTCCGTGGGCCAGCCGGTCATCTGCCGGTTGGCTGGGTTCAACGTCGAGGGGGTCGGTGGGGGGCAACTCCTCACGGATTCGCACTGGCCCTTTGAGGAGGGGCAAGGCGACACGACCCGCGCCGAACCCGAGGGTGCGGGCAAAGTCATGGGTGCGAAATGGACGCAGGGAAAGGTCGGCAAGGCACTTGACTTCAACGGCCAAGGCTCGTTCGTCAGCTTGGGCAAGAATGACGTCGGTGGCAACGACTTCACGATCGCCGTCTGGATTTGGCCACGCTCCAACCGCTCCGGCCAGGACCGAATTCTGGCCAAAGAACGGATCGGAGTCGGGGACCATCAGTTCCGCCTCTACCTGCACGCCGGGAATCGACTCGGCTTTGCCATGACCGGTTTGGCGGAGGGCCTGGCGTATCCGTTTGTGTCGGCTCCGGACTCGGTATCCTTCCAGCAGTGGACGCACGTCGCGGTTTCTGCCTGCCTCCACAGCAGCGACTCTGGAGATCCAGAACGTCGAGCTGCTGATTGCAGACCGGGTCATCCCCGATCGGGTTCGGCGACTTGCGGGGCAGCAGGACTTCAGCCTGTACCGCATGGAGCAGACCACTTCCGATTCTCCCACGGCAGTTCGAGTGACGGCTCGCATGACTGGCGAGAAGCCTGGGTTAGGCGAGGTGCTTGTCAGGCCACACTGAACGAATTTGCCTTGGGTCCTGTTCCGGGACCAGGTATCTGGCGTTATCCTCTGAGGAGCCTGGTGATCAGCGGGGCAACAACGGCACGAAAGCCGAAGGCTACCGCAAGTTGAACGGGCCGACCTGGGTGGGCGAGGCTTTGGCGGCACGTCTCACGGGGATGGTGGACTGTTGGAATCACCCGGCCTTCTTCGACTACGTGGATCGCTGGTGGGATGAAGAGCAGCAGGCCAACGACTTCGTCAAGTCGATGTGGAAGCGGTATCGCGAACAGGCCGACAGAATTAGAGCCGGCGTGCAGAAGGAACCGTGATCGGCTGCGATGACTTCCCAGCCGCTCTGCCGAGCGCTTCGGCACTTGCGGCGGCACGGCTGACCGGAGTGATCGCGTGAGGGTGGTGCGTGTGAAATGACTGATCGTGTGCGGCTAACAACGCGGGCCAGAATGATTTCCGGATCTCGTCAAATGGTGCGCGACCGGCTTGCAGGCTTGTACCGGCTTCAGCCGGACTTCTCCTCAGGTCTTTAGACAGCTCTCCAGGCGAACCGGTGGGTTTCCCGCACAGGGTCGATACGCCGGTCCTATGGAGTCCTAGGTTGCCGATGGAATGGGAGGGCGCGGCGCCTGCCGAGCCGGACGCGGCCTCTGGCTCGGCAGGAGCCTCGCCCTCCCAGCTCGAAGTTCCATTAACTGCGCAGGACTCAATAACCTGCCTCAGCCGCTTCGATCCAACCGTAAAATCGTATTAATCACCTATTGTCTAATGATACAGATACCGATACATTTGTAACATGTCAATTGACAGCACTGCGGAACGTATCGAACTGGCGGCCTTGCGGCTGTTTCTCAGCCAAGGGGTAAAGAAAACGGACTTGGCGGAAGTCGGGTTCCAGGCGGGCGTGACCCGGATTACGGTGTATCGCCACTACGGGAACCGGCACGGCTTGGTGCACGCGGTTTGTCTGCGGATCGCGAGGATTTACCAAGTGGCGGCGGACGACGGGCGGGATCAGACGATGCACGACATCGATGCGCGGCTGGAGCAACTGGGAGACGCGTTGAGCGGTCTGCCGCAGGGTAATCTCCTGGCCATGCTGGAAGAGATTCGCCGACTGTATCCGGACGTGTACCAGGAGTTTCACGCGGTTCGTCAGGCGGCCGTGGACAAGATCTTTCGGCAGGCACTGGCGGCCGCCGCGCGGGAAGGCACGCTACGCGAAGGGTTGAATCGGGAGGTGCTCAAGGCGATCTTCTGGGCGGCTGTCGTGGGCCTGTGCGAGAATCCGGCGTTGATCTCCTCGAACGTGCCGCTGAAGGAGATCTTCGCCACCGTTACGGACCTGTTTCGGTACGGCATTCTGAGCCATCCCCTGCAGGGCAAGAAACGTAGTTAACGTTGGAGGACGAAACGGATGGTTGGCAACACGCGATTAGACGGTCTCGGCTTGGTATTCCTGGGAGCGATCCTCGGCTGCCACCGCGGCGACGTCCCGGAACGTCTGCCGGTGGCGGTGCGGGTGACGACCCTCAGCCCCGAGGCGATCACCTCGGAAACGCGTTTCGCGGCCACGGTCCGCGAGCGGCATCGTGTCGAGTTGTCGTTCAAAGTGCCGGGGACGGTGGCAACCTTGTTGCAGGTGCCCGGTCTGGACGGCAAGTTGCGCGATGTCCAGGAGGGAGACGCGGTGGCGGCGGATCCACAATGCCCGCTGGCCCGATTGGACGACTCCGACGGGCAGCGGCGGGCCGAGATGGCCCGCGAACGACTGGCCCAATCGCAGGCCAAGGAGCGGGCCGCGCAGGCGACCGTCACCGGGGTCTTGGCAAACTTCGAACGGGTCAAGGTACTCCGCGAACGGGAGTCCGTTTCGCAGCAGGCTTACGAGGAAGCCTTGGCCAAGAAGGACACGGCCGAGGCGGAACTGGACGCGGCGCAGCGCGAGGTCAGTGGGGCCAAGGTTGCCCTGCAACAGGCGGATGACGATCTGCAGCATTGCGCGCTGTTGGTGCCGATTCCCAACGCCATCGTCTCACGCAAATACATTGAGGGCAACGAGCGGGTCTTGCCCAACCAACTCGTATTTCAGCTCATGGACCTTTCCACGGTCCGTCTGGCGTTTGGAGTTTCGGATGCCAAAATCAGCCAATTCGAACTCGGCCAAACCATTCGGGTAATGGCCGACTCGTTTCGCGGAGAACACTTCCGGGGGCGGGTCACGAAAATCGGACCGGCCGCCGACTTGAAAACGCGGACGTTCGAAGTCGAAGTGACCATCGACGAACCCAAACACCTCAGGCCCGGGATGATCGTCACGGCCATCGTCGGCCAAGCGGAGAGCATGGTCTTGCTGCCGATGACCGCGGTCCAGCGTGGACGCACCGCGAATGAATTTGCCGTCTACACGGTCATCGACGAGAACGGTCAGCAGGTGGCCCGCCGACGTCGCGTGGAACTCGACGGGGTCTACGATAACCGCATCCGGCTGATCGCCGGGAGCAGCAGCGAGGTCGGTGTGGGCGCGGCGATCGTCGTCACGGGGGCCTTTCGCCTGACGGATGGTCAGGCCGTGCGGGTGTTGGATATCCCAGAAACCATTTTGAGGAATGGTATTTAGCGAGAGGCGGAATTGGTCGACGTAACGCTCACCGCGCCCCTCACCCATCTCCCCGGCGTACCAGGGCGAGGGGACGGGGACTAGCAGCAAACGGTATTCTGGCCCTTACGCGTCAAGAATGAGACTTAACGGTTCAGCAGGGACAGGGTGTGAGACAAGGGGTCAGACGTACAGATTTCAGTTTTCGCGGTCGTGTGCCCAAGCATATACAAAGCCTCTTGCCGGCAAAAACTGAAATCTGTACGTCTGACCCCAGCTGGCGGTCCGTCTCTGCGAAACCGTAAAACCCCATGCTTGACACCGACAACCCCGAAAACCGTTTGGTACTGGACACTTGACTGTACGAAAACTTGCGTAGTAACTTCATCGCACTCCAACATTGCCATGACCACCTCACAATTCTTCGTCTACAAACGGCCGGTCGCTTGGACCGCGCTGGTCGCGACGCTCGTCTGGGGCTGTTTTGCCTACCGGGCGATGCCCCAACGACACGATCCGATCATTCCCATCCGCGTGGCGGCAATCGTGACGACCTATCCGGGTGCAGACGCCGAGAAGGTCGAGCAGGAAGTCACGCGTAAGATTGAACAACAGATCACGCAGTGCGGCCAGGTCGAACGCGTCCGCTCGCTCAGCCGGCAGAGCTTGTCGGTCGTCTTTGTGGATCTGTTTCAAACAGTGAAGGACACGGAGCAAGTCTGGCAAGATCTGCAGGGCCGACTGGAGCAGATACAGGACCTGCCTGCCGTCGGCGACCGGCCGGTCCGTCCGGAGATCAACAAGGACTTCGGCGAGACCGTCGCGGTGATGCTGACCCTCTCCAGTCCGAAGGTCTCGGACTTCGAAATCCAGCAACGGGCCAAGAGCATCCGTGCCAGTTTGGCCGAGTTTCGCCGCAGCTGTCCCGCAGCCTATCGCCGCGATCGCGTAGCGGCCGTCCTGGTGTACCCGAATACCGTGGCACGCTCGTACGTGCTGTGGCTGGGGGAAAGTTTGTTGCAGCGGTTGACTGAGAAAGGTTTGATCGAGGACGGCCACATCGTCGAGGCGCCCAGCACCGGCTGCCTGGATTTCCAAGTTGTCGCTGGCAGCACCGACGAAATGCTGATCCGGGAGACTGTGCGGTGGGAACGCGATACGGTAGGTACCGGCTTGTCACATCCGGATATGTGGATCGGCACGCTGGTCCGCAACTTGGACACGCTGGAGTCGAAACTGCGTAATCCGCCACTGGATTCTCTGGGCGGTCCGGACCGGTACAGTTACCGCGACATGCGGCGTTTTGCCGATCTGCTGCGCGACCGGCTGAAGCAATCGCCCACGGTCGGCAAGATCGATGACGTCGGCGGCCAGCAGGAAGCCATCTACCTGTACTATAGCGGCCGCCGGTTCAGTGCCCTCGATCTGGCGCCCCAGGCGGTCGCCGCGCGTCTCGAACAGCGAAACATCAATCTTCCGGGTGGCCGCGTGGAGACGCCCGAACAGAACGTCGTCGTCCATCCCAGCGGCGAGTTCCGCAGCGAGCAGGAAGTGGGCGAGGTGGTCATGGACGTGAACCGTGGCTATCCTTCGTACCTGCGCGACCTAGTGGACATTGTACGCGGCTACGAGGATCCGCCGGGGGTGCTGAACCTCCGCACGGTCAAAGTCGCTGCCGACGATCCGCCCGAGGCCCGGTTGCCGGGCGAGTCGCGGCTCGGCCTGCGGGGCCAGGGTGACGAGCACGCACCGCTGCCTCAGAACTCGAAATTGCAGACGTCGCGGGCGATCACACTTGCGGTGCGCCAGATCAAAGGCTCGCAGATCGACGTCTTCGCCCGCGACGTGGACGCGGCCCTGAGTTCGGTCCAAGGCCTGCTGCCCGACGACCTGCAGATCGAGTGGACGCACAACGAGCCGCGTGAAGTGCGGGAGAAGGTCCAACAATTCGGGCAGAACCTGTTCGAGGCGGTGATCATCGTGGTGCTGGTGGCTCTCTTGTTCATGGAGTGGCGCAGCGCGCTGCTGGTGGCCATCTCGATCCCGCTTACCGTGGCCATGACGCTCGCCTTCTGTCAGTTGCTGGGTATCGATCTCCAACAGGTCTCGATCGCGGCGATGATCATCGCTTTGGGATTGCTGGTGGATGACCCGGTGGTGGCCGGGGATGCGATCAATCGCGAACTGGCGCACGGACAGCCGCGCGACGTGGCCGCTTGGCTCGGACCGCAAAAACTTGCCCGAGCGATCCTGTACGCGACGGTGACCAACTGCGTGGCGTTCTTGCCACTGCTGCTGGTCAAGGGCGCGACAGGCGACTTCATTTACTCGCTGCCCGTCGTGGTCACCGCCTCGTTGGTCAGCAGCCGGATCGTGTCGATGACGTTCATGCCGCTCTTGGGCTACTACGTGCTCCGCGGGCAAAGGGGCTTCGAATCATCCTTGACGGAACGCGGCTGGAAGGCCCGCTGCGCCCGTGCCTACTGCCGGTTCTCGGAGTGGTGCCTCTGTCACAAGGCGATCACGCTGACCGTGTGCGTGACGGCGCTGACCGGTGGCGCGGCCGTGCTGCCGCTGATCGGTACCGCCTTCTTCCCCAAGGATCTACATAGCGTGTTCACGGTGAACATGTCTTTGGCAGAAGGTTCGCCGATCCGCCAGACGCGCGAAGAGGCCCTGCGGGTGATTCAGGAGATCGAGCGTCTGTCGGGCGAGCAAATCCGCGCCTACACCACGTTCGTCGGCCAGGGTGGGCCGCGGTTCTGGCTGTCCATCGTGCCCGAACAGCGCGCGGATAATTATGCCCAGATCCTCGTGCACACCGTCAACAAACACGTGACCCAGGAGGTCGTGCGGCGTTTGAAACGTGAGTTGCCGCTGGCCATTCCCGCGGCGCGGGTCACAATCGAGCAACTGGAGACGGGGCCGCCGATCGGCGTGCCGGTCCAGATTCGGCTGTATGGCGACGAGATCGAACCGCTGCGGCGCATCGCTCTGGAGACCAAGCGGGCACTTGCCGAGATTCCGGGCACCGACAACATTCACAACGATTGGGACTCCGAGGTCCTCCAGATTGCCGTGACGATCAATCCGGACAAGGCGAGCCTGACCGGTATCACTAATCAGGATGTAGCCGTACTGCTGCACACCGGCCTGTCCGGCACGGCTCCGACCTACTTGCGCGAGGAGAATCGCCGGATCCCGATCACCTTTCGTCTGCGTAGCGATGAGCGTGCCCGGGTGGACGACTTGACCAATCTCGACGCGTTTAGTGCCTTGACCAATGCGCGTGTGCCGATCAGCCAGATCGCCGAGTTCTCGACGCAACTGGTGTCGCCCAAGGTTTGGCGTCGCGACCACCAGCGGTGCATCACCGTCAAGTGCGACACGTTGCCGGGCGTGCTGGCCAGCGACGTCGTCCGCGAACTGAACCAGTGTCTTGGTCCGCGTCTGGCCGACTGGCCGCCCGGCTACCGCTACGAGTTCGGCGGAGAGTACGAAGAGCAGAAGAAGGGCTTTCAATCCGTCGGACTGGCGTTGGTCGCCTCGTTGGCCCTGATTTACCTGACGCTAGTGTTTCAGTTCAATAGCGTCACCAAGCCTCTGGTGGTCTTGGCGGGAGTGCCGTTCGGGATGGTCGGCGGGATGATGGGTTTGCTGCCGTTCGGGACGCCCTTCGGATTCATGGCCTTCCTCGGCGTCGCCTCGTTGGCCGGGGTGATCGTCAGCCATGTGATCGTGCTGTTCGACTACATCGAAGAAGCCTGCGAGCGGGGCGAGTCGCTACACCGCGCGGTGGTCGACTCGGCGCTGGTCCGGCTCCGGCCGGTCTTGGTGACGGTGTTCGCCACGGTCGGCGGGCTGATTCCGCTGGCCATCGAAGGTGGGCCCCTGTGGGAACCGATGTGCTACGTCCAGATTGCCGGGTTGCTGTTGGCCACGCTGGTCACGTTGGGCATCGTGCCCGTGGTATATGTGACCTTCGTGGAAAACCTGAAGTTGATTCGGTGGGAACCGGAGCAGCGCGCAATTCCCCAGGTGGCCGGCGAGCGGGGGGAGTCAGCCCCCTGACTCAGAGTTCTGGGACCCGGCCCCGCGGGACGTCGATGCTGCCGCGGACCAAGATGTTTATTCCACACCGTTCGCTCGAACTCGCAGGGCCCGCGGCGTCGCATCCGGACGGCTGCCAAGACTTGTGATTCGCACGGATGGCAGAGCCAGAGCACGGATGAAGACTGAACAAGAAAGACATCTCAACCCTCTGCCCGGAGTACCGGGGCGAGGGAATTCTTGGGGCCTGGGCTTAAGGCTTCGGCGGCGGCAGGGGGACTCCGTCGTCCACCAGGCCTACGTCGATGTACTGGCCGCCATAGGTCTGGTGGGCATGCACGGCCAGCAGGTTCTTGCCCGGCCGGAGCACGGCACGGGCGGCGGGCGTCAGGTCCACTTCGTCATAGCTCGTGCTCCAGCCGATCAGCTTGGCCGCCAGCACGCCGTTGAGATACACCTCCGGGTCTTCGTCATAGTGCATGCGCAGCAACGGGTGCTGCGGCGGCGGGTCCGGCCAAGTGAACTCGCGCCGCAGCCAGATATCGGTGGTCTTCCACTCGGTGCGGACCGCCGCGCCGGGCGTGCCATGCGAGCCAAACCCGGCCGGACCAGGCTGCCACGCAGCGTCGTCAAAGCCAGGCTGGAACCAGCCGTCCGCCGGCTTTTCGCAGGTGTAACGCCACGGCACGGGAGCGGTCTCCGCGGTCGGCACAAGCTGCTTCACCGCCGCGGATATCGGAGCCGGCGCCCAAGCTCCCGTGACCGGCGCGGCCGCCTTCGCCCAGCGTTGCCACAGCCTGTCGTCCGCCAACAGTTTGATGAATAGCCCGCCGACCACCGGCCGCGCTTGGAAGCCTTTCTGTTTGGCGTCCGTGGCGACAAACCAGTCGGACAGTGGCACTCGGCTGGGCGTTTCATGAGCGTAGCGGAACAGCGGATCGACGAGCGCCCGGAAATCCGGGTCACTGCGGGCCGGTGCGATGCTCCACAGGGCCCAGTCGATCAGACAGGTGTCAGTGCGATTATCGCAGGTCAAACCGTAGGGCTGCTGCACTTGCAGGTACCAGGCGATCTCGGCGTCGCCAACCGCGTCCGGGAAGAGCTTCAAGCCCAGCACGCGATCCCAGATCAGATTGTGCTTCATGCCCCACGTGCCGGGCTTGTGGTAGGCCAGTCGCGTGTGGCCCTCGTCTTTCGCCAACACCTGCCACTTGGCGGCGTAATCGCGGGCGATGGCCAAATACTTCTGCGCGGCCTCTGGCTGGCCGACCAAGTCGCACAACTGGGCGTAACCGCCGATGCCGAGGATGGCCTTGAGCGCCAGGTTCGCATTGCGCGGCAGGTGCCCGAACATGTCGGCCGAACAAAGCTGATTTTCCGGGTCGAGTCCGTTGGCGACCAAGTAATCCGCCCACTTCGTCACCAGCGGCCAGTAGCGTTTCGCCAGATCCCCGTGCCCTTCGGCTTTGGCCAGCGCAGCCAACAGGAGCATCATGTTGCCGCTCTCCTCGACAGGCATCTGATTCTCGTCCGTCCGCTCACCACCGCCGTAGACCTGACCGGTGGCCAGCGGATAGGTGCCCAAATCGTGCGGCGCGTAGGCGAATTTCCAGCGGGCCGAGGCGGCGTAGTCCAGGATCGGCACGAGCATGGCCTTGGTCAGCGCCGGGCTGAGCACTAGGAAAAACGGCGATTGCGGGAAGAGCACGTCGACGGTCGCGATGCAGCCGTTGCTGAAGTTCTCTTTGGGGAACAACAGCGGCAGCCCGTACTCATCGGCGGCGAGCTTGTTGCCCGCGATCGTCTGCCGGTACGCCAGCGCGCACAGCAGCGCGTACTTTTCACCGCCGACCTGCGTGAGATCCGCCAGCAGTTGCGTATCGAATTGGCGACAGCGGTCCGTCAACGCGGCATAGTCTCGCGCGGCGGCCGTCAACACGTCGGCGGCCTCCGCCCCGTTGCGCCGCCAGTAAGGCCGCAACCGCTGACGGAAGTACTTGATCGCGTACAAGTCGTCGTAAGCGACCATCACGTGGCGCGCGACGGGGGCCTGGCGGATCGCTCCCAGGTCGTAGCTGACCGCCAACACCGGCGCGCCGTCTTGAACCGCCCGAGGCGGTGTCTCCGCATCCGGACCGGAGAGCGTGCCGTCTTGGATGAACTGCCGGCGCGCGGCGGCACCGTCAACCATGCGCGTCTGAGGCTGTTGGGCTTTCGCCGCGGCGAGGTACAGATAGCCCCAGTCGATGCGCAGGTCGTCACCCTTCTTGGCCAGGACCGGCTGGTCGCTGGAGCCGAGCTTCAGCACCTCCAATCCGGCCACGGCAGGCCGCTCCCAGAGAACCTGTTGGCTGGGCACGTTGACCGCCAGTTCGGCCCCCGCCTCGAAGTAGAGTTGGACCGCGTGCGGCTGACCATCCGCGGACTGGACTTCCCAAGTCAGATAGGTCACAGGCCGCGCCAGCACGTCCAGGTCGGCGGGCAACGCCGGCGTCAGGCAGGTGAGCGTGAGCTTCACCTGCGTGTTGGCGAAGCGGCAAATCGTCCGCGTCGGGAGCACCTGCACGTCCGTCTGTGGCAGCGGTGGGACCGCCTGCGGCTCGGCGCCCAGGACGCGAAAGGCTCGGCCGTCCACTCGCACCAGGCTGCGGAGCGGTTGTCGTTTACCCGTCCAATGCGTCGTGTCGACGTCCGTCAGACGGTCGGCAGGCGACCAGATGCTGAAGTACGGGTCATGCGTCACCAGCGGCACCGCCGGTGGTCGCAAGGTGAGCTCCGCTGCGCGTGCTTGGGGACTGAAAATCACCAGGGCCAGCGGGACGAAGACGTACGACCAAGGGAACGTGGTATGGCACATGGGGGTTGCCTCACGGGAAACAGTGTTTGGGCAGCATCATCGGTGGCAGAATTATGATGACTCGCGAGTGTGGTTATCAACCACAGATTGACAACAAACGAGAATAGCCGCCCGCAGCCGTGTTAGGGGGCCTGTTCGATAACCTGGAACTCCTGGAAAGCGGTGTTCTCGCCACCCGCGTTCGACGTGACCGGGGAGAGGGCCCAGACCAGCCAGCGATAGGCACCCAGCGGCTTACCGCCGCTCTGCCGCAGGCTGGTGGCGACAAAGTCCGGCGCGGCCGCTGGCCTGGTGTCGAGGTCGACGAGGGGTGTAAAGACTCGTGCATCCTGGACGTTCCAACCGGGATCGGACGCCGCACGACTGCCGTAGAGCACGAAACGCTGCCGACCGCGGTTCTCGTTCTGATTGTACGAAAACGTGTGCACCTGCGCGACACTCTTCACGGCACCCAGATCGAGTTTGTACAGGCCGTCGACCACGCCGTTGCCGAACACCGGCCCATAGTTCTTGGCCAGCTGGCCGTCGCTCAGCACCGTCACGCGCTCGTTCATGGTGCCGGGCTTGCCAGCCGTGATCTTCGCCGGCAGGACCGCTGCGGCCGGGGCCAGCGGTATCGTCTTGAATTCGGGCGACGGCTGGTATTCGACGGTGACAAACACATAGTCGGTTAACTCGACGGCGAGCGTTTTCTGCTTACGGATCGCCGCGAGCGAAAGCGGCTTGCCAGCGGCCTCATCCCGCAGTTCCTGCAGTCTTCGGACGGTCTTCACGGGCTTGCCGTTGCAGCCCACGATCACATCCTCCTGTTGCAATCCGGCCTTCGCGGCGGGGCTGCCGGCGGGCACGTTCAACAGCAGGACCCCGGTCTCGTCCGGCAATCCGTAGGCGGAGCGGTCGCCCAGGCCGGAGATGTCGCGGACCTGGGCCTGTCCGAGGTAATTCGGTCGCTTGAACACCGGGCGGTCGGTGGTGGGCGCCGTGAGTTGGGGCAACTCCGGCGTCCGGGCGATGGCCTTCAACTCCGGCTTCTGCACGCCAAACTGGTCCATCGGGAAGTTCACAAAGCCCAGCGTCAGTGCAGGCGAATCGTCCTTGACTCGGAAATCGCCGCTGGCCGGATCGACAAACAGGGCGTCGGCGACAATCGAGTGCGCATCCCGCTGCGACTGTTCGGCGAGCTTCGTCGCAGGCCGGGCGGGGCCCCGCTGGCCAGTTGCCTGGGAGAGCGAGGCTTTTGCCGAGCCGTGGGCAGCGCGCGGCTCGGCGGGAGCCTCGCCCGCCCGACCCGGCGGCTCGGCGGGAGTCTCGCCCGCCCGATGGACGAGGTTGTAGTCCATTTCCCGGCCCCACGGGGTCGCCGGCATACCGCCGGCCGGCAGGTAGTGGTCCGTCCACAGGATGTTCCGCCGGAAGATATCCTGGCTGTGCTTGAACCAGACGTGCGGATGGAATCCGTTATCGACAATGATGTTGTTTTCGACCACGCGGTAGAAGCCTTCACGGTTCTTCAGGCCGCCGTGCAAGCAGAGATTATTGACAATGTGGTAGTTGGTGGAGCCGTCGTCCAGGTCGATGTCCCAACCGTGGTCGCAGCGCCAGCGATTGTTCCGCAGGATGACGGTCTTGACCGCATCCAGCCGCGGCAGGTCCTGCTCGGCTTCCCACGTCTTGTCGTCGTTCAGGTTCAGGCCGCTCAGACCCCAGAAGCGATCACGGCCCCACGAGTTAAAGGAGCCGTGGTCGCCGGTCTCCTTGACCGTGTCGAAAATATCGCAGAACTCGACCACGTGGCCGCCCCAGCAACCGTCGCCAATATTGATGCCGGCGCGCGGCACGTCGTACAGGGAGCAGTGCCGCACGGTGATGCCCTGGGACAGTTCGATTTGCACCGGGGCGGTCTGCTTCTCCACGCGCCCGGACAGGTAGATCAAGCAGTCTTCGACCAGACAATCGGCGGGATAATTGTCCGTCTTCGGTCCGGGCGTGCGGTCCAGCGTCTCGAACATCTGCGAGCGATCGTTCCAATCGCGCGGCACGCGGGCCGCTTCGCGGTCGCCGACGAAAGCCACGCCATTGCCACCCGCCTTGGCGATCTGGCAGCCACGGACGGTCACCCGGCGGTTGTAGTTGTTCACGAACACCCCGTTGCCGCCGACCTGGTCGAGGAAACAATCCTCCAACGCACAATCTTCGCTGCCGGTGTAGAACACGGCGCCACCGCGATACGTGGTCCAGTCGCTGCGGACCAGCGGCTCCTTGTTCTCCATGAACGTGCGCGCGGCATGCCGCAAGGTCAGCCCGCGGAGGGTCACAAACCGAACCGGGGCTTCGACGATGCCGCGGAATTCGATCAGGTGCCGGAGCCGGACGACTTCCACGGTTGCCGCGTCCAGCTGCGCGCCAACGGCGATTGCCTGGGGGGCGTCCTCCCGCAGGGCCCCCTGCGATTCGCGGCCCAGCGACGCCGGCGGGTAAAAGTAGAGCGTGTGCGCCTGGCGGTCGAGAAACCATTCACCGGGCGAGTCCAATTCCTCGAAGATGTTCTCGACGAACCGGTATCGACCGTGCATTTTCGACGGCCGGTTGTTCTGCCAGCCGCCCTCGTAAGTGACCGTCCCATCGTCTTTCTTGCCCGTGATGACGAAGTGGAACCCACCCCACTCGGAACCATGCATGGCATGGATCAAGCCGCCGCGCGGGTCGGCCCAGCGCTTGGTCCGTTCCAGACTGAGGGCATCGGCTGCGTAGCCGTTGTAGATGCGTTCCTCCGAGTCGAAGTTGGGATAGCGGGCCAGCG
This sequence comes from Planctomycetota bacterium, assembly GCA_026692885.1. The sequence goes on along the minus strand of JAPLNJ010001171.1, from coordinate 4,051 downwards.
GTTGGCGTTCGCCGTTGACGAACAGTTGATCGGTCGCAAGGTCCGCGGGCACCTTGGCCTGCAGGATGCCATCCCGGTACGGCTCCCACTTTAGTGCCAGCTTCGCGCCGCCGCTGATGACGGGCGTTTCGTGCGGGTACGCTTGGTAGATGACGGCGGACTCCCGGGTGCCGGAGTCAGCGGGTGTCAGCACCAGCGGCTCCGTCAAGTAGTACGTCCCGGTACGCAGGAAGATGGTGACCGGTTGGCCCTTGGCCCGTGCTTCTCGCGCCGCCTGCTGGGCTCGCGGCAGCGTCAAGAACGGCTTTTCTACCGTCCCGGAATTCGCGTCAGCCCCTGCGGGAGCGACATAGTACTCCGCCGCGGACACCGGGACTGCGGCCAGTAAACCCAGTCCGAGCAGCAGGCACGCGGGGATCTTCACTTCGGTCTTCACGAGATGCTCTCCTGGATGCGATGCGTTCCCACGGGCGGGGCTTGCGGCCAAGCCGGATCATGCCGGGCGGAACCGGTCAACATAATCTTGCACACTAAATTAACCCAGCGCGCACGCGAGGGCAACGGTCCCCCACTGCTGTGAACATCTTGCGGTTGTCCAAGTCCTCGGTTTTTCTCGTTCCGACGCTCTGCGTCGGAACGCAAGCCACGGACGCTCTGCGTCCTTGGGCGGACGACGCGGAGCGTCAAATCACTTGCGTTCCCACGCGGAGCGTGGGAACGAGAAAGGCGTGAAGATGTTCACAGCGGTGGCGACTGTCCGCCGGACCGGGTCAAAATGCGGCTACGGGCTCTACAAGAAGTCCATCCCACTCTCGTTCCGGGGGACAGGAAGACTCGGGACAGGAAAAGGGGGCAAATCCTCCACGCTTCGAGGAAACATCTTCCTGTCCCACATCTTCCTGTCCGCATGCGGCGGAAAACAGCATTTTTGTCGGTCCACCCCCAGACACACCCGGCGACTCCACCGGTGGACGGCCTAGGGGAGATCCGCTACACTGCACCGATCGTCGCCCGACTCGTTCGCCCGACGCGGTTCCATCACAAGTGGCGGAACACTTCACCAATTGTGCACTTTCTATCCGAAGGGCCAACTCCTTCCAATCTGAAGGTGGTGGCGTGCTTGGTATCGCCCCACTCGGACCTCTTCAGATTGTTTCCCAAGTTTAGTAGCGTCCGAGCACTTTGCTGCCTGCTTACGAGGAGCATTTCATGGCCCAGGCCACCGATACGCCCGTGCTTTCATCGCCCCTGATTCCGTCGACTGTGATTCCGTCGACTGTGCCCGACCTGTCCACGCATCAACTGATTCACGACAAGATCCGCGGTTGGCTCCGGCAGCAAGCCGGTGTCCGCTTGGACCGGATCGATTACGATGCCTCGCTGTTTGAATTGGGCCTGGATTCCATAGGCGTGGCCACGATTGCCGGCGAACTGGAGGAGGCAACCGGTAAGACCCTGAATCCGGAATTGGTGTATGAACTGGCCACCATCAACGAGTTGGCCGGGTATCTGGATAGCCTGCGGCCGGCTGCTGCCGGGCCTGCGGCACGTGCCGGCACGGTCCATTCGGCGGCAGCGGCGGCAGCGGCGGAGACGGCTGCCGCGGCAGCTCCGGCGGCGCGTGAAGCGACGAATCTGTTGGAGCATTACGAACGTCTGAATCGTCGGGTCCGGGCCGTAAAAGAAATGGGGCTGTACTTTTTTGAGACCGAGATCTCCCGGCACGACGGCGCCTGGGTGGTCGTGGACGGGAAACGCATGCTGATGCTCGGTTCGTACGAGTATCTCGGGCTGCTGGGGCATCACCATCTGCAGCAGGCGGCCACGGCAGCCCTCGCCGAGTTTGGTACCGGCCACCATGGCTCCCGACTGTTGACCGGGACCACGTCTGTCCACCGGCAGTTGGAAGCCAAGCTGGCCCAGTTCATGCAGGCCGAGGATGCGATCGTGTTCAGCAGCGGTTACGTCACCAACCTGGCGACCATCTCCACGCTGGTCGGGCGGGGCGATTGCATCGTTGGCGATCAGTGGAACCACGCGAGTATCGTGGACGGCTGTCGCATTTCCGGGGCCGAGTTACTGACGTTCCCGCATAATGACATGGACGGATTGGCGGAGTGCCTGGAGCAAGCCGCCGGACGCCGGACGCTGGTCGTGGTGGATGCCATCTTCAGCATGGATGGAGATATCGTCAACCTGCCGACGGTCGTGGAGCTGTGCAAGAAGCACCAGGCTCTGCTGATGGTCGACGAGGCCCACAGCCTGGGTGTGCTGGGCAAGACGGGACGGGGCATCCAGGAGCACTTCGGCCTGGACCCCAATGATATCGACGTCAAGATGGGCACCCTTTCCAAGACGCTCGCCGGGAGCGGCGGTTTCGTGGCTGCTCGGGAGGAGATCACCACTTTTCTCCGGCACCACGCCCGCGGGTACATCTTCAGCGGCGCGCTGCCCGCCAGTCAGGCCAGCGTGGCGGTGGCGGCGTTGGAGGTCCTGGAGCGCGAGCCGGAACTGGTCACCCGGCTGTGGGAGAACCTCGATCACTATCTGACCGGCCTGCAGGATCTCGGCTTTGACACGGCCGGCAGCGTCACGCCCATCGTGCCGGTGATGACGCGTAATGACGAAATCACCCTGGAGATGACACGTCTGTGTCGCGCCGAGGGCTTGCTGGTCATCCCGGTCGTGTTTCCCGCGGTGCCGATGGACGCACCTCGACTGCGGACCTGCATCTCGTCGATTCATACGTCCGACGAAATCGATTTCGCTCTGGAAGTTCTCGCCCGCGCCGGACGCAAGACCAGGCTGATCCCGTAGGTTAGGCTTTCCAGCCTGACGGTGGCCCAGACCGCAGGATCAGGGAGACGGAACGACGGAGAACCCGCGGGAACGACAGCGTCAACCGACGGCCACGTGTTTCCTGGCACCCAGCCGCCGCAACCCCAAGACCAGCACGCCGGCCAGTACCAACAGGCCGATACCGAGCACGGGCCGATAGGCCAGCCAGGCCGCGGCAACGGTCACCAGCGAGAGGCTTCCCGCCACGACGGCAGCAAACAGACCGACACCCATCCGCAGCAAGTCGCCCAGGAACGGCACGACATCGGCCAGCACGGCCAGCGGGCTGAAGACCAGCCCAATACCGAATGTCATGCACAGAAAGCCGCCGCCGCGCAGCAGCCAAGTAAGAATCGTGTTCTCCTGTTCCAGCTGGCCGAGCATGTCTTGGGCACTGACCGCTCCCGCGGTCAACCGTTCGATTTGGGTGCCGGTGCCCGACACCCACGACTCAAACGTATTGCCAAGTTGCCGGGCGAGAATGCTGACCTGGGCCGGCTTGACGACCTCGAAGGACACCCGCAGATCGCCGATTTCAGCCTTGGCCGGATCGGCGGCCGACATCTTCGGGTCGTTGGGCAGGTAGAGTCTATTCCCGTCCGCCTTGATTTGCTTCCGCAACTCCTCTGGCAACTGGTCGAGGACCTGCGCAGCCAAGGGTAGCGGCTCGTAGTTGCTGATTTGTCCCACCAAGCCCGGCGATAACTCGAACGCTCCCAGATGCACGTCCTTGGCCTGCTCCTCGCGGCCGGGGAAACGCAGGGCCCCCGGGTTCTCATGTCCCGCTCCCTGTTTGAAGCCTTGGGATGAAATCAGTTCAGGGGACCACGTCTTCTCGTAGGTCCAGGTCGTTTTCTTCTCGACGCCGCCCCCAAGCTTCTTGCGTTCCTCGGTGCGTTCATCCTCTTTCCACTGGTACATTTCCACGCGGCGCCGCAACTTGATGGCCGGGGCGGAGAACTTGAAATCGGCGTCGGTCAACGTCTCCTCGGTGGTGGCCTCGGCCGTCAGGTGCACCAGCTGCTGGTCGAGGGCCGGATCGACCTTGTCGGCCGACACCGAGACCACGGCCCGTAGCTGTCTATTTTCCCCAGGTGTTGGGAGGGGTCTCAGAACGGCCGTTGCGGCCGGTCTCTGGGTTTGCTCGGTTCAGGCCGGTGGGTAAACGTAGCCAAGACGGCGGCGATGCGCAAGGCCGGATACCGGCCGCTGA
>JAPLNJ010001170.1 GCA_026692885.1 Planctomycetota bacterium | reverse complement strand
CCCCAATCAACCAGCCGCAAAGTGACGTAAGTCTGGAAGAAATGGCAGCTTAAAAGTGGGACAATCTGCGGAGTACCGGGGCGAGGGAGTTATTTCTCGGCCGTGCCTAAAGTTGGACGAGACGGTGAGCAAGGGGTGAATCGTCCCATCCGACCTAGCTGGAGCCCGCCGTATCCCGTGGTTCAAGGCCCGCCCGCCGAGCGAACCTATCCGGCCCGCTCTCGTCTTCCGCAAAACCATGCAGTTCTTTGAGTCGGCCACAGCAGCGCGGCGTCGTTGGCGGTCGCTGGGCCTTGGCCAGCGGCGATCGATGGGCGCGCCACACCTGCACCAAGCGAGCCAAGAGTTCGGCTTCCCAGGGTTCCAACAGCAGCGATCGGGCGGGCCGATCGTACCGGGCGAGCAGGCGTTCTTCGGCTGCCGCGAGTTCCAAAATCGGGGCCGGATCAGCCGGTCCAGGCAGAAATTCCATAAGTCGCTTTCGTCGTGAAGCCGTGGGTTGCAGCAGGTCAGATCTTCTTGGTCAAGCCCGTCTGCCGTCGGGTCGCTACGTAGCAGATCAGCGAACGTGGCGACAGAATCAATCGTCCCGACCTCGGCAGCGAAGGTCCGTTTTGGCTGGGATAGATGTCGTAGGGCGCCTTGCTGGCGGTATTGATGAACTGTCGCCAATCGTCGGCTTTGGCCGCTTCCGGGAACAGGAACTCGTGGGGCTCCGGTGTCGAATTCAGCAGCAACAACAGGCTGCGGCCTTCGCCGGTGGGATCCTGTGTCGCGGGCGGCGCCGTGAATAGGCAGGTCAGCAGCGTCGCATGGCCGTGCCAACCAGCCGGTTCGCCGCGGGCATTGAACCAGCTGACGTCCGGCCGCTCGTCGTGCTCGTTGGGTTGGCCGGTCAGAAAACTGAGACGCCGCACCGTGGGCTGGTTGCGCCGGAAACGAATTAGGGCCCGGGTGAAACGCACTAATTCGCGATGCTGCCGGGTCAGATCCCAGTCGAACCAGGACACCTCGTTGTCTTGGCAGTAGGCGTTGTTGTTGCCCCGCTGGGTCCGCCGGCATTCGTCGCCCGCCACCAGCATGGGCACGCCCTGGCTGAGCATCAGCGTGGCCAGCATGTTCTTGATCTGGCGGACCCGCACCTCGTCAATGTCCGGCCGATCCGTGGGGCCTTCGGCGCCGTAGTTATCGCTGAAGTTGTTATTGTCACCATCCCGGTTGTTTTCGCCATTGGCCTCGTTATGCTTGTGGCGATAGCCAACCAGGTCGTGCAGCGTGAACCCGTCGTGGGAGGTGATGAAGTTGACGCTGCAGTAGGGATGCCGCTGGCTGCGCTCGTACAGGTCGCTGGACCCCGCCAACCGCGTCGCCAGCGGGCCGAGTTGCCCGGCGTCGCCGCGCCAGAAGCGGCGTACGTCGTCGCGATAACGTCCGTTCCACTCCGACCACCGCGGCCCGCCGAAGGACCCCACCTGGTAGGCACCGGCGGCGTCCCAGGCTTCTGCGATCAGCTTCGTGTCGGCCAGCACTGGGTCTTCGGAGATCTCTTCCACCAGCGGTGGATAGTGCATCAGCCCGCCGTCCCGTCCGCGGCCCAGGATCGAGGCCAAATCAAAGCGGAATCCGTCCACACGATAGTTCAGCACCCAGTTTCGTAAACAGTCCAGAATCATCCGCCGCACGACCGGGTGATTGCAGTTCAACGTGTTCCCGCAGCCCGAGTAGTTCTTGTAAGCACGTCCGCCGTCCTCGGCCAGGTAGTAGACGTTGTTCTCCAGCCCTTTGAAGCTGAATACCGGCCCGCGTTCGTTGCCTTCGCAGGTGTGGTTGAACACCACGTCCAGGATGACTTCGATGCCGGCTTGGTGGAGGGCCTTGACCAGCATTTTGAACTCGGTGACTTGAGCCCCAGGCTCCGGGCCCAACGCGTAGCCGCGGTGGGGCGAGAAGAAGGCCAGCGCATCGTAGCCCCAGTAGTTCGGCCGTTTCAGCTGGTGGCCGTCACAGCCCAGGATCGGGAACTCGTGGATCGGCATCAGTTCGACCGTGGTCACGCCCAAGGACTTCAAGTAGGGGATCTTCTCGATGATGCCCAGGTACGTCCCGGGATGCTTCACATGGCTGGAGCGGCTCTTGGTAAAACCGCCGACGTGCATCTCGTAGATCACCGACTCGGACGGGTGATAGCGTGGGCAGCGGTCGTCTTCCCAATCGAACTTGTCGTCGATCACCACGCACTTAGGCGGCCGGATTACGCCATCGTCCGCAGGCTGGAAGTCCCCGGCCAAGGCGGCTGCGTAGGGATCGATCAAGCGGGCCTGACCGTCAAACCGAAGGCCCCGTTCTGGCCGGTGAGGCCCCGCGGTCTGCAGCTGGTACAATTGTCCGTGACCGATGCCACGGACGACGCATCTCCAGTGGTCGCCCCAGCGCTGCCCCTCGGTCTCGAAGTCGATCACCTCCGCCGGTTCGAAGTCGTCCTGGTGATCGTACAGCAACAACCGCACCGCAGTCGCCGAGTGGCTGTAGACCGCGAACTGGACACCTTGCTCGTACACCGTGGCGCCCAAGGCGTTGATGTGCGTGAGCGCAACTTCCAATTTGGGATTCGGCATCAGCATAGCAGACCTCGATCAAACCAACCTCGTGCTGTCACTTGCTTCTGGGGGAAGCTTACACGCAGGAGTTTGACCGAGATCAAGGAAAACATCTCAGCGGGGTAAAATCGGCCTTCCGCTCGTGTCGTGGCGATACGTGCGAAAGGTTCTCCGAACAGCCAAGCCGTACGCAGCAACGGGAATCTGCCGACGGCGGTCGTTAGGTGCGCCGTCCCGTCCCGGCAAAGGTCTCCTATTTTGGCCAGTCGGCCGCGCGTCGTCCAGCCCTTTATCTTTCTTGCCCCACACCCGGCGGACGCCAACTGGCGGTTTTCCCGCGTATCGGTTATCTTGTGCGTTAGATGGTCCACCACCGCGAGGCGGTGTCTTTCCGTTTGGTAACAATCTATTCATGGCGAACCCTCATGGCACGTAAGATCGTCAATCGAAAAGCACTCCGCGCAGAAGCTGAAGCCGCGGAGAGAGCTGGACTGGGCGAAGCTGCAGCGGACGAAGCTGCACCGGGCGAAGAAAAAGTCGCAAAACGGAAGCCGGCGAAGCGGAAGAGCCGCAAGGAGGCGGTCGAGGTCCGCAAGAGACTGGTCTGGATGGTGTGCAATCAGTCGGCCAAGGTGGTCGCGACTTTCCCGTACCATCAGGAGGAAGAGGCCCGGAAGAAGGCCGCCGCGCTGACGCAATCCGGCAAGCAGTCGCATTACGTCCAGAAGGGCAAACAGGACATTGAGGTGGTGTGAGCTGACGCCGTGCGAATCGGAGTCGTTCGGTTCTCGCAGGGTGGGTGGCACCCAGCCTACTTCGTCGTGCCGAGGCAGTGAACGATGAGACGACGCAGTCGGTGCACGATCTGGTGTCTGGTGCTCGTGGCCTGCGTGTGTGCCACCAGTTGCGGCCGCCGTTCGGTATCGGGCGAAGCAGCGGCGGTGGATGACGACTCCGCCGAGCTGGATGTGCCACCGACGAAGCACCACCCGGTGGCCGAGTTGCGGGTCAAGGTCGGGCCGTACCTACTCCCTCAGGATGCAGGCCGGCTGTCCGTGGCCTGTCCTCAGGGTTGGGAACAGAGTTCCGACCGGTCGTCTGTCGCGCAGGGCTACCTACTGGCTTTGCATCCCAAGAGCGGCAGCCTTGATGAATTGCCGCGAATTCTGTTTGCCGCCGAAGATACGCCCTTTCCGGAGCTGAAAGAGGTCAACCAAGCGACGCTTGTGGACTTCGTCAAGGCGGTAACGCGTACCGTCAGCGACAAGTCGCTGGAAACGCCGGTGACACCCGTGATGGCTGGCGACACGGCTTGTGCCGTCTACGTGGAGATGGTCAAACGCAAGAGCGGACGCGGGCCGCGACTGGTAGTGATGACGCTGGCGGGCGGGCGACTGTACACGCTCAACCTGGACGTGCAGGAGCCGCAGTTTGCCAGGTATCGAAACGTGGCGTATGCCATCGCCGCCAGCCTGAAAACCGCGGGGCCACCAAGCGAACCGCCGCAGACCGAGCAGCCGCGGCCTGCGCCGGCCGCAGAGAAGCAGCCCGAAGGAGTCCCGACGGAACCGGCACCCAAGTAGGTCTAGCGGAAGCGACCTATGGACGAAATCCAGAAACAACGTGTCTTGGTAGCCGCCCTGGCGTTCAATTGCACGGCGATAGCCTACCAGATGATCTTCAACACGGGCCTGAACTTCACCTACGGAAAGCTCGGCTTGGCGATCGTCCTGGGCGCGGTGGCTGGCGGCATAGCCTACGTGGCGACCCTGTTGACGCAGAAGTGATTGACTGGGGTCCAGGGCCTCATTCGCCCAGGAACCTCGCCAGTTTCTCGTGCGTCTCCGCCGCCTGCAGTTCGGCTTTGCCGAAGCCCGACGCTGCGCCCGCGGCCACCGCTCGCTCCTGGTGTTCCGGATAGTTCGTGAGCATCATCACCGACGTAGCAGCGAATTCCGGCGAGGCCTTAATCGTCCGGATAAGTTCCAGCCCGTCGCTGCCGTCGCGATCCAGGATGCGGTTGACCAGCACCAGATCAAACGGCCCGCTGCGTAGTGCCGCCAGAGCCTCCGAGGCGTCGTGGGCCCGGACCACATTGGCCTGAAAACTGCGTTTCAGTAGAACGCCAAGCAGCGCATGGTCCAGATTACAGTTGCCAATTTCCAGAACGCGTTTTGTCATGGTCGGTCGCCGTCCTTACACGGGTGGTCAAACGTAACGCCCCTCCGAGGATACACGCCACCCCGATCCACAGTCCACGGGGGATGCTGTCGTTCAGCGGTTGTGCCATAATGGGCCGACCTGGGGTGTTCAGTTTGTGCGATTTTACTGTGAATTGGTGTTTTCCCGAATGCCTGATTCTGTCCCATTCTGGTTTGCTTCGCGGAGTGATTACGAAATCCAGGATGACCGAGTGGCCCCTGGGGCACCCCTGATCGTGATGCACAGGTTTTCGCCCCAAAGGGGCAGCCACAAATCAGCCCAGGGCAGAGCGTAGCCGCGTAGCCGCGTAGCGCCGCCCTGGGTTATGAGAGGATTGAGAAGACCAGCCCTGAAGGGGCGAAACAAGCCTTGGCCGCATCGGACGAACGATGCGTGCGGGGAGGAACCGATTTGTTTCGCCCTTTCAGGGCTACCGTGCTGAATCGAACCCGTACCCAGGGCGTCGCTCTGCGGCTACGCCGCGACGCTCTGCCCTGGGCTGATTTGTTTTGGCCCGTTCGGGCCGGAAGAGTAGTGGATAACGCCGGCCTCCACCGGGAAGCCTTCCCCAGCCCCAATCGCGGAATAGAAATTGGATCAAATCAATTGGTCTTGACGGGCACAGACTGAACACCCCAGGTCCGACCGCTTCGCCACACGTTCAAGGAGATCCTCATGACCCGAACCAGCCTGTCCTGGCTCGCGATTGCTCTCGCGTTGGGCGGCTACGCCCGCGGTGCGGATATCGGCCCCAAGCCGAAGCCGAGTATTCTGCACATTCACGCGGACGACCACCGTCCGGACGGTCTCGGGGCGTTGGGGAATCCCCATCTCAAGACGCCGAACCTCGACCAACTCGTGAACAGCGGAATGACCTTCACGCATTGCTACACCCAAGGCTCGATGATCGGCGCCGTCTGTCTGCCCAGCCGCACGATGCTGTTGACCGGGCGTTCGTGGCTGCGTATTCCGGGCGGGCGCACGGGGCGGGGTCCGACCGAGCCCGTCGCGGTCCTGCCAAGCGTGCTGGGGGCGGCAGGCTACGAAACCTTTCATGCCGGCAAGGGCGGGAACGAGTTCCGGGCGGGCATTGAGGCTTTCGACCACAATCTGGTGATGGACGACCGCGGCGATTCGCGGGCCACGTCCAGCCAGCGGCATGCGGACGCCGCCATCCAGTTCTTGCGGGACCGTCCGCAGGAGCGGCCGTTTTACATCTACTTGGCCCCGCCCGTGCCGCATGATCCGCGGATCGCGCCGCAGGAATTCATGGACTTGTACGACCCAGCCCAGCTACCGCTGCCCGCGGCCTTCCTGCCGCTGCACCCGTTCGACAACGGCGAGCTGACCGTGCGCGACGAGCACCTTGCCCCCTGGCCGCGCACGCCGGAGAACACCCGTCGCCAGATCGCCGACTACTACGCCTGCATCTCCTGCTTGGACCACCATGTGGGGCGGATCTTCCAAACGCTGCGCGAACTGGGCCAATTCGACCAAACCATCATCATTTTCACCGGTGACAATGGCCTGTCGCTGGGCGAGCACGGCCTGTTTGGCAAGCAGAATCTGTACGAGTTCGGCGGCATGCACGTCCCGTTGGTGGTGGCCGGTCCCGGCATCCCGCAGGGCCGGACCGACGCGCTGGTCTACCTGCTGGACTTGTTTCCCACCTTTTGTGACTTCGCCTCCGCAGCCGTGCCGGACGGCGTGGAAGGCAAGAGCCTGGCTCCGGTGATCGTCGGCAAGACGACGAAGGTTCGTGAATATCTCTACACAGGTTATCGCGACTGCCAGCGCGCGGTGCGTGACGACCGTTGGAAACTGATCCGCTACCCGCTGGTGAACCAGACCCAACTGTTCGATCTGCAGAGCGACCCGCGTGAAATGCAGAACCGCGCCGCCGATCCAGTGTGCGCCGCGAAAGTCGCCGAAATGATGACACTGCTGAAACACGCTCAGCAGGAGTACGGCGACGATTTCCCACTGACGGTGGCCAATCCCAAGGATCCCGCGTGGTCGCCGCCGGGGGTGGAGCGATCATCGCCCGAACGCAAGCCGAACCAGAAAGAGAAACGGAAAGAGAAACAACAACGTCTGGGACGGGCCCGTTGAGGTCCTGCTCGGTCAGCAGAACCTACGACGGCGCGGAGCACTACCCGCCGCCGATCGCCGAGAACACGTCCAACCGTTCAGCGCCCTGCAGCGACTGATCGAGCTTGGCGACCCGGTGGTTGACGAAGAGGATCCGCGCCTGCTCGCGCGGGACACCCAATTGATCCAGCACTTGGCCGATCGTCCGGCCCGGCTCGATCTCCACCTCGATCCCCGTCGCGCCGTCGATGTACCGGCGCAGATCGGCGTACAGTTGCACTTTGATTTGGGGCATAGTCGTCCTGTGCTACTGAATCGTCTCAAACACGCGATCCAATTCGCAGTTCGGCACCGTGAACACGACGTTGTGCGGAGGCAATTTCTCTTGGAGGAAGAAATCCGGCAGGCGGTCGTCCACCGGGCCGAAGCCGGCGGCCGCGTTGAACGCCCGCTCGCGGGCCAGCGTTTTGCGTCCCAGCGCGAGGAAATCCGCTGCGGTAAAGAGCCGGCCGTACAGTCCCCCATATATCTCGCAGATGCCTTCCAGCGCCGCGGGCAGGTCCAGCACGGCAAAGGCCACGAACAGACACAAACCGGAGGTGTCGATGGCGGCCGTGGCGATTTGCAGATCGCGGCTTAATTCCATCTGCCCGGCCGGCTGCAACGGATCGACGTGACCGCCCACACCCAGCAGATTGGCCGTCACGGCATAGCCCGCCGTGTGATCGGCCCCCATCGTCGAGGTCGCGTAGGTGACCCCGATCCCTTGAACCGCGCGGGGATCGTAAGCCGGCATCGACTGTCCCTTGACCGTCGGGATCCGCACGACGCCGTACGCGCGGCCGAGCGTCTCGGCCCCCGCCGCGACCAGCCGCCCCAACGGCGTCCCCTGGGCGACTTCTTTTAGCAGGCGGATCGCGCCGGCCGCGTCGCCAAACGGCAGAATGCCGGCCTCCATCGCCACGGCAATCGTGGCCCCCGTTTCAATCGTGTCCAGTCCGAGGTCGTCGTCCAGCCGATCCATCTGGGCGATGGCATCCAAGTCAGCGATCCCGCAGTTGCCGCCGTGCGACCACACGGTTTCGTATTCCGGCCCCTTGGTCAGGTACTGGCCGTGCTCGTCCAGGTAGACGCGGGAGCAGCGGATTGTGCAACCGCGATGGCAAGCGTGAGCGATGACACCGTTACGCTGGACGATCACGTCGTGCTGCCGCTCGCCACTGATCGCTTCGGCGCCTTCGAACTGTCCGGTACGGAAGTTCCGCGTCGGATAGCCACCGGCCGCATTCAGCACGTTCGTCAGCGCGTTGGTCCCAAAGGTCGGCAGCGTCTGGCTCGTCAGCGGGTGGCCCTGCAACGCGGCGTTGAATTTGGCCACGCCCGCTCGGAACGCCGTCTGATCGACGGGCCGCGGCCGCTGGCCGCCCGCCGCATCCACCACGATCACCTTCAGGCCCTTGGCGCCCATGACGGCGCCGAGACCGCCGCGCCCGCAGTGGCGTGTGGGACGCCCTTCGACATCCGTGACAGCCATGCTCGCCGCGGCGGCTCGCAGTTCCCCCGCCTGACCGATGCTGATGCACGAGACCTTGTCGCCGCAGGCTTCGAATTGGCGGGCCACGGTGTCGTAGTTGCCTAAGCCCCGCAGTTCGTCGGCCGCTTCGATGCGCACGCCGTCAGGCTTGACCACCAGCCGATACAGCCGGTTGTCCGCCGGTTGGCCTTCGACGACGATGGCTTGAATGCCGCAGATCGACAGGTCGATCGCCGCCATGCCGCCAGAATTGGATTCTTTGATGCCGCGGGTCAGCGGGCTCTTGGCCCCCGCAGACAACCGGCCGGAACAAGGGGCGCCCGTTCCCGTCAGCGTGCCCGGCGCAATCACCAGTTTATTTTCGGCCGACAGCGGATGGCAGGTGGGCGGCACCTCCCGGCCGACGATGGCCGAGGTCAAGGCTCGGCCGCCCAACTCGCGGATGTCGTCCGCAGGTTCTTCGACACGAACGGAAAGATCAGCCATGTTGACTCGATAAATGATGCCCATCTCCCGGTTCTCCCTGTGCAGACAACGGTGTGCGGTGAAGTGTGCGCCCCAATCTCGCTGCCATCAAGCTACGGGGTTGGCAGGCGGCAAGTCAAGACGAGACACGGGAAGACACCAATTCCAGGCCTTGATCATAAGGTGGCGCAAAACGCTAGCAGCGAATCATCGTAACCCGACGCTCGCAGGAAAAACCCGCTTGGTGCAGACGCCACGCGCCGGAAGCGACCGAAGTTCCGGCAGTGCTTCCGGTTGGGCGAGCGGCAGGGAATAATTTACCCGCAGGTCGGCCTTCGCGGGCCAATCGGGACGGTCTGGGAAGACCATCCTACACTGAGTTGGGTAAGCTATTTCCTGCCGCTCGCCTTGCTTGTTCCGGCCTACAGAAGCATGAATAATCAGGGTTCAATTCTGCAGCCAGATGTAGACGCCTACGGCGCCGGCCGGCGAGGGTCCGAAGCCGGCCAGGTCGGGACGGCCGTCGCCGTTAAAGTCCGCCACACCGAAACGGGTGTCAAAGTGCGGCACGTAGTCCAATTTCACGGTCACCGTCCGCTGCGGGTTCAGGCCGTCGGACGGTGCGCCGGTGAGAATGCTCACGTTCGACGGTTGCCCTTTTTGGCCGAGCAGCAGATCGGGAATCCCATCACCGTTCCAGTCAGCCACCGTGGGGCCGTCGCGACTGATGACGGTGTCAGGGACCACGAACTTCACGCTCGGCTCCTTGGGGAACGGATCCTGCGGGTTGCGAGTGTTTCGGTAGAGCCACACGGCGGTCCCGTCCTTGACGCCGGCCAGAAGTGCAACGTCCGTCCCGCCGTCCTGGTCGAAGTCGGCGGCTGCCATGAACGACCAGCCCGGCAGTTCACCGCTGGGCGGGGTCAGATGCAGGGCGGGCGTTTCGGCAAGCGAACCATCCGGTTGCCGCAAGAAAATGTCGCCGCAGGAGGTGAGCAGATCTGCGCGCTGGTCGCCGTTGACGTCGGCCAATTGGATGTCCCAGTAGCTCTGGCGGGGCTGTTGCGTCTGCCGGACCTGGAAGACGCTGTCTTCGCGTTGCGAAGCGAGGTAGTAGCCGGCGACGAAACGCGCGCCGATCAGCAGGTCCGTTCTGCCGTCGCCATGGAAATCCCCGGTGACGACTTGCGTCCCACGGGTCACCGGCAGCGGCGTCACCTTGAACTTGAGCTCCCCCGGTCGTTCTGCCTGGGACAGCAGCAGCATGACCTGGCTCTCGCTGGACACAAAGAAGTCAGCGACCTGGCCGCTGCCAAGCCGCACGATACGAAGCTTCCAGCCGCGACTCAAGCCGGGCAGGTCGATCTGGGCCTCGGGCGCAGCGGCGAATCGGCCGCCCTTGTTCAGGTAGATCTTGACCGCTGAACCTTGGCCCTGCGGGACGAGCACAGCCACGTCGGGGCGACCGTCGCCGTCCACGTCGCCGTAGGCGGCGGATAGGATGGGCTCCAACCAGGCCGCGACCAGGTAGTTTGTCTGCGAGAAGCGAAACAGCGGATTCGGCCGCTCGGGCACCATCCGCGACCAGCCGGTGGCTTCACCCGCCGCGATGCCTTGGGCGATGAAGTTGTCGGGGTCGCCCCCGCCGTGACCGCCCAGCACCACGTCCGGTTTCAGCTCGGCCAGCTTGCGGAGACTGCCGAGGACATCCCGGGCACTGAAGTCCAAACTGCCCGAGTAGCCGAGGACGCCACCGGGCATGATCAGGTCGCCCGTCGCCACGTAGGTCCGCCCCTCTTTCGCGAACGCATAACCCAGCGAGCCGGACGTGTGGCCGGGCAGACGCAGGGCCCGCACCTTCAGCCCGGCCAGCTCCAGTTCTTGGTCCCCGGTCAGGACGATATCGACCGGCACGGGCGGATGAAATCCATAGCCGGTGCCGCCGGGAATATGGTGTTGGAGGAGATAGGCCATTTCGGTGCTCGCGACGACTTGAGCGCCCGTCATGACTCGCCACAGATAGGCCCCCGGCGCGTGGTCGCCATGCTCGTGGGTCAGCAGGATGTACTTGAGTTGCCGGGGGTCCTTACCGGCCGCCTGGATTCTGGCCCAGTTCTGCTCGAACGACGCCCCGGCGTTCGGGTCGATCAGGATCAGGCCCTGGGGTGCCTCGACCAGCATCTGACTCCCCAAGTCGCTGTGAGCCAGTCCGCCGTTGGTGCGCCAGATTCCGGGGGCGAGTGGATCGGCCTGCTGGTTCTTGGTCCAGGGCTTGTCACCCGGCTGAGCGGCCTGGTCGAGGCCGGTCTGCCAGAGTTCCCGGCCGGCTGCGTCCAGCATGCGCACGGTGCCAGCGCCCGTCGCCACCGCGATCCGCTGGCCATCCTTGGAGACGCGGACTAGGCTCGCGCCGCCGACGTCCATTGCCACCGAGTGGGTCGAGGAATGAGATCGACCCTGCGATGAATCGCTGTGGCCCAGCAGATACACGTTGTGGTCCCAACAGCCCACGACCGTCTTCTCGCCGCCGCAAGCGACCGAGGAAATGGCGTCGGGGAATCGGACAGCGCGCAATTCGCCGCTGGCGATGTCGAGCACATAGAGCGTCCGCGCGTTCGCGTCAGCGGGCAGGAACGGCTGCCCGGCCAGTCCGCGGCTGGTCCAGTTGTGTGGCGAGATGAGCAGCGATTGCCCGTCGGCGGAGAAAGCGAGATCGCACCAGAAGGCTTCCGCAAACGCGTCGGGGCCGATGCGGCGGAGCGTGTTGCCGGCGGAGTCGTAGATGTGGATGGTCGGGTGCGACGGCATGAAGCGCGTGCCGAAAGGAATGTCCGCGCTCCCATTCCGCGGCTGGAACACACGCTGCCAGCCTTGGTAGTCGGCCACCGCGATCTGTGCTCCGTGGCTGTCAATCGCCACCGCCAGTGGAGCTTGGAATTTGACGTCCTGATAGGGCGGGGCGGGCGCACCATAGACGCCCTGCTCCGGTTGGGGCGAGGACGCCACATCGTGGCGGACAGGACGCGACCAGACGATCGACTTGAGCTGGTCCGGCTGCACGACGAGGAGGTCCTGAAATTTGCCGGGCGCCTGGTCGATGCCGCCGAACCGGCCGACGACCGCGAGGCCGCCGATGCTGGCTGCGAAGGCCGTGGTCACGCCTTGGCCCAGGTGCACTTGGTGGAGGGCCGGGCGGCGCGAAGTGCTAGGCAGGTCAGGGTGGGAGGACGCGGCTCCTGCCGAACCGTTCGACCCACGTGGCTCGGCGGGAGCCTCGTCGTCCCGTGCGGCAGCGCTGGGCGACAGCCAGACGATCTGATCATCTCCGGCCACCACCCAGCGGTCACCAGACCAACGCGAGCTGCGGGGCAGATGGTTGGAATGCTCCCCGTAGTGAAACATGCCTCCGCAGGGACGGAAGTCGCGGAACCGGAACTTGTCGGACAGCTGAGTCAATTCCTGCCCCTGACGAAAGGCATAAAAGCGAGGCGTGTCGCCTGCCGTACCTTCGGGAGTGGTGACCAGGGCGGCGACGAAGCGGCCGTCGTGGGACACGGTCACTTCGTTCACCCACCGGTGGCCGGCGCGCCGCTGGTCGACGATCTTGCCGTCTGCATCCAGCAGGAACACGTTCGGATCGCTCGCAGGGGCGATGGTGCCGACCGCCACGAATCGCCCGTCCTCGCTCATGTCCAGGCAGGCAATCCCTTGCCAGCGAAGCTGGCCCAGGCCCCGTGCATTCCAGCGTGGCACGCGCGTCGGGGCTGCGGCAGGACCGATGTCGACGACACCTTCGCCAGCCGGCAACCGCGCACTGGCCGTCAGCAGCAAGCAGCCCAACAGGCCGACCCACGGTATTTGAGACTGAGCACAACTGGGAACATTCGACGCCATCGATTGTCTGTACATGTTGCCGTCTCCTGGCAACCGGTCTTCCTCGCACGAGATCGTAGGGGCCAGAATCGTAGCTGAATTCGCCAGAATTCAGGGGCTTTTCGAGGGCGAGGACCTGAATTCTGGCGAATTCAGCTACATTCCGAGGACGACCGGTTGCGCCGACCTTGATCATAAGGTTGCGCATCGTAACCCGACACGTCAGCGAGGAAGAGCGGCGTTTTCCTCGCTGACGCTTCGGGTTACGATGATCCGCTGCTAGCGTTTTGCGCCACCTTATGATCAAGGCCGGTTCCGCCCAACCCCGACCCAACGTGTCCCCTAAGAATGTGCGACCGTGCAAGCCTCTTTCGTGCGGCGCCGCCTTACCCCGGATTATTCATACTCCTGTAGGCCGGAACAAGCAACCGGAAGCACTGCCGGAACTTCGGTCGCTTCCGGCGCGTGGCATCTGCACCAAGCGGGTTCTTCCCACGAGCGCCGGTTGCGCCGTTCCGGCATAGCTTTGCGCGACCTCGTTCCGGCCTACATGAATAGTCCGGGCTTACAGTGCGGAGCCATCGCCAGGCACCCGCCGAACGCAGCGGAAGCCATACGCCTCGTAGCCAAAACAGACATCGGCAAAGCCAGGCGCTTCGCTGTGCCGGGCCGAGCAGCGGCAACTGTCCTCGCTGGACTTCCAGCTGCCGCCCCGCAGAACCCGTTCGGTGCCAGAGGTTGGACCGCGGGGGTCCTTGACGGAAGTTCCGGCATCGTAGCGGTCGGCGTAGAAATCATGGCACCACTCGGCCACATTCCCGTGCAGATCGTACAGGCCCCAAGGATTCGGTGGTTTCTCCCCCACGGGATGCGTGATCTTGCCGGAGTTGGCCTTGTACCAGGCGTGTTTCCCCAGCTCGCCGGCCTGATCGCCGAATGACCAGCGCGTGGTCGTCGCCGCGCGGCAGGCGTATTCCCACTCCGCTTCTGTCGGCAGCCGATATCCGTCGGCGGCGAAATCGCAGGCTTGCGTTCGCAGGTCGTAGCACGGCTGGAAACCATCTCGCAACGAACGCATGTTGCAGTACTGGATGGCGGCAAACCAGCTGACGCGTTCGACCGGCTTGTCCGGTCCGATCGATTTCGCCGGGTTCCTGCCGAGGATCGCCTGGAAAGACTGCTGGGTCACCTCGTGGACGTCCATGTAGAAGGCGCTGACCTCGACCCGCTGGGCTGGCTGTTCGTCGTCCTCGCCGTGGTTGTCACCCAGCACAAACTCGCCGGCGGGAATCAGCACCATGGCGACTCCGCTTTTGGTAGGGATCGCCGACGACGTGGCGGACGTGGCGTGCGGCGCCGAGGGGGCGGGCGCAGCCGGATCCTGCTTCGCACAACCGATGACCAACAAGGCCAGCATAGACCCTACGGAAAGCCCTGCTCGATCGACGATGCGCATGGAAATCAGACTCCTTAACGCGGCCCGCGGCCACAACCCAAGTAGCATGGCTCTCCAGAGCCGTGCATGTTTGACCCCGGATTATTCATACTCCTGTAGGCCGGAACAAGCGCCCGGAAGCACTGCCGGAACTTCGGTCGCTTCCGGCGCGTGGCGTCTGCACCAAACGGGTTCTCCCTACGAGCGTCGGTTGCGCCGTTCCGGCATGGCCTTGCGCGACCTCGTTCCGGCCTACATGACTAATCCGGGTTGACTCTTCCGTGGCGAGTCGCTCCCAAAACTGCCCGGCTCTGGAGAGCCAGGCTACGAAGCTGCTCGCACCGTGCGACCATCGCCCAGGTAGCACCAAACGGTTTTCGGGGTTGTCGGCGTCAAGCATGGGGTTTTACGGTTTCGCATAGACGGACCGCCAGCTGGGGTCAGACGTACAGATTTCAGTTTTCGCGGGCAGAAGGCTTTCCCTAGGCTTGGGCACACGACCGCGAAAACTGAAATCTGTACGTCTGACCCC
>JAPLNJ010001169.1 GCA_026692885.1 Planctomycetota bacterium | reverse complement strand
GCCTCCGGCGGCGGGCAGCCGACGAGTCGGGAGAACTCGGTGAGGCGCCGCGGTGTTAGGAGTTGGCGGGACTGCTCTCACCGACTTACGTCAGGAGCTTCTCGGACGGGACCAGCTAGCAGTGACGGCATTTCGCAGTGTTACGATCAACGCCGAAAATGCTTTTCTCGCACAGGACGGAGGCTAAGCACGGAAACCTGGTGAGTCAAGGGGGTTGGCGGGGGCAGGGCGGCCACGGCCGCCCTGCCCCGGCCTTGATCATAACGTGGCGGAAAACGCTAGCAGCAGGAGGTTAGGGTGGCTGGGGCAGAGTGCAGCGATGCCCCAGAAACCGGGGACTGGGGCTTCGCTTAGGCTCAGCCACCAGCCACCCGGATCATTGCCGGCACCGACAGCCGTGCGCAAGGTTATGATCAAGGCCCCTGCCCCCGCCAACCCCCTCCGCCGCTTTGGGAGGCTACTTGCAGCTGCTGGGGCAACTTGACGGCGGATTTGGCGGCAAATTAGGGGTGGATTCCGCGGCGGGCGCGTACCGTCCTCGGACCGAACGGTGTCGGGGAAAACTAGAAGGCCGCTTCGAACGTGTCCATGTCCACGAAAGTCAGCTCCCGCGGCTCAGCGAAAGCGGCCGTCTGCCGGTCCGCCTCGCCGTCCGGGTCGTAGACGCGGAGGTCCCCGGCCGGCGGTGCCCGGGGCGAGGCGAGACACCACAGGCCACCGACCATCGCTGCGCGACGGTGCCCGCGCAGGATCTTCTCGATCACGTCCCCTGGCGGCGGCTCGATGAACGCCACGACCTTCATCACCCCGCCGCAGTTGGGACAGGCCAGGGGGTCGACTTCGTACACCCGCTTGATGAGCATGGCCCAGGTCTTGGTGAACTCGGCCAGGAAATCCAGCGGGTCGAGGATCTGGAAATTCCGCGTGGGCCCGCGGGCCAGCTCGTCGCGCTGCGGATCGGGGAAGGCCCGGCAGGCGTCTTTCTCGGCCTTGTAGATCACCTGCCCGGTCTGGGTCACCTTGACCAGCCGCGAGAGACTGAAGGGGCAGCGCGTCATATACCCGACCAGACGCTCGATGCCCGCCCCGTCGCCAGCCGGCAGGAACACCGACTGATCCACGCTGAAACCGCTGTGCGGCCAGGTCCGCATATTCTCGACCACTTCCGGCTCGATCTTGTTGCTGGAAGGTCTCGAAGTGCCGGTCCAGCAGGCGTCACAGGTCGGAGGTCTGCGGATTGCGGGGGCGGTACAGCGGCAGCGGGTCAGCCTTTCCAGGCTGACACTCGGTGTGCGTCAGGCTGGAGAGCCTGACCTACTGTGGGTTGCGGTCGCGAGCCACTCGCAATATTGAAAACCGCCCGGCGCCGCTCCCCAGTGGGGTAACTGGCTTTTGCGTTCCATCCTCGCTATTACGCATCAACCCACAAGCAAGCCGCGTTCCGCTTTGCGGGTATGCGTTTTCCCCTCTCGCGGACTTGCGACCCTAAAGCCCAACCGTATCCTATATGCTTGCTTGCGCGGTTGGTGCCCCAGCAATTGAAGTTTTCCCCCCTCGGAATGAGCCCTCCCATGTGTTCCCCGTTCCTCGTGTCAGAAGACGCACTGCTACGTCTGTCGAGTACGCGGCAAGGACGCATCAGTAGGCGTGGAGGCGGGAACGCTTCCTCCGGCTGACGCCCAATGCCATCTACTTTGTAGCGGCACGGCGCGAGCCGTCCGGTATTACAGTCGGAAAACCGGGCGGCTTGCGCCGCTCCGCTAACAAAAAACGCCCCCCATGGTCCCAAAGTAGATGGCATTGGGCTGACGCCGGGGGCTTCTCGATAGAGCGGGCCATCGCGGCCTTAGGTTGCAGGCGGGAACCCTCTCCCGGCTTACGCCGGGAGCTTCCGAACGCAACTTCAACGACTCCCTTCGTCCAAGGACCGGGCCTCGTTCGACACGTGCGGCCCATGCTCTTCCGCCCTGCAGCGATGCATGCCCGCGCAGGCTCCCCAAGACGCCACCTTGACGGCGGGAAGGCACGGTAGCGGTCTTCGACCCGAGATCGTGGTACGATGTCCTCCCACGAAACGGCCCTTGTAGCGTTTCTCAACCACCCGCGTCTGAGTCTGGAAGCCGCACCTGAACGCGGCCCTTGCGGCGGTAGACATCATTTGACTCCACTTTCATGGAACCTTACAGCCTCTCAGCCGCACCGGCTGGTTGGTCGCGCACCGAACTGTTAACATGCGGACACGCGTCGGTGCTCGGACGCATCCGACGGGCGTGGGGCGGAGACGTACCAGTTCTTCTCAGGAGAGTTGCCGTGAGTTGGAAGATGGCTGCGATGCTGTGCTGGGTCTGGGCCACAAGCGCGCTGGGCGCGACGATTGAGCTGACCGGAGGCCCTCCTGACGCGGGAGCCTTGCTGCGGATTCCTGTGCCCGCTGGGACACTCGCAGCCAAACCGGGCCAAGTGGTGTTGCTCGCCGACGAAAAGGGGCCGGAAGTCCAGGCCCAAGTCGAATTCGCTGGCCTGGGCGGAGATGCGTTGGAGTTGGTGTTGGTCAGGCCCGTGGGCCTGGGGAAGACCCTGCGCGTGGGGAAGGTCAGCTCGCCGGGACCGAATGGTCCCTATGCGGCTAGCCCAGAGGGTAACCGGATTGTGACACTCCGCTCCGGCCGAGAACAGATCGCCGTCTATCACGTCGGCATCCGGGAACTGCCAGCACATCCCGACCAGAACCGCACGAACTTCTTCCATCCGCTGGTCACGCCGAGCGGCCTCACCGTGACCGACGATGCCCCCCAAGACCACCTGCATCACCGGGGGTTGTTCCTGTCGTTTACGAAGGTGACCTGGACCGGCCCGGGCAAACGGATCGAGGGCAACTTCTGGCACGCGGATGCGGCCGCCGTCGTCGCGGTCGGCAGACTGCACTATGCCCGGGGCGGAGCGGTCTGTGCGACGCTGGCGGCCAGCCACAGTTTCACGATCGGCGGGCAGCCCGTGCTGGTGCAAGATGTGATCGCGCGGGTGGCACGCGTGAGTCCTCAGGTCAACGTGCTCGATGTGGAGTATGGAATCACGGCGGTTGGCGGCGACGTCGAATTGGGGCAGAACTTCTACAGCTGCCTGCAACTTCGCGGGGCGGCCGATTTCAACCGACCCGACCTAGTCTTCAGCTACGCCGATGGCCAGCCGCACCGCGACGTAGATCGACGGCAGGAATCGCCGCCGGAGGAGCCGCCGCTGGACCGTTGGTTGGACGAGACGGGTCTGATTGGCGGGAAGCCGGCTGGGGCAGCCGTGGCGGTTCATCCTGCGACCGCCAAGAGCCGCACTTGCTACTCGCGCGGCGTCAAAGGTCTGAACGTCGACTTTTTGTATGATGCCCCGCTGACGATCAAGGCGGGACAGACACTGCGGGCGCGCTACCAGGTTTACGTTCACGACGGCACCGCTGCGGACGCCAAGGTGGGTGACATCGCCGCATGGTTCAACCCGGGCGTCGCATCGCAGTGGAAGAACTGATCGCGAGCGAGCGGGCAGACAACTCCACACGGTCGTTGACCCCGGATTATTCATACTCCTGTAGGCCGGAACAAGCAACCGGAAGCACTGCCGGAACTTCGGTCGCTTCCGGCGCGTGGCGTCTGCACCAAGCGGGTTCTTCCTACGAGCGTCGGTTGCGCCGTTCCGGCATGGCCTTGCGCGACCTCGTTCCGGCCTACATAATCCGGGTTGACCAAATCATCCCAGAACTTCGACGACCGTCAGGAATGGCGTATGGCCTGCCAACATCCACGCACGATCCGGCGACGCTGGAACGCGACCAAACTGGCTACAGTTACGGCTGTTCTCCTTGTCATCTGCCTCACGAGCCGAGGCGCTGATTCGCCGCGTCGCGTCAGCATTGGCGACGGCTCGGGCTACTTGAGCTATCCCGAAGTCCAGGCCACGCTCAAGCTGCAACCCGGAGATACCCTCTACATCAACCCGGGCACCTACAGCGGCCTGTCGCTGGGAAATCTCTCCGGCACTGCCGCACAGCCGATTACCGTGCGCTGTGACCCGCAGACCGTCTTCACGACAACCATCCCGCAAGTTAACACGTTTCCCAACGTCGCCCATGTCCGTTTCGTGGGGTTCCGCTTCGAGACATATAAAAGCACCTGCCTGAAGATCACCGGCCGGAGCCATGACCTGTTGTTCCAGGACTTCACGTTGCGCGACGTGTCGGGATACAGCTTCTACGTTTACGACCCGGCCAAGGTCTTCGACGGTACGAAGGAGAGTACGTTTTACAACTTCAAGTGGGAGCACGTCCTGATCGACGGCAAGACGGATGGCGCCGCGATCTGCAACTTGAACTACAGCTTGTCCAACATGATCTCTGTGGTGCTCGACTTCGAAGTCTCCCGCTGCACCTTCCGGCACTTCGACAACACGGTCCAGGCGTTCCCGGTGATCGGATTGGAGCGGTGTTTCAACCTGCACGTCCACGACTGTACCTTCACAGACATTGGCATGGCCGAGTCCCCGATTGGCCACAACGTCTGCATCTGCGTCGCCGGCTATGTGCACGCGCACAGCAACCGCTTCAGCCGCCAATGGGCCAACGACGTGCGCGTGTGGCCGATGCAGCTGAACGCTTTGGGCTACAACGGACCCGAGGCCGTGAACCGCTTCTACAACAACATCAGTTGGGAGAAGCGGAAGTATCCCATGTACGAACACAATCAGGTGCGGCAGGCGGACCTCGACAAGTCGTCCGGGTATCTTTCCCGGACTTCGTCGGAGGTGTGTTTCAACACGCTGTTCCGTTCGCGAAAAGCAGCGAGCAGCAAGGATCCGTACGTCGGTATGCTAGTGGACGTCTACGGCCCGGACGTCACCATCAAACATAACCTGGTCATTGAGCCCGAGGCGGACGTGCCGTTTGCTCCGACCCGAAACTACGTGGTTCACTTAGGTGCCGGGCCGCAGTCGGGGTTGGTGGTGGATAACAACCTGGTGTTCCCCACCTGGGCCGAGGCTGGGCTAACGGACACGGAGACGTTCAGGCCCCTGAAAACGAGTCCAGCCCGTGACGCCGCCACGGGGCGCATCGGCCACATCACTGAGGATCACTACCACCACGACAGATACCAAGGCGCTGCTGCGGACGTGGGCGCCGTGGAGGGACCGGTAGGAGAATAACGATGCGCCCTCGATTCCGCCACTTGGGACCGGTCGCGCAGGGGCGTCAGCATTTTGGCCGGAAACTGTTGTAGCGTGGCTCGGGGATTCTAATATAATGCAGCGCCCGCTGGCCTCGCGCGGCCCCACCGGCAAACGAGTACCCAGCACGCGGTTGAAGTAGACGCTGGCCAGTCCGCGCGGCGTAGGCTGGGCGGGCGTGGGACAATTGGCTTCTATCAATACGGAGACGTTGGATGCGCACCAAGATGATCTGGACGCTGCCTTTGTCGGCAGCCTTGTTAATGACGGCGGCGATTTCGCACGGTGCGGAACTCTATGTGAAGAAGGACACGTGGCAGGCGACGATGCTCGCGACGCGGGACCGGTATCAGGCGTTGCTCGAGGCGGCGCCGGTCAAGGTCGGCCTGTGGTCGGCCACCGCACCCTTGAAAGCCAAAGGGTTCAGCGATGCGCTGTTTCCCGAGCAGGGCGTCAATCTGGCCGCCAAGGACGACAAAGGGCAGCCGATCTGGCAGCAACATGCGGAGTGGGCGGATGGCACGGTGCACGAGTTGTCCACGCCGGGGTCCTCGTCAACGTATCTGTACCGCATCCTGACCGTGAAGACCGCCGCGACGATTACCGCCGGCTTCGGCAGCGATGACGGTATCGAAGTGTGGTTGAACGGCAAGAAGATCCACTCGAATAATGCCGCCCGCGGCGTCTCACCCGACCAGGACAGGGTCGCGTTGGCTCTCAACGCTGGCGAGAACCGGTTGCTGGTGAAGATTTTCAACAATAGCGGAGGCTGCGGATTCTACTTCAGTCTCGGGATCGGGCCGCCGGCGAATCTCTGGCCCCAGTTGGAAAAGGATTTCCCGGTGCAGGCCGCGTGGCTGAAGCAGGACACCGGCCGCAAGCTCGAGAGTTGGCTCGCCTACCGCGACAGCGTGGCGGCCGAGAAAACCCTGATCAACCAGCCGCTGGCGGCCTTGGGGCCGACGGGTGTCCTGCATCAGGAACTGGCGAAGCTCGAACAGGGCAAGGTCCCCGCTAACGATCCGCGCTGGCTCGACTTGTACGTTCGCGCCTGCCAGGTCCGCGAGGCCAAGGCGAACTTGGGCCGGATCAACACGGTCGCTTTGCGCCGGGCCATCGAGGACCTCAGCCGCACCCATCCCGGCAAGTACACCCGTGGCCCGGAATTCCTGCAGCGGTTGGAGGCCTGCGAAAAGCAGCTCGAAGCGTTGCAGCAGGCTTCCGGTCGTGGCGAGATGCCGGACACAAAACTGCTCAATGACGTGGTGACGCTGCAGCGGGATGCGTTGCTGGCCAACCCGTTGCTGAACTTCGATCGGTTGCTGCTGGTCAAACGCACCCCGCTCGGTCTGCCGCAGAACTGGCAGGGGAACACCTCGATTGGGAAGACCGGCTATGACAACGAAATCGCCGTGTTGTCGCCGGTGCGTCCCGACGGGAAGTTGACGCCCCTCTTCAAGCCGCAGGATTCGGCCTTTGTGGGCGACGTGGATTTGCATTTCGACGGCCAGCGGATGCTGTTCTCCATGCCGATGAAGGGCACCTGGCAGGTCTGCGAGATCAAGGCCGATGGATCGGGGCTGCGCCAGTTGACCCCGGATATCCCGAAGATCGACAACTACGACGGCTGTTATCTGCCCGACGGCCGACTCCTCTTCAACTCGACGATGAACATTCATGGGGTGCCCTGCGTCGGCGGCGGCGACAAGGTCGGCAATCTCTGCCGCATGGACGCCGATGGCACCAATGTGCGGATGCTGTGCTTCGAGCAGGACCAAGATTGGTATCCACGCGTGCTCAATGATGGCCGCGTCATGTACTCCCGCTGGGAATACTCCGACATACCGCACTATCACTCGCGGTTGTTGATGAGCATGAACCCCGACGGCACCGGGCAGCTTTCGTTGTACGGCAGTAACTCCTGGTGGCCCAACTCGACTTTCTACGCGCGCCAGGTTCCCGAGTCGCCGTCGAAAGTCATCGCCGTCATCTCCGGGCACCACGGCGTGCCGCGGATGGGCGAGTTGGTCTTGTTCGATCTGTCGCGCGGCCGCAACGAGGCCAGCGGCGCCGTGCAGCGGATTCCCGGCTACGGCAAGAAAGTCGAGGCGATCATCGCCGATGGTTTGGTGGAAGGCTCGTGGCCGAAATTCCTCCATCCGTATCCGCTCAGCGAGAACTATTTCCTCGTCTCCTGCCAGCCGACCCCGAATTCACGGTGGGGCGTCTATCTCGTGGACGTCTTCGACAACCTGCTCTGCCTGCAGGAGGCGGAAGGTTACGCGCTGCTGGAGCCGATTCCGTTCCGCGCGCGGACCAAGCCGCCGGTGGTGCTGGACCGCATCCGCCCGGAAATGAATGAAGGCCTCGTCACCCTCAGCGACGTGTACGCCGGGCCGGGCCTCAAGGGCGTGCCGCAGGGCACGGTGAAAGCGCTGCGCCTGTACAGCTTCCACTACGGTTACTGGGGCATCGGCGGTCACGTCAACGTGGGCGTGGACGGCTCGTGGGACGGACGCCGGATTCTCGGGACCGTGCCCGTGGAAGAGGACGGCTCCGCCAACTTCAAGGTGCCGGCCAACACGCCCATCGCCCTCCAGCCGCTGAACGAACGCGGCGAAGCCCTCGCCGTGATGCGGAGTTGGTTCGTAACGATGCCGGGGGAACACGCCTCCTGCGTCGGCTGCCACGAGTCCGTCAACTCCGGTCCGCCGCCCAAGCCCAGCATCGCGATGCGTCGCCTGCCGTCGGAGATTAAACCCTGGAACGGGCCGACGCGTCCCTTCAGTTTCCGTCGCGAGGTCCAGCCCGTGCTCGACAAATCGTGCGTCGGCTGCCACGACGGCAGCAAGCCCGGCTGCCCCGACTTCCGCGGCGGGCGGAAAGGTGACGGAAACTTCGACGCCTCCTACCTGGCGCTAATGCCCTTCGTGCGCCGCCCCGGGCCGGAAAGCGACTTTCACGTCCTGACGCCGCTGGACTATCACGTCAGCACCAGCGAACTGTTCCAGCTGCTCCACAAAGGCCACCACGGCGTCGCGCTCGATGCCGACGCCTGGTCCCGGCTGACGACCTGGGTGGACCTCAACGTGCCCTGTCACGGCACGTGGGGCGAGCACCGCGGCGCAGCCATGGGCGAGGTGGACAAGTTACGCAACGAGTATCGCGAGAAATACGCCGGTACCACAGACAATCCGGAAGTCTATCCGACTCCTGAACCGCAACCGGTCGCGTTCGTGCAGCCGGCCGCCCCCGCACCGCGGACCACGGTCGCCGTCACCGCCGAAAGCTGGCCTTTCAATGCCGCCGAAGCGCAACGCCGCCAAGCCGCGGCCGGCCTGCCGAAAGGGGTGCAAGTCACCGCGGGCAACTCAAACATCGACCTCGTTCTCATCCCCGCCGGCGAATTCGTCATGGGGACCACCGACGGCCCCGACGACGAGTATCCGTCGGCTCGCGTCCGCATCGCCAAGCCGTTTTACATGTCACGTGCGGAAATCTCCAATGACCAGTTCCGCGAGTTCGCCGCCGCACACGACAGCCGCACGATTGACATCTACGCCAAGGACCACACCGGCCCCGGCCCGTCCGTCAACCAGCCTTCGCAGCCGGTCGTCCGCGTGAGTTGGCAGGAAGCCATGGCGTACTGCGACTGGCTCAGCCGCACCACCGGCCGCCGTTGCTCGCTGCCGACCGAGGCGCAATGGGAATACGCCTGCCGCGCTGGCACTGCGACGCCGCTCTGGTTCGGCGATCTGACGGCCAACTTTGCCCCGTTTGCGAACTTGGCCGACGCCCATCTGCGTGGCGGTCTGAATACCGCGCGGCCGTGGATTCCCGCCATCGAAAGCGTCAACGACGGCGCCACCATTACCCGCAGCGTCGGCTCCGGCCAGCCCAACCCGTGGGGCCTTTGTGACATGCACGGCAACGCCGCCGAGTGGACGCGGTCGCTCGACGAGAAGTATCCGTACCGCGACGACGACGGACGCAACGCGGTCACCGCTCCCGGACTGAACAGCACCAGCCAGCGCGTGGTCCGTGGCGGTTCATTTTGGGATCGCCCGTACCGCGCGACGTCCTCCGGCCGCCGCAGCTACGAACCGTGGCAGCGCGTCTTCGACGTCGGGTTCCGCATCATCGTCGAGACGGAGACCGCTCAGGTGACCGCGGTACCATAAGGGACACCCCGTGGGGTCAATCACCCCCGCAGGACGACCATGGATTTCATCCTTCAACCCTGGCAACGGTACTTGGCGATTCTTGCTGGCTGGATGAACCGCCAACAACAGGAAGTGATCGAGTATCTCCGGACCGAGAACCAAGTGCTCCAGGAGCAACATGGAATTGAGCCCGCTCCGGATCGAAAACGACAGACCACGTGGAAGACGTTCATCCAGTTCGGAATCGGACGGGTTAATGGGAAACCGGTTCGACGGCGGGCTCTCCATTGGCTGCGTGGAGTACGGACAGCGGCACCAGCAGTAAGGCGGTAAAGGTGCGGGTGCCTTTCATTGCTCAATCTTCAAGTGTTCGCCGGGCTTTGCTTCGCGCTCGACAAGTTTGCAGGTCCAAGGATTGAGTAGCCGCAGCTTGCCACCGACGGTGGAGGTGATTTCCAGTTTCACGATCTTACCGGCTTTCTGCTCGGCGGTGACGAGAAAGCCACCTTGGGTGCGGAGATTGGTAAAGCTCGCGTCTTTGTCTTTCGGCCAACAAGGGAAGACGCGGATAATGTTGTCCACGCTCTGCACGAGGAATTCGGAGATCATCGCGGCGATGCCGACGCTTTCGCTGAGGTAGAAGCCATGCATCGGCCAGTGGAACATGCCGTTGGGTTGGACTTCCGGTTTGTAGTAGTTGCGCGCATCGTCCAGGGCCTCGAGCATCGAGAACCGTGCCTTGGCGACGCTGAACATGACGGTGGCATTGCAGCCGCGATGCCGGGTCTGGCGGATGGTGTTGCGGAACAGTTCCTTTTCCGCTTCGGGCGCGAACCAAGTCACTTGGTCGGCCGGGAATACCGGCACGGCAGGCACGGTGATATTGTGTTCGCCGACTTGGCGGAATTTGCAGTCGGTCCAGTCCACGACGACCGGCTGGCCCGCGGCGTCCGGCGAGGTGGGATACGGGGGCAACAAATCGATCGCTTTGCGGAAGCGTGCCGACAGTTCCTGGTCGCGCCCGAGTTCGCTCGCAGCGGTGATGGCGGCGTTGAGGGTGAACCGGGCATAGGCGATATCGAACGGGACGTTGGCGACGCCAAACCCGCCATGCTCCGGACTGTAGCTCGGGCCGAACTTGGCCTTGCCGTTCGCGTCGCGCGGGCATTTCTCGGCAAACGAACAGTAGAACAGCGCCACCTCGCGGACGACCGAATAGATCTTTTCTTCGAGATACTGGCGGTCGGGCCGGTAGAGATGGCAATACCAGAGGATCTGCGCCGACATGCCAGCCATGCCCATGGTGTATCCCCACGGCGTCAGGGCGCAGTGGCGTTTGTTGACGCTCTTGCAGTTGGCCGGGTCGGGTTCGAAGGCGAAGGAGGAAATGCCGATGCAGGCGCCTTCGCAGTCGTAGGTGGTCTTGGCGAACCAGCGCATCCGAGGGAGCATGTCGTTCATATACTGCACCCACGGATCGGCGAGGTCGGGGTGATTCAGGACGAGGGGTGTCCAATATGGCTGCCAGGCATTGTAGTTGTGGTGATAATCTCCATGCCAGCCCGGGGTGTCGTTGGGCAAGACGCCCCACAGGCCGGCTGGCACGACGCCGGGCTTGGCAAAGCAGCGCAGAAAATACGCCATGCGATACCACCAGAGCTGGAAGTCGGGATCGCCCAGTTCGACGCCGCTGGCCGACCAGTACTGCGTCCAAACCGCCTCGTGTTGTGCCACGAGCGTTGCCGGTTTCGCCGCAACGGTTTCACGAGCGACGCGGATGGCCTCATCGCGTGTGCTTTTCCGTGTGTCCCGCGAAGTCACGAGCGACACCGCCGTTCGCTTTCCCGACGACGCGACGGCCAACACGTATTCCATCCCGGCGTAATCCACGTCCCCCGGGAACTTTACGTGCAGCCACTTCACACCCTCGCTGACACCTTGCTCGGCCGCCGGTAGTTCTGGCGCCTTGAGCTCTTCGAGGGAAACCTCCTTGTCCGTCTCGATCAGAAACACGTTGCGGTCAGCCAGCACTCGCACCGTGGTGCCACTGGCCGTCGCCACAGCCCGGCGCAGGTCGAGTCGGGCGGACGTGACGCCCGCGTCCAGCATACCGGCGGCAATGACGACCGGTGGCGTGTCGCCTTCGAGCCTGATCTGGCGAATCCGGTTCTGCGCCCGCGTGCCGTTTTTCGACTGCACATAGAATTCAACAGCGCCGACCTTGCCGGCGTCGGGGATCGCCAAGGAGACTTCCTTCTCCTCGGTCGGCGAATCGACCCAGCCGGTGGCCACGACGTTCTTGCCCTGCCGATTGTAGACGTTGATGTAATACTGTGCCGTGGCGTTGCCGGAAATCCGGAACGCCAAGGATTTGAACGGCGCCTCCGGGCACGGCGGGACGTTGTACCGGTAGCCGGCTGATACGGTGGCTGGTCCTTCCACGGCCATGATGCCCGCGTCGCCCTCTCGCAACCATGCATTTACTTTTCCCATGGCCCGGATGTTCTGCCACACACCGACCTCGGCACTGTCACCAAGCCGGATGATGCCGGCACAGCGCGGCTGGGGATAGGGTTTGGAGTAGCTCGGCGGACTACTGCTCCCGCCTTTCCATTTTTGGCCGGGGATGTCCACTTGCAGCATCGGCGGATCCTCTGAAGTATCCACGCGGGCATCCCACACGTCGGTCTTGGTCACGCGCAGACAGAGCACGCCGTTGCGCTCCCACAGCAACCCGGAGAGGTCGCCATTGCCAAGCACAAGGGCTTCGCGGTTGATGTCCGAGAGCCGGTCTTGTGTGATCGCGGCGGAAGCCAAGGCGGCCGGATACGGAACTCCCGCTTCCGCCGCAATCGATCCGCTGGCACAGAGCGCGGCCAGAGACGCCAGCAGCACGACGGCAAATCGCATAAGAACGCATTTTGTGGTTCCGTTCATCTGGGGAATTCTCCTTGCATAGGGATAGGCCATCGCCCGACTCTGGATATCCGGCCAACTCGCCGTCCCCCCATTGTAGTCGCGCGGAACACAGTGTCACAAATCGTTCCTGTTTCGGCTTCCGACGGACACAGCGTCGGCACTGTCGGTGGCCTTGGTCCGTTGGCGTAATTCCAGGAGTTCCCGCTCGGTAAGGTCGAGTACGATGTGTATCCAGTATGGCGCGCGGGATCTTGTCGGCGGACTCCGGGGCGCCCCGGCAGCAAGACTCCTTTGGATCCGCTTCATGAGTTCTGTCGCCTTTCGTTGCTGCGCCGGCGCCCAGTACGCGTCGCTTACCCGTCAGGCCGTCTTCCAATCGTCGCGCGAGGGCCGGCTGCGCAGCGCGTCGGCCGCCTCGTCGCCGGGGAACGATTCGCTGGCCGGGTCCCACTTCAGTTTGCGGCCCAGCGTCATCGCGATGTTGCCGACGTGCAGCACCGTGGCCAGCCGCTGCAGGGCCTCGGCGGTGTAGGTCGTCGGCTGGCGCGACTTTACGCAGTCGAGGAAGTTGCGATGTTCGTACGGCGGCAGCGGCCAGATCTGGTTGGTCTTTTCCTCGAACTTCTGCCGCAGCAGGTCCTGCGAGCTGGCTTCTAACGGGGCACGCCAGCTCTTGCTGCTGACCCAGCCGCCGGTGCCCTCGATGCGGATCGAGGTGCCGCCCGACTCGACCAGCAGTTCGGCGCCGCTGGCATAGCGGTAGTGGACCTTGAACTTGACGAACGTCGTCGACATCGAGTTCTGGGGCAGCTCGCCTTCGCCTGCGACC
The DNA here is from genome assembly GCA_026692885.1 of Planctomycetota bacterium. The sequence continues at coordinate 7,767 of JAPLNJ010001169.1, read as the reverse complement.
TCAACCGGCCCGCTCAGCTCGGCCGAGGCGGCCACCTGGGCCGTGTCCAGCAGGTGCGCGCCCCAGTCGGTCAGCAGGCCGCCCGAGAAGTCGCGGATCTGCCGCCAGTGCATCGGCTCCGTGATCGTCGGCGTGTAGGGCCGGAACGGCGCCGGGCCGAGCCACAGATTCCAGTTGAAGTCCGCTGGCGGCGGCACCGGCTGCTCGATCGGCAGCGCCGTGCCCGCCGGCAACGTGACCTGGATCGCCTTGAGCGTGCCCAGCGCCCCGTTGCGAGCCAACTCGGCCATCTTGTGATAGTAGATGATCGAGCGATCTTCGATCCCGGCCTGGAACACCGCGTTGTGCCGTTTCACGGCGTCGACCAGCGCGCGGCCCTCGGCGATCGTGAGCGTCGGCTTCTCGCAGAACACGTCCTTGCCCGCCTCCAGCGCCAACAGCGACAGCGGTACGTGCCAGTGGTCGGGCGTGCCGATCATCACGGCGTCGATATCCTTGCGCGCGAGCACCTCGCGGAAGTCGACATACTCGCGGCAATCCCGGTTGCCGTACTTGGCGTCGACCGCGTCCTTGGCCCGCGTGCGATGCTGGGCCTTCACGTCGCACACCGCCAGGACATGGGCGTCGGGCTCGACCAGGAACTGCTGGGTATTGTGGCCGAAGCCTTCATTGCCCAGGCCGATGCAACCGATCGTGATGCGTTTCGACGGCGCCTCGGCCCCCAACACCCGCGCCGGCACGATCAGCGGCGCACTCACGCCCACGGCCGCCGCACCGGCCAGGCAGCCCAGTGCCTCGCGCCGAGTGAGGGAAGATTTACGAGAACGGGGACGGTCTTGCGGCAGCGACATGCGTGTCTCCTTGATTTCGGATTTCCCAAATAGGTTCCACTCAGATGCGTTCCGAGCAGCAACACTCTCGCCATGTTAACATATCGGCTGACGACTTTTCACAAGCACGCTCGGATGATTTGCTGAGGGCTCCGCGACAGCACCGCCCAAGGCGCCGTGCTTCGCTTCCGGCGAGGTGCGTGCCGTCTGTCGGGCGTGCCGTCTGTGGCCCGGCCTTGCCATCCGTGTTACTCTATGGTTTTCTGATCGACAATGGCAGCACATCCACTCCCGAAAGGCGCACCGTCATGAGAACACTCGCTATCGTTCTGGCCGTCAGCGTCACCTCCGCCGCGTTCGCGGTGGAACACCACGTGTCTGTGCAGGGCCCGTTGAAAACGATTTCCGCGGCGGCGCAGCTCGCGCAGCCCGGTGACGTCATCACGGTGCATGAAGGCGTCTACCGCGAGTGCGTCGCGCCACCGCGTGGCGGTGAATCGGACGCGAAACGCATCACCTACCAAGCCGCGCCGGGCGAGCAGGTCGTCATCACCGGCTCGGAGATTGTCCAAGGTTGGGAGCGGGTCGGCGGCGACACGTGGAAGCTGACGCTGCCGAACAAGTTCTTCGGCGATTTCAATCCGTACGCTGACCGCATCCATGGTGATTGGTTCGATCCCCAAGGCCGGCAGCATCATACCGGCGCCGTGTATCTGAACGGCGAGTGGTTGACCGAGGCGGCCAGCCATTTGAACGAAGTCCTCAAACCGGCTGGCAAGCGGCCCCTGTGGTTCGCCCGCGTGGACAACGCCGAGGACGCCGATTATCTCCTGAACCTCGCGGCCTTCACGATGGGGCAGCAGCGCGTGACCGCGGCCTCGTTAGCCGCCAAGCACGGCGAACTCCACGAGGCGAACTGCTCGGAAGGCGGGAAGTGCATCGGCTGGATCCGCAGCGGGAGCTGGCTCCGGTTCGACAAGGTCAACTTCGGCGCCGGCACGGAGAGCATCGATTTCCGTGCGGCCTCGGTGACCGGTGGCGGCGATATCGAGGTCCGGCTGGACAAGCCGGATGGCGAATTGCTCGGCACCTGCGTCGTCGCCGACACCGGGGACTGGCTGAAATGGGCCACGTTCACGGCGAAGCTCAAGCCGACCACCGGCGAGAAGACTGTCTTTCTCGTGTTCCGCTCACACAAGTCAGGAACTGACAACACCACGATTTGGGCTCAATTCCCGGGCGTGAACCCCAACGCAGCCAACGTGGAAATCAATGTTCGCAAAACGGTGTTCACGCCGGACAAGCCCGGCATCAACTACATCACCGTGCGCGGCTTTACCCTGCGCAACGCCGCCACCAACTGGGCGCCACCCACGGCTGGCCAGATCGGGCTGGTCTCGGCGTACTGGTGCAAAGGCTGGATCATCGAAAACAACGACATCGGCTACTCAAGGTGCTCCGGCGTCGCGCTCGGCAAATACAGCGACGACTGGGACAACCGGGCCGAGTCCGCCGAGGGCTACGTCGGCACGTTGACCCGCGCGTTGGCCTACGGCTGGAACAAGGCCACCGTCGGCGGCCACGTCGTCCGTGACAATCACATCCACCATTGCGAACAGACCGGCATCGTCGGGAGTCTCGGCTGCTCTTTCAGCACCGTGACCGGCAACGAGATTCACGAGATTCACGTCCAAGGACTGTTTGGCGGCGCGGAGATGGCGGGCATCAAGTTCCACGGCGCGATCGATGTCGTCATCAGCAACAATCACATCTATCGCTGCGGCGAGATCGGTGGCATTTGGCTCGACTGGATGGCGCAGGGGGCCCTGGTGACCGGGAACCTGCTGCACGACAACTGGAACCGGGACATCTTCTGCGAGATGCAGCACGGTCCGCTGCTGATCGCCAACAACCTGCTCCTGTCGCGCACCAACTCGTTCCTGGTCAACGCCAAAGGCCTGGCCATCGCCCACAATCTGATCGTGCGGCCGTTTGAAATCATCCCCTACGACGGTCGCAAGACGCCGTTCCACAAGGCGCATTCCACGGAAGTTGTCGGGCTGGCCGACGCGCCCGGCGGCGACCACCGGTTCTACAACAACCTGTTCATCGCGCCCTGTAACGTGCCGGAATTCGACAAGGCTAAGCTGCCGTGCTTCGGCGGTGGCAACGTGTTCACCAAGGGCGCGCAGCCGGCCAAGTTCGAAACCGGCGCGTTGGTCAAGCCAGACTTCGATGCGGGAATGAAGTTGGAGCAGAAGCCGGACGGCTGGTACTTGACGATCACCGCAGATGCGGCTTGGAAGAAGGACCAGCCGCGGCAACTGGTGACGACGGAGCTACTCGGCAAAATGAAGATCCCGAACCTGCCCTGCGAAAACCCCGACGGCACGCCGCTGAAGCTGGACACCGACTACTTCGGCCACCCGCGCGACACCGGCAACCCGTTCCCCGGTCCGTTGGAAACCACCCAGGTCGGCCCCCAAATCCTGAAGGTTTGGCCCAAGCCATGAGAAAACACTCGGAGCGTGACGTATGAAAACCACCTTCTTTACCCTCACTGCCCTGCTGCTGGCGCTGCCGACCGCACTGAACGCCGCCGCTGCCACGCCATCGCTGAAGCCCAACATCGTCTTCATCTTCGCCGACGATTGGGGCTGGGGTGATTTGTCGTGCCACGGACATCCGTGGCTGAAGACGCCGAACCTCGACCGGCTCGCGAGCGCGGGCATCGACTTCCAACAGTTCAACGTGCTCAATCCGGTATGTTCGCCCAGTCGCACGGCGGCTACCACGGGGATGTTTCCGGCGCGGTTCTGCATTCACGAACATTTCGCGCCGGGGATCAACACGCAACGCGGCATGCCGGACTGGCTTGATCCGCGGGCGCCGACGCTGGCGCGGTTTCTCAAGGGTGCCGGCTATCGCACCGGGCATTTCGGCAAATGGCATCTGACGAATAGCGGCTCGGTCGGCGCGCCCGAGCCGTCGGCCTATGGCTTCGACGAGTCGGCGGTCTTTAACGGGCCGGGCGTCGAAGGGGGCCTGCACGACACGGCCGACAACGCGGTCAAGTTCATCCGTGCCCACAAAGACGCTCCGTTCTACGTGAACGTCTGGCTTCACGAAAGCCACACGCCGCACGTGCCGACGACGGAGTCCCTGGCGAAGTGGAAACATCTGGACGAGCAGAAGCAAGTCTATTCCGCAGTGATCACCGACGGTGACAACGCGGTGGGACAAGTGCTCGACGCGATGAGAGAGGCAGGCGTAGAGGAGAACACCATCGTCATCTTCTCGTCCGACAACGGGCCGGAATGGACGGGAGGCGAAAACCAGAAGAAGATGGGCCAAGGCTACGGCACGTGGGCCAGCGTCGGCCAGACCGGGGGTCTGCGCGGCCGCAAGCGGAGTCTCTTCGAGGGCGGCGTCCGCACACCGTTCATCGTGCGGTGGCCCGGCCACGCGCCGCCCGGAACGAAGAACGATAAGACGGTGCTCACCGCGGTGGACTTGCTGCCGACGCTGTGCGCCGCCGCGGGCGTGAAACCGCCCGACGACTATCGCGGCGATGGCGAGAATCTCCTGGCGGCCTTCCATGGCAAGGAGCTTCTGCGTACCCGACCGATCTTCTGGGAATGGCGGGGAACGAAGACAGAACCGGACTGGTGGCCGCGCCTGGCCGTTCGCGACGGCGAGTGGAAACTCGCGATGACGTACGATGCCAGCCGGGTCGAGCTGCACCAGCTCATCAGGGACCGCGCGGAGGCGAAGGACGTTTCCCAAGAGAATCCGGAAGTCGTCACGCGGCTTTCCAAACTGATGCTGGCCTGGAAGGCGTCGCTCCCCGACAAGCCGGACCCAGAGTGCATCAGCAAGGTCCCGCAAGAACCCGCACGAAAGAACCAACCGGCGGGGCCGGCCAAGAAGGTCACAGCCGAGCAGCGTGCCAAGGCGTTTGCCCGCTGGGACACGAACAAGGACGGCGTGTTGACGCTCGACGAATACAAGGCCGGCCTGAAAGGCGAGTCGCATCTCGAAGACCGCTTCAATCGCTTCGACAAGAACGGCGACGGCAAACTGACGCGTGAGGAATTTGTGATCGCGGACCCGAAGTAGGGCGCTCTGCGAAAACGGAGATGCCCCCGAAAGGAACGACTCCTGAAACACGCAACCTTCCTCTTCGCTGCCTTGCTGCTGACACCGCTCACCGCGCTGCACGCCGCCACAGCGGACACAATCGACGCCGTGGCGAGACCGGATGCGAGTCAGAAGAACAAATTCTACGCTGGCAATCGCGAGCCCTTGCTGCCGAGCCCACTGCTCAAGCTCCCAATTGGTGCCATCCGACCGCGAGGCTGGTTGCGCAAACAGCTTGAACTGGAGGCGGACGGCTTCTTCGGGCATCTGCCTGAATTGAGCCGGTTCTTGATCAAAGAAGGCAATCCCTGGCTCAGCCCGGACGGTGAAGGCGAGAAGTTCTGGGAAGAGGTGCCGTATTGGCTGAAGGGCTTCGGCGACCTCGCTTACACGCTGGGCGATGAGACGTTGATCGCCGAGGCCAAGGTGTGGATTAACGGCGTCATCGGCACGCAGCGCGAGGATGGCTGGTTTGGCGCGCGGGCGAACATCAAGTCACCACGCGTGCATAGCACGGGCAAGCCCGACTTGTGGCCGAACATGGCGATGTTGAACGCGCTCCAGGCCTATCACGAGTACTCGGGCGATGAACGTGTGATCCGCTTGATGACGAAGTACTTTGAATGGCAGCTTACGGTGCCTGACGAGGACTTCCTGCCGCCGCTTTGGCAAAAGCAGCGTGCTGGCGACAACCTGGCGAGCGTCTATTGGCTCTACAACCGCACCGGCGACAAACAGCTGCTGGACCTGGCGCAGAAGATCTTCGGCAGGATGGACCGCTGGACCGAGGGCGTGCCGAACTGGCACAACGTCAATATCGCGCAAGCCCTGCGCGGGACGCCGACGTACTACCTGCAGTCCAAGAATGCGGAGCACCTGCTCGCAGCCGAGCGCAACTACCAGACCGTGTGGGGCGAATACGGTCAGGTGCCTGGCGGCATGTTCGGCGGCGACGAAGGTTGTCGGCCAGGATTTGTCACCGCGCGTCAGGCTGTCGAAACATGCGGCATCGTCGAGATGATGCATTCCTGTGAGGAGCTCCTCAAGATCGACGCCGATCTCCAATGGGCGGACCGCTGCGAGGACGTGGCGTTCAATTCGCTTCCCGCCACCACCACGCCGGATTTCAGGGCACTTCGGTATCTGACCGCGCCGAACCTGGTCATCTCCAACAGCAAGAACAAGAGCCCGAAAATCCAGGACCCGGGCGCCAAGTATCAGATGAACCCGCATGGGCATCGCTGCTGTCAGCTCAACATGGGGCAAGGCTGGCCCTACTACGCCGAGCATCTCTGGATGGCGACACCTGACAGCGGTCTGGCGCTGGGGTTTTACTCCGACTCGACGGTAACTGCAAGAGTGGGCAGTGGCACGGAGGTGATCATCACGGAGGTAACGCATTATCCTTTCGACGAGAACATCGTGCTGACCGTCTCGTTGCCCCAGTCGCAGGAGTTTCCGCTGTATCTTCGGATTCCGCAATGGTGCGCCCGCGCCGAACTCAGCATCAACGACCAGCCAGTGAAGGTGGAATCGAAACCGCAGACCTTTCTGCGCATCAACCGCGGCTGGAAGGATGGCGACGTCGTCAAACTCAAATTGCCGATGCCACTGAGCGTCAGGACTTGGACCAAGAACGCGAACACCGTTTCTATCGACCGCGGGCCGCTCACTTACTCCCTGAAGATTGCCGAGAGATACGTGCCGATCGCAGGCGCCATCGCGACATCCAAGGAGTATCTCCCCGATGCGTGGCGCCGGGAATTGTCCGCGGAGTTGCTCGCCGCCTGGCCCGCTTTTGAAATCTACCCGGCGACACCGTGGAACTATGGTCTGATCCTCGACCAGTCGCAGCTCGACGCTTCCTGCGAAGTCGCCAGGAAACCATGGCCCGCAGACAACAGCGTCTGGCAAGCCGCCGCCGCGCCGATCGAACTCAAAGCCAAGGGGCGCAAGATTCCCGAGTGGAAAGCGGATGAAACAGATCTGGTGGGGCTGATCGCCGACGGTCCGGTAAAGTCCGCTGCACCGGTTGAAGAACTCACCTTGATCCCCATGGGCGCTGCGAGACTGCGATTGTCGGCCTTTCCGGTTATCGATAATGGTCCTGTAGGCCGCGTTTGGGCGGCGCCGGCTGAGCCTTTCGTGAAAATAACTCCGCGACAGGCAGCGGCGATGAAGAAAGCCGCGGCCGGGGAGCAGGACTTGGATGCTCTGAACCCTCCGACGAAGAAGACCCCAAAAGGCGCGGCTGCCCAGGGAGCAAATCCCCAAGGCGTCGCCCCGAAAGGTCCCACCGCCGAAGACCGGGCGAAAACCTTCGACCGCTGGGACACGAACCGCGACGGCGTCGTGACGCTCGCTGAATATCTGGCCGGACAGAAACCGAACGATCTGCTCGAAGCCCGCTTCAAACGCCTCGACAGGAACGGCGACGGCCAGCTCACGCGGGAGGAGTTCATCCGTCCGTCCGCCAAGTAGCATTCCGCGTATCGGTGAAGACTACGATCGGTGAAGACTACGGCAAGTACGCTCCGCAAGACCCGCGGACGACGAGTCTCGGGGTCAACGCCATGTTTCGGGGGGGGCAGGGGGTCGGCCATCCGATCGAGCAGCGCGCGAAAGGCGGTGACTGCGATTTCGCCACAGCGTTGGTGGATCGTCGTCAGCGGCAGGGACAACAGCGTGGCGTGCTTCACGTCGTCGAAGCCCACCAAGCACCGTTCGAGAAATATCTGTCCGATGGCCCCGTGGCTCCGTGGCGTAAGCTTCCAGCTTGCGGTAGAAAGTGGTCTCG
>JAPLNJ010001168.1 GCA_026692885.1 Planctomycetota bacterium | reverse complement strand
CTGATAATCACGATGTGTTGATCCGTGCCCGGCTCGTCGCTGTCGAAGTCGTGCAAGGCCTCTACCAAGGAGCGGTACAAAGGTGTCTGGCCCCACGGCTTCACGGACTGCAGCAGCTCCGCGACCTGTCCGGCGATGACGCTGTCGAACCGGCCCAAGGGCAAGATCAGTTCGACGTCTTCGGCGGGGGACAGGCCGGGCGGGATGGGCCGGGCGTACGTCGTCTGGCGCAAAGCGCGGATCGGTTCCGTGGTGCTCCAGCCGACACGGTGGCCAAACAGCCGGACCCCGACTCGAGCCTCACCCTGCGCGGCCAACTGCTCCAACATCCCTTGCAGCGCGCTCTTGGCAATCTCCAGTCGCGGCACTTTCTGTCCCTCGGTAGCCTCGACCGGGACTTCCTCCTTCATGCTTTCGGAGCAGTCCAGAACAAAGACGATCGATTTCCGTGGGCGGCGAATTCCTTTTAAGGTCACGCGCGGGGGCTGCTCGGCGCCCGGGACGTAATCCACGCTGAGTCCGCCCAGGGTTTGCACGAGAAAGGGCGTGGCAAACTCGTGACCGCGAAACACCGCCGCCGCGAGCAAGCCAGGCTCCTGCTGCGTCACAGCGCGTCCTTGCAGTTCCAACTCCTGGCGCGCGGGCAGCGGAAACAGGAGCGTCATGGAGGAGTCCCCGGCCTTGGCCGCCGGAGTTCTGGAGACCAGGGCGACGCCCTCCACACGGCGCGCCCCGCTCAGCACCATGAAAGCCATCCGGCCCCGCGGCAGATCAGACGCTGCGAGTCCGGCGCCCGGCGTCACGATCACCTTGCTCTGCCAGGCGTCGGCCGGGTCGATAAGCAGAACATTCTCCGCGGCCACGGCGAGCCCGCGGCGAGCCGCCGTCCGCAAGGTGGCCAGCGACTCCGCCAGGGCCTCGCGTTGCTGACCGATCACCGGATCGGCTGCTTGGAACAGCCTGGATGGGCTCAGATAGTCGGCAGCCGCCACGCTGAAGAACGGTTCCTCGCCTCGCGCTGCCGGGCCGCGGAAATCCTCCAAGGTCCGGCGGCATTGCCACAACAGCTGCTGCTGCCAATCGAAGCGGCGCAGCTCCGCCACCGGATCGCTGTCGAACGGCGGGCACCAGATGGACGAAGCGGCTCGTACCAGACGTTCGGCGCGGCTGCGCCGCAGCCAGGCCGCCTCCAGAGCGGACGCGACCGGACCGTTTGCGTCCGCGGCGACGGCCAGACTGTCGACCAGCGGCGCCAGCTGCGCCAAACGCTGCTGCAGGCGTCGCTTGACGTCAGTCACCAGGGGAAGTCTCTTGCCGACCGCGCGCACCGGCGTGCCCCCGGGCCCGCCCGTCTCGGTGCTCTCGCCTGCCCCCCCGTCCTGGCCCTTGGGTTCGGCCGCCCGCGGCGCCGCGGCGGAAGGCTCATCGAGCCAGTCGGAGCGGAGAAGTTCCAGGGCCGGATGCGAGGCCGTCCCATACCGGAAACGGGCTTCCTCGACCGAGGGTGTTTCGCCGGTTTTCGAACCCTCGGCGGCGCTAGGCGGATGAAGTCCCTCGGGCGCCACGCGCGCCGCGGTGGTTTGGTTCAACCTCAGGTCCAGATCGGCGAGCTTGCGCTGTAACTTGGTTCGCTGCGCCGCGTCCACGAGTGGGGTGGCCAGTACGGCCGCAACCTCGCGAAGTTGGTGGGGAGCGATCTCGCGCCCCTTCTCCAGACTCTCGCAGTTCGTGCGGAAGGCCTGCCCCAAGGCGTCGAAATCCTGGCGGACGTCCGACTCGGCCTTCGCAAACGGAGCCGACTCGGATGCTTCCAGGGTGCCCGCCAGGTCGTGTCGAGCCAACTGCTTACTCAACCGGTGCACGTTGTCGATCAGCCGGGGCAACCGCTCTTTGATTTCCCGATCGGCGGTGGCGGACGCGAGTCCCAGCGGCACGGGCCGCGTGAGCCACTGCGCCAGATATGGCAACTGCAGGCGGACTTCGTCGTGCAGCTGGAAGGCGTCCGAAACCAACTTCGCCAGCAGCTGCGCTTTTGTGTATTTCTCCTCCGCCAAGCGGACCTCGGCGGACAATTGCTGGTCATCGCCGTCTAGCAAGGCATCCTCCGCCGCCCGGCGGTGCCGGTCCCCGTCGTCCACCAGCGGACGGATCCAAGAGCCTGCGCGCTCATCGTCCGGCACAGCCGCCTGCTCGCCCTGTTGCACGGTCGCCCAGACCGACGAGACGCACGCGAGGCGGGCAGCCGAGGGAGAGCTCTGCGGGGGTAACGCGAATCGTTGGATCGTCCGCAAAAAGGAGGATTCCGCCAAGGCCGGCGCGCGATAGTCTGCGGCCAGACGATCCAGCTGGGCAATCGCGTCAGACAGGATTCCCGCTTCGGGCGTCTTCTGGAAACGATTCCATTGGTCGCGGATCTTGCTGTTGACCACCCTGTCGGTGGTCCCGAAGAACTCCGCCAGCGGCAAGGTATGCAGCTGCCCACGTTCCGGAGCACGATCGTCGTCCGCGGACCAAATTCGCGACCGTGCGGCACTCCCCAGCCCGGAAGCGGCTTCTGCCCGCTTCTTGATCGTGGCGATTCGCCTCCGCAAATCATCACGTACATCGACCGCTTTTTCCCCGTAAGCCCGGCCCCCGTCGCGCAGCTGCTCCAGCCACAGGAGCCGGTGTTCCAGGGCGCTCCAGGCCAGCGGGGCAAACCGTTCCGGCTGCAGATCGTGCAGGGCGTCGTGGTCCAACCACAGCTGCCGAAGATCCTCCGCGGTGACCTGGGGGTCGACGGCCTCGGGCGGGGGCAACTTCCCCTGCGCGACCCAAACGACTTCGTGCCGACGAAGTTCGTCCTTGGCAAGCAGCATCGGCTCCTGCCGCTCCGCCCGGTTGGCGAGCGCCCATTGGTTGACGTGCCGCCGCAGGTAGGCCTGCAACTCGCCCACGGAAATCCGGTGATTTCCATCGGCATCGGCTTCCCCGGCGAGTGCCTGCCGCAAGTAGTGACCGAACACGGACCCGTGCAAGTCCGACGAGGCCCATCCCGTCTGTCCGGGACTTGTCGAGTTGAGCACGATGAGGCGCGGAACGCTGGCGTCCTCTACGGCCTTCGCTAGCTTGTCCGCAAATTGGTTTTCCAGGATGCCCACGTGCCAGTTCACGGGGATCCGGTTGCAGTCGAGAATCAGCAGTTTGGTCAGCTGCTCGGACGGGGCCTGCTCCTTAATGCGGTCCAACAGCTCACGGACGGGCAACCAGGATGATTGGTCCACCGGCGAAGCGCCGGGCGGGACCAGGCAGGGTTCGTCGGCGTCGTTCACGAGCCCATGCATGCTGACGAAGATGATTAACGTCGATAGCCCGGATTGCCGTCGTGCTTGGGCCTGTACCTTACGCTCGAAGTCGCGCAACGCGTGATCGCGGGAGGTCCAATCGGCCGACGCCTCTTCCACTCGCAGGGTGCGGCGTTGGAGATCGTTCAGCCCGAGCAGGTCCTCGCGCGCCCAGGCGTTGGGCGGCAAGGGCCAGTCGTACTCCGTCGCAGTCACCGCCACTACGGGCGTCTGCACGGCGGTAAACAAGAGCATGTACAACCACAGGCCGAAGAGCACTAACAGAGCACAGAAAGAAACAGCGATCTGCACGCGCCGCCGTCGATTCTGCGAGGTCACTTGCGTCAGCGGTTGCGGCTGTGCGCCTTGCTGCCAACCGCGGCTGACGGCCAGCTGGCGCGACTTGCGTTTGCCGCGCCAACCGACGTCGGCGGACAGGCTGGAGATCCCCAGATCCGTATCGCCCGGATTGCTCATGCCGAATTCCTCCGCAAATCCCTGCCAGAACGAACATCGCTCGAATTAGCTGCCCCGTTTCGATCCAGGGCCCAGACGTCGGGACCGGGCCGGCCCCCGCTTTCACCCGCGACAAGGGCAAGCGACCGGGGTAGGCGCGCCAGCGGCGGGCGGTGCCACGGCCGGCGGTGACTGGGGTGGCCTTCCCGGCCAACTCAGCAACTGCTCGTCCGGCAGCGTTCGAATCGTGGCACGTCGGCGAAGGCCTTGCAAGACCGTCTGCATGGCGAGTTCACGGCGTTCTTGCAGCACGCCCTGGCGAACCGCGTCCGCCACTTCCTCCAGGGGCTTGACCCCTGGTTCAATTCGCTGCAGGACGCGCACCACGTGTAGGCCGTTGACGTCGCGGAGAATCGGGCTGACGCTGCCGACGGGCTGCGTCAGCAGGGCCTGGGCCAGCACGCCGCCGGGCAGGTCCTCACCATCCGTCGACGCCACCGTGCGGACTTCCAAGGCGTTCAAATTGACGTTTTGGGGTGGCACGCTCGGCTCATGCAACAGGGAACTGCGCAAGTAGCCGATGGCGGCGACAGCCTGCTCCTGGCTGGCAAACCGGTCGAACCGCGCGCTCATTTGTTCCCACCGGAACTGCGTTGCTTCCTGATACTTCGGGAAGTTGGCTCGGTAGTGAGCGAACAGTTCCTGGCGCGAGCAAGTATCCGGGACATCAATCTGCCGCCGGAGCCATTCATCGGCCAGTCGCTCCTCGTTCCACGGCTCTGCGAGCGCACCGGCGGGCGGCGTCGCGGAGGCCGCTGCGACGCTGTCGTGGTCGGCCTGCTGATAAACCAGTTGCGTCAGCTCCTCGGCAGGCAGCCGGCGCCGCGCGTCCTGACAGAGCAGCTTGCGATCGACCGCCCGTTGTAGCTCTTCGCGGATCAGGGACACCTGCAGCGCCTGTTCGCCGCCCAGAGTCGCACCGGGTCGACGGGACGCCCAACGTTGCGCGACACTCAGCGCGATCTCACGGATCAGGATCGGTTCCCCATCGACTTCCGCCGCAACTGCGGTGTCCTCCGTCTTCGGCCCAAGCTCGCCGTGAGCTCCGGACTGGAGGATCGCCAGCGCATCGAGCAGCCTCGGGCCGATGGCCGCCGTCTCCGTGGCGGACGGCTGCCCGGCGATCGACGCGTTCTTCATCGGCTGCGCGGTGGGTTCTTGGGAGGGGCCCTCCTTGGGGAGAGCTGGCGCGGTGTCTGGAGGAGGCCCGCCGCAAGCGTTCATCGCCACGCGAGCCAGCCGCCGGACCCGTGCGGACGATTCCTTGTAGCAGCCTCTCTCATTGGTTCCATAGGCAATCTTATCCAACTTCTTGCGGACCTTCGGACTGCAGCAGGCGTTGGCCTTGCATAACTTGCACGGCGAACCCGCCGCGGTCTCCCGCAACGCTTTGACGGCCTCGTACCGGACTGCCTCGGTGCAGTCGTCCAAGGCGGCCAATAGCCCTTCTTCGACGCCCGGATAACAGCCCGCACAGCCGATCGTCGCCAGATAACGAATGGCTTTGATCTTCTGCGGGGCGGCGTCCTCCTCGGCCTTGATTTCCGCGGCAGCCTTGACGGCCGGCGGAGAGTTAGGGTTCGCGTTTGCCGGATCGGTGATCGGCAGCACCGACGGCTTTGGCTCTAGCCCAGGAAATCGCATGCCCAACAAGCTGCGAAGGCAGGTGAACCCCTTGCCGATCCCTGGTAGGAGGCCCGAGACGCCGAGGAACTGCGGCAGTGTCTGCTTCGGGCAACAGGCGGGCGTGGGCGGCGACAAAGCCACGATGGTCGTGGCGCCTGCTGTAGCGGTCGTCGGTATCGCTGGCGCAGCGGCAGGCGTAGGTTTTGGCGTCGAGGCGCAACCGGCGCAAACCAACAACCACACTCCCGCCAAGTTCCACGCCCGGCATTCTCGCTTCATGCTAGCACCCGAATCCCCGGCAGAATCAGTACGATCGATAGAATTTATCCAGAGTATCGGCAGTTTGGGACAGCGCCTTGAGGCTTTTGAATAGTGCCCGTGGCCTTGATCGTAAGGTTGCGCACTGCTGTCCGTGCTGGCCACGGTCCGGGTGGCTGGCGGCTGAGCCTAAGCGAAGCCCCACTTGATCGTAAGGTTGCGCACTGCTGTCCGTGCTGGCCACGGTCCGGGTGGCTGGCGGCTGAGCCTAAGCGAAGCCCCAGTCCACTGTTGCTGGGGCTTCGCCTAGGCTCAGCCACCAGCCACCCTGCTAGCGTTTTGCGCCACCTTATGATCAAGGCCAGTGCCCGTTCGCCCTGCGCGCTGTAAGACGTGGTGCCAAACAAGCGGACGGAAATAATCTACGCTTCATGTGGACCGGTCTCTCCGAGACCGGGTTTCGCGTCTCGGAGAGACGCGACCACGTGGAGGTGACGCCGCCCCGCGATGGGTAGATTATTCTCGTTCGCTTGCCCCACGGTGTGCGGTCTATCCGCCGCTAGCGTAGCTGCAATTCCAGCTGCGGAATTGGTTGGGGGGGAATGGCCAACTCCACGTCGACCTCGGCCGTCCGAGGCCGGTTGTGAACCACGGCCCGGGCAGTCAACTTGTACTTGCCTATCGGAACTCTGCGGAACGAGAAGCTGCCCTGGGCATCGCTGGTCACGGGAGCCGGACCGGCGCCCTTGACCGGTTGCAGCTTGACCGGTGTCAGCTTGACCTCGGCGTTGGCCCACGGTCGCTGGTTGTACAGCACGGTGCCTTTGATTTCGCTGGCCGCATCGCTCGGCTCCAAATGCGCGGGGACGATGCGGACAGTCGCCTCCGCGTACTCGCCCACGTTGCCCACTTGATCGACGGCGCGCATCAACAGCCGGTGCGTACCCAGCTGGAGTTTGTCGGTCGGCAGCTTGGCCACCCACGTACCGGCGGCGGGATCCAGCACCGCGGACACCGGCGCGGTTCCCTCGGCGAACTGGCCGATTCCCTTTTCGTCGAAAGCCACTTCCACCTTGGCGACCCCGCTGAGTTCGTCGTCCGAGGCCAACACCGAGAGTTCCAACTCCGCAGTTCCCTGAGGAATCTCCGCGCCGGGCTTGACACGCGGCTGGAACACGCGCGGAGGCGAACCATCCAGCACGACCTCCCAGGGCTCACTCCACACCGTGCGGCCCGCCACGGTCAGTTCCGCCAGGACATTCACCCGGGCGCTGCGCAGACTGGGCGGCGGCAGCGAAACCTGGAAATCCCCGACCTCCGCACGAATCGCGATTTCGCCAAGCGGCGTGGCGGCCTCCAAGAACAACCGCACTTGCCGGTCGGTGGTGAGAATGACGGCCGGTTCACCAGCCAGTTCACGGTCGCGGTTCTCGTCGAATCCGACACGGATTTCGTCTTCGCGGTTGTCGAACGCACCGACCGGCGCGTCCACTCGCAGCTTCACAGGGAGCGGTGCCGCCGGTGTCTGATAGAGTCGGCCCTTGGGCAAGCCAGTAACGCGGACTTGCAGCAAATCTCGCTTCTCGGACACATCGGGGTTCAAGCTCCAGCACGGGACTTCGTACACGAAGGCCCGCGGGTAATCGTCGACACTCAACTCCAAAGTGACGACACGGCCTCGGCCAGCCGGCACGCTGGCAACCAGCTCGATTTCCGGATGGATCGCGTCCAACTCCGCATCCAGCTGAATCGGCTTGCCCAACAACGTCTCCCCGTGTACCTGGCCGTGCACGCGTACGCGGTCCGGGGGCAGCGAGCGGGGGTCGACGGCTGCGAGGTGGATGTCGATCCGCTCGCGTTTCGGATCGTAGCCCACACGAGGCCGCAAGAACTTCCGCGGTCGCTGCGGCAACAATTCGATGCGTTGGAGCGTGCGGCGCTGCGTGTCCTGGTCGGTTACGACCAGCAGCAGATCTCGCGGCAACGGGATCCCGCCCGCTGGCCCCGCGGGTGGGGACGCACCCTGAGGCGATTCGGCTTCCGCCGGGGGAGGCGGGGCTCCTCCGGGAACCTTCTCCGGCGCGGCATCCGGCACAGCCACATCCTTAGGAAAGGGGATGAGAACTCCGCCACGGGGTGGCAACTCCACCGAGAAGCTCGGCAACACCGCGCTGGTCGAGACCAGATTCCCCAGCAGGCGATCAGCGTCCGCCGCCGACAGCGAACCACGCGGCAGCGAGATATCTCGTAAGCCTTCCGCGCCGAGCCAGCGCAGCTCCACTTTCTTTTTCTGGGCGAGGGGATTCACCAAACGCAATTGGTACTTGGTCGAGCGATTGGCAAACGGGTGCAAGGCCAGGTGGCCGTCTTTCTCGCTCCAGGTGCCTGGTGTGCCGGAGGCCTGCAGCACAAACGCCTCCGTGTTGGGCACTTCGATGTCAACCGGGTAACGCTTGTAGGACGAGGCGCCCGCCTCGGGGCCGATTGCGACGGCCTTAATGGCCAAGCACGTGGATGCCGACGCGGGATTCTTCCGTTTGACCCGCAGCTTCACGGACAGCGTCTCGCCGCGCGACAGCCGGCAAGTCGGCGGCAGTTCCAGGCGATCGGGACGAAAAGGATACAACCGCTCGGGCGACGTTTCGCCCGTCCCGCCCTGGCTGGCCAGCGGTTGCCGATGAAGCACCTGACCGAACGGGGCTTCCACCTCCAAAGCTCCGGCATCGTAGTGTAGGATGAGCCACACCTTGACAGGCTCGGACGTGATGTTCTTCAAGGCCACCGTGAGGTCCGTCTGCGGTGCGGCCACCAGTGAGGCGGAGTTAGGTGCCGAAAGGGTTACGGGCGCAGCGAGGCCGCCCGGCAAATCCGGCTGTCCCTCGACGCTCGACGCCAGCGTGCGATAGGTTCGCTCGGCCTCGGCCAGGACACGCGTCTCGTCTTCGGTGGCGTCTTCCTGCATCTGCAGCACCCGTCGCTGCGCCCACGCCAGCCAATCGTAGACCTGGGCTCTCGCCAGCGTCTCGTGGAGGTGTACGTCGGCCAGCAGCCGCGCATCACGGGGATCGACGAAGATCTCCGCCCGTTGGGCCGCACGCAGCGTTTGCAACCGAGCGTCCCGTGTTACCGGATTTCGGAGGTCCGTGTTCTCCTGAACCAGCCGCTGGACTCGGCGAGGCAACAGCTGGCAAAAGGTGCGCAAGGCCGTACCAAAGTCGGCCAGCGCCTGCGGCGCGGTGGTTTCGGATCCGGGTGAACCGACGGCTTGTTCCAGTTGCCGGCAGGCTTTGGCGAGCTCCTCGAAGTCGGGATCTTCAGGGAGGCCGTCGGCGATGGGACAAAACGCGGCCAGACGGCACAGCTTCAGTTCACAGTGGACCTGCGCCAGCAGCCGCTGCCAGTCGCGCTGCGTGCGTTGCGAGGACGACGGACCGAACGCCTGGATGTCGGGGAAGGACACCCGACTGAGCGTCAGGGATTCGACCGCGCTCGCCGCCGTCAACAATCGCCAACGTGTGGGGGCACTGGGGAGCGATGTGGTCAACAGACTCTCAATGCGCCAGGCGTCACCAGGTTTGTCGATCCAGGTGGCGACGGCCTGGTCCTGAAACCCGGGCTCGAACAACTGTTGCCGATACGGCGCCAAAGTCGTCCCCTGCCGGATCAGGTCGGGTAAGTTCGCCGGATCCGGCTGTTCCAGGAAGGCCAGGGTCTTGGCGAGGGCATCCAGGAATCCTTCCGTTACCTCGTCTCCAGGCAGACCCGGACGTGCATCGCCGCCCGCCGCGATTCGCCAACGGACGTAATCGGGAGCGCGCGTGGCAAGCGTCTGGGCCAGTTGCCGGATGGCGGCCAGTTGCGAGGCAGCTTGTGCTATGGCACGATACTCACCCTCCGCGCGGGTCAACTGCTCCCGGACCTGCGGCTGCCAGTTCGGGCCGATCCGGTCGCAGAGTGCGCGTTCGGCCTCCCAACGCACACGATCTGCCGCCTCCAGGCGATCACGCACCCACGGCAGGCAGTCCAGGGAACTCGCGGCCACCTGCTCGGCCAGCCGGCGGACGCGAAGGGCGAGTCGTTTCTCGGACCAGGCGATGCGGGGCTCGGCAACCAAGCGTCGGGCCAGCCACAGTTCGCTGAAGCGTTGGGATTCGGGAGTGACCGCCTGGGCGACCCAGGTCTTGAATTTCGTTTCGTCTTCCTCGGCGAGCAGACGGTCCAAGGCGGCGGCGCACAACTGCAGTTCGGGACGTAAGGGTAAACCACGGCGCCGAGCCAAGTATTCGGCCAGCCCCAGGGAAGGGGTGGCCTCCGCCGTCGGCCAGCGTGGTGCCCGCCACCGGGCCAGCTGTTCCACCACGGCCCCGCCCCGACCGCCGACGACTAACTCGCCTGCCGAGAACTGCCGCAAGGCTACGACCAAGTCTTCCAAATCGTCGGCGAAGGCTTTCTCGTCCGGGATCGCTCCCGCCCGAAATCGTTGCTCGTAGCGCAGGAGCCGCTCCTGCAGCTCACGCCACACGCGAGGCGCATAATCCACAGGGGTCACTGGGGCCGAGGAGGAGCGCGCTGCCAAAGCGTCCCGCAGCCGCCACCCGTCCATCAGGAGTTCTGCCGCGTGCCGAGCCCACGCGGATGCCGCCGCCTCGTCGCCGGTGGCGGGCGCGGCCGAGGCATCTTTCGCCGCGGCGTCTTTCGCCGCGGCGTCCGCAGGGGTTGGCCCGGCCAGTTTTTTCTCTTCGCCGGGCGATGCCACCACGGGCTTCTGGTGCTCCGCCGACGCGGTCCGAAGGCCCGGCTGATCCGTGGCCGTGGCTGCGGAAGCGGCCACCGCGGGCGAGTCGGCCGTGGTGAGTTTTTCCGCGCCCGCAGGGGCTGATGCTCCCGCGGCGTCCGCGGCCCGACTGGCCGGCTCAGATCCCGCTGGGGAGGCCGACTCCGCCGACTCCGTTGAGGCGGCTGCGGATTCGGCAAGCGTTGCCGCCGGTCCCGCACTGCCGGCCTCGGGCCGCGCCGCCAGGGCTGTCGACTTGACCAAGTGCGAGTAGGCCACGGTCCGCGAAGCCGAAGAGGCCGACGCGATGGCAGACGCCAACCTCTGCGGCTCCGCTTCGAGCTTGCCCTTGGGCAGCGTGACCAAGTTGGGATAGGCGGTGGGGGGGGGCAGTGTTCCTCCGCCCCACAGGAGTTCGGGCGTCTGCGTCTCGAACTCATGCGTCACGGCCTTGGCCAGCGTCGCCACGTTCACCGCGACATAACGGTACAGCTCGTCGACGGTGATGGCCCGATCACCGTCCAGGTCCGCGGCGCCCTGCAGACCGGCCGTCACCACATAGCCAAACAGCGACCGCTCCAGGGCCCGTGACACGTGCGACCGTTCCAGCTCGGCATTGGCTGTCAGCACCCACAGTGTGGGATCCTGGGTGCGTTGGACCTCGTCGCGCAGCAAGCGAGAAAAGCCGTCCGCCAGCTTTCCCAGACGCGGGTCGTACACCTCGCGGCCGCAGTCCAGGATCAACAGTTTCGCGGCTGTCGGACAGTCGTGCACCTGTTCCAGGAGACTTCGCAAGGGGTAGCGACTGGCATCCAGATTTGTCACGTCGAAGTTGCCGCACAACAAGTAGGGCGTGCCGGCCTCCTCCATACCCGCCGTGGCCAGGTACAGGACGAGCACGTCCGCAGGATTTGTGACGGCACGTTTCAGATCCTTCGACAGGGTCGACATTTCGGCACGGGACCGGAGCTGATCCAGCCGCACAGCTTCCCTCGCGAAATGATGGCGGGCGAGCGTGTGAGCCAACGATTCGAAGGCGTCCAGATCCTGCGCAAGGTAATCGACACGAGGGCTTCCCAGAATCTGCTGCGGCGAGGCGGAGAGCAGGCAGAAGTGCGCCCGCGGATGCGCGAAAGGCGACCTCAGCAGCCAGACGAAGCACAAGAGTAATGCCAACAACGCCAATCCGGCCAACCCGCGCACGAGTCTCCGCGCGGTAGAACCGCCAACCTGTTCGGCCCCCTTCCAAGACTGTCGGCCCATCATCCACTCCGAGGAATCACGAGAACGCTTTTGTAGGTTGGGTCTCCGACCCGACCTCAGAAACATCGGAAAAGGACGAGTCATGAGACTCATCCTACAAAAATGCGCAAATTCAAAGACCCGTGTTGACGCCCAGCTGCACACGCTCAAAGCCCGGAGTATACCAGATCGACGTTTCCACCGACAACTGCGGCTTTTTTGTCCAGGGGCTCGATGGCTCAATTCTCGACTCGTTGGCTCGACGCTGGGGATACGCTATAATCGGGCCGGGTAGCGGACGGGATACGCATCGCACAGGGGCTCGCAAGTTATGGGCATGCCGGCAGCGCGGTTGGGCGACCAAGTGCTTCAAGACGGTCCGCACTGCCATGCGCCGATTCATCCCCCGGCCCCGGTACCGACCCCCGTGCCCCACCCTCCGCTGCCCTTGGCCATCATCAAGGGGCTGCCAACTGTGCTGATCGGGAATCAACCGGCGGCTCGCGTGACCGACATGACGGCTCCCTGCATGCTGCCCAGTTGCGTCCCGGCCGGTCCTGGCCTAATCACCTTGGGGGCTTTCACGGTGTTGATCGGTAATCTGCCAGCTGCGCGCGTCGGAGACATGACGGCGCATGCGTCCTGCGTGGCGCCGATCCCCATGCCGACGGGGAAGATCCTGCCGCCCGGATGTCCGACCGTGCTGATTGGGGGCTAGATTCACATGCGACGCCGACACTTTGAAGCCCTACAGCCGGTCTGCCCGGTGTGCCGCACGGTCGGCAGCGGCTGCGCTCCGCTGCGGATTGCCTCGGTTGCCCGCGAGGCAGACGGCCATATCTTGGAGGGGGTGCTCCACTGCAGTCAGCCGAATTGCCAACGGGAGTATCCGATCCTGGACGGGATCCCCTTGATCATCGCCAACCTCCGTTCGTACATCTCCGACAGCGTGCTGGCCATTTATGGCCGGAGGGACTTGAGTGAATCGCTGGAAAGTCTGTTGGGCGACTGCTGTGGGCCCGGCTCGACATTCGATCAAACCCGCCAACACTTAAGTTCCTACGCCTGGGAACATTACGCCGATCTCGATCCCGACGAGCCGACTGGGGAGCCGCGACCGGGAACCATGTTGTGCGCCTTGGAGGCGGGATGGGAATTGGCTGCGGCGTTTCCGCCCGGACCGCTGCTCGAAGTCGGCTGCTCCGTGGGCCGGGGCGCGTTTGCGTTGGCCGAGCGCAGCGAATCGCTGGTGTTGGGCGTGGACTTGAACTTCGCCATGCTGCGGATGGCGGGCGAAGTTCTGCGGCAGGGCAGCGTGCGATACCCGCGTCGCCGCGTCGGCCTGGTCTACGATCGCCGCGAGTTCTCGGCCTCGTTCTCCCACAGCGAAAATGTTGACTTCTGGGCCTGCGATGCGCTGGCGTTGCCGTTTGCGGCGGGCACGTTCTCGCTGGCGGTCAGCTTGAACGTGTTGGACTGCGTGGCCGGGCCGGCCGAGTTCCTGGCGCAGTTGGGGTTCGTGCTGCAAGCCGGCGGCAAAGCGATGCTCACCTGTCCCTACGACTGGTCCCCCGGCGCCACACCATTGGAGACTTGGCTCGGCGGCCATTCGCAGAGATCGCCGTCCGAGGGGGCCAGTGAGCCTGTCTTGCGGAGTCTGTTGACGCCGGGGGCCAGTCCGGCATCTGTCCCGGGGCTGGAGTTCGCGGGAGAGCGGCTGAAGCTGCCGTGGCACGTACGTCTGCATGACCGGTCCACGATGACCTACCAGGTGCATCTCGTGGTCGCCGAACGGGCTCGCGTCTAGCGGATGTCGGGATCCTGGTACTCCGGAACCATCTGCCCGGACATCGGGAAGCGAGCGATTTGCCGCGATCGCGACGTAATCCGGTCGACCATCCGTCGTGCGTAGCGAGCGGAATCACGAGCGATATACTCGTAGATCGAGGCCAGATGCCCGATCGCTGTGTGTGTCCAACGAACTTTCATTCCGGTAGGCCGAACTGACGGCGGACTTCGGCGACGTCGACCAATCGTCCCTCGGCAGCGTCCTGGCGGCCCGCGTCGATCGCCTGGCGGACATAGACGCGATACATCACGTCGTCCCAGGTCGCATCATCCGGAAGGCCCTCCACCAGCTGCCGCGCCGCGGACTTGATGTCTTTAGTTTTTGTGCCCAGCATCGGCAACAACTCCTTTCTGTGCGTAATTGATTGACCCGCCTATCCGGGTCGACCTGGACCGGGACAGGCCGACCGATCTGGGCAGCTTCTCCTGGGTCCAGATGTGCGCCATTCTTGCAGATAAGCCGGGCGCGTCAATCAGGTTGGGACGTACTTTCTTTCTTGCGGGTTCCGCTGTTAGGTCGTCTGGGCGCGGCGGGCTAACGTGGCCGCGGGCACCCCGGATAGGCGGTCGCGCCGGTCGGCCGATCCAGGTCAGACCGGCGACTGCCGGACGAGGTTCGGCCGCCCATTTGCCCACCTGGCACCTACCCACGAACCACGATGCCCTCCCGGCTGAGTTCAAGGAAAGAGTGCGTCTGGAACTCACGGACGATGTCCGGGATAAGGGGCACCAGCAGCACCTCCAGGTCCCGGTTGCTGATGTTCCCCGTCGAGACCAACAGCAACTTGGCCGGCCGGGCCTGCAACAAGTGCGAGTTGACGAAGTCCGCGTCCTTGGTGACTACCGTCCGCTGCTCCCGATCGGCGCACTTGATGACCTGCTCGTCTGTCGTTCGGTTCCCGTCGGGTAGGTCCAAGGTGTGTACGGCGTCGCAGCCTTCGCTGCTCAACCAACCCGTCATCCGCCGTGGCAGGTGGGCGTCAACTAGGAACTTCATGGATCCACCGTCTGGAGGCGCTTGGTCTGGCTCAGCTTGGCTGCGAACGCAAGTGCCGCGAGGAGATCCTCGCGCTCCAGATCTTCGTAGTCTTCCAGGATGCCGTCAAGCGTCATCCCCGAACTGAGCAATTCGAGCAGTGTCTCAACGGGGTAGCGAAGCCCGCGGATGCACGGTTTTCCGTGGCAGATCGAGGGATCGATCGTGATGCGGGAAAGCAACTTGTCCATACTACACCCGATGATTGACAGAAAGTTCGACTGGTAAACCAGGACTCCCAGGGGCGGCGATACCAGCATTGTTCCCGCTGCGGCTGAATGAGTCAACCACGTCCCTTGATGCAAAACTTGGCGGCAATTTCAAGCCGGTAACGCAGCACCCGATGAGCTTGGTTCGTGAGCGTCACCGACGGGCTCAAGGCCGAGAATACAGCCGTCGACCGCGCGAGCAGAGGAACCTAATCTTCCTGTCCCCCGGAATGAAAGTGGGATGGACTTCCAGTCGAGCCCGCACCCGCGTCTTGGCAAACCACCCACACCCTCTCCCCGGAGTAGCGGGGCGAGGGAGTTATTCTTCGGCCGAGCCTTGGCTCCGCTGTACGGCTCAGACGAATTCGCTGACGATTTCCGGCCGCGGGGCGGGGATGACCACTTTCTCGACGAGCAAGCCGCGGCGTTGCACGACGGCGGCGGCGACTTCCACAGCTTCGGTTACCGAAGCTACGTCGCCCGTCAACGTGACGAAGGCCTTGCCGCCAATGGCCATGGCCAGGTGGATCGTGAGCAACTGGACGTTGGAGGCTTTGACGGCCGCGTCCGCGGCCTCGATGATCGACGCGACGCTGAACGCTTCGACCACTCCCAGGGCCTTCAATTCCGGCAGATGGCTCACGCCGCTGATGGCCGGAAAGACGGACGGATGGACGTTGGGGATCACGAATTGGTCCACCAACGTGTGCGCGGCGACTTTGATCCCGGCCTCGATACTGGCCTGGACGGCATCCACGTCTCCACCGATCAGCACCATGTACTTGCCCGGACAGATCGTGCGGTTCACCACGATTTGGACGTTGGCGGCTTTTAGAATGGTGTCGGCGATCTCGAAGCCCCTGGCGATGCTCGAAGTCTCAATGATGCCGATTGCTTTGCCGTTTGCCATAGTTCTTCACCGTGGTAGGTCCTAAGCGGTAATTTGAATGTAGCGCGGGCCGACCGAGGTCACGCGACCATCGATGCTGGCGTGGACGGGGCAGCCCAGCTGGGCTGGCTCAACCGTGGCGATCACGTCGCCGCGTTGGACTGCGGCACCTGCCTGCACGATCGGTTTGGCCGGCGCGCCGATGTGCCCGGCCAGCGGGATCGCGACTGTCTTCGGTTGCCAGTTCACTCGTGTGAATTCGGCTTTGCGATCGTAGGGCTTCAGGCCGAGTCGCGTGTACAACGTCTCGATGGGCAGTTCGCGCCCCTTACGGACCGGATGCTCGGGCAGGAACAACTGCTGGAGTTCGTCTTCCGTGCGTCCCATCTTGTTCTGTTTCAGCAGGGCCTTGGCGTCCACGCAGATGTTCTTCGGGTCCAGCTGTTCCGGGCAGGCGATCAGCGAGCAGACATTGCACTCGCAGCAGTACTGCGCCCAGAGACTGTTCCGGGCCTTCGCCTCGCCGGTCATCAACAAGGTCCGCATGACTCGATGCGGCTGGATGGGATAACCCATGATGTACCGCGGACACAACTCGGTGCACAGCGAGCATTGATCGCACTGGCCGTGGCCGATCCGCGTGTAGGTTTCCTTCGCCGCGGTCTTGCGCCGCACCAGGTAGTGGTCGGCAGGCAGCGCGATGACGCCGCCCATGTTCTTCGCCACGGGGTCCGCAACGCCCGAGGCCACGCCGCCCATCATCAGACCCCCGGTCAGGATCACCGGATCGTCCACGGTGCAGCCGCCAGCCAGCTGCAGGCATTCCTGAATGCTCGTTCCGACCGGGACCACGGTCGTCAGCGGCTTGTGCACCGCGCCGGTAACGGTCAGATACTTGTCGATGACCGGTTTATTGTCGAGCGCGTAGGCGATGTTGATGATGGTCTCGACGTTGTCCACCACGCAGCCGACAGCCAGCGGGATCCCCCCGGGCGGAATCCGGCGGCCCGTGATCTCATAAACCAGGACGTACTCGTCCCCGGCGGGATACACGTTGGGGTAGATAAACAGGTCGAAGCCCGCGGCGTCCGCTTCTTGACGAAACCCTTCCACCACGTCCTGGTTCTTGTGTTTGACCGCGATCGTGACGTGCTTCGCGCCGGTCAGGTCGCGCATGATCGCCAGTCCGCGGAAGAACGCCTTGCGCTCCTGCCGCATCACTTCGCGATCCTTGTACAGCAACGGTTCGCATTCCGCGCCGTTCGCAATAACATGCTCCACGCGAGAATCGAGCTTCTTGTAGGTCGGGAACCCGGCACCGCCGGCCCCCACGACCCCCGCGTCGCGAATCCGCTGCAAGATTTGTTTGTTATCCACCGTGCTGGTCCAAGAGACAGATTCGTCGAATCATTCCGCCTAAACGCCACAACTTAACAGAATCTACCGGGAATGTTGCCGATTGGCAACGCTGTTCTGGCAAGTTTAGCACATCAACCGAGCACTGCCTGCAGCGCCGCCTGGCGGAGATGGGGCAAGGTTTGGCGATGGTCGCCGCACACGTAGAAGCTCTCGCCGCCGTCGGCGACCGTGCGGACCAGTACGGTTTTCCAAGGACGATAGTAATAACGCGGATCGGACTTCGGTGCCTCGTGACGGAAGTCGCCGCTGAGCGGGAGCAAGTCGAAAGCCGCGGTGGTGAAGCGGGCGATCCGGCGCCCCTGCTGGTGCGCGACATTGCGGGCCATGGAGATGGCCTTCAGATACACCTCCGGTCCCATCACGGCCGAACCGTAACAGAGAAACACGCCGCCGTCCAGCTTGCTGACCGTGTCGCAGACGGTCAGGAAATCGCGATAGCTAGCGGTTGCGGAGGCGGCCGGATCGAAATTCGGGTGCTCGTGAATGATGTCGTAGCCGATGCCGATGTGGACCGTGACGGGCACGCCCAGTCGCGCGCCGGCAGCCAGTACGCTGGTGTCGCGGTGGGGGAAGTCGCTGGCCAAAATCGCACGCCCGACCGCCTCGCCAAACCCGAATCCGTCCGCGGCGCCGGCGCGGACGATGTCGTTGATCTCCGCGGACTCACGCCACAGTCCGAACTCGCCGGTGCGGATATAGCGGGCCACGCTCTCGCACGTGGCGCCGATCCGCGCCAATTCGTAATCGTGGATCGCACCGGCGCCGTTCAGGCCGACGTGGGTGATCAGGCCGCGCTGCATCAAGTCGATCAACTGTCGCGCCACGCCCGCTCGGATGACATGAGCGCCCATCAGCATCAGACTCGCGGCTTGGCGCTGCCGGGCCTGGACGAGACGTTGGCCGAGCGTGGCCAAGGTCTGCATGTTGGCTTCGTCGAGCAGTGGCGGCACCGCATCCAGCTCCAGCAGACTCTCGTGACGCACGTCGTGCTGCCGCTCGGCAAGCGGTTGGATGTGCAACTGGGCAAGATCAAATTGGGGAAAGGGCATGGCGGTCTCCAGGTTCTGGCTAGAGTCATTGCACTAGCACTAAACGGTTTTCGGGGTTGTCGGTATCAAGCATGGGGTTTCACGGTTTCGCAGAGACGGATCGCCAGCTGGGGTCAGACGTACAGATTTCAGTTTTCGCGGGCAGCAGGCTTTCCCTAGGCTTGGGCACACGACCGCGAAAACTGAAATCTGTACGTCTGACCCCTTGTCTCACGCTCCACCGAGGCAAGCTCGGAGGGGGCGGAAGTGCTTGCCGTTCGGTGCGTTACATCGCCCTGTCGCGACAAGTGGCACTGCACAAATGGACATCATTGTCTTGCGAACAAGTGTTGCCTCAGGTCGCGCCCAGCAGTTGCAGAAGCTCCTCTCGCTGCCGGTAGTCGCCGATGATCAGGTCAGCACCGGCACGGACGAGCCGGTTGCGTTTCCAGTCGTTGATCCCTTGCCTCGTCTCCTCGTTGCTCGCGACTCCGATCGCGAGACCGCCCACTTTCTTGATTTCCTCGATCTCGACGAACCCGTCTCCAAAGCCGACTAGGCTCGGTCCGGCGACACCCGTGTCGCGGATGATACGTTCGATGACGATCGCCTTGGAAAATTTCTTGTAGTCATCCTGCGCGCCATAGATCCGCGGTCCGAAGAACTCTCGCAAGCCAAGCACCTCGACTTCGTCCAGGACATATTTCTCGTCCGTGCCCGAAGCCAGGTACAGCTTCAGACCGCGTTCGACCAGCGCCGTCAGCAGTTCGCGGGTGCCGGGGACCGTCAGTTCTTCGGCGGGCGTGCGGCCCGACCGCACCGCTTCGACGCGGCCGCCCACCTGCGCCCACAGCAAGTCATGGTAGCGATGCTTGTATTGCAGCGGCTCCAGCGGTTGCCCGCCGCGCTGGGTGACCTCGTCGGCCAGTTGGATCATTTGGTAGATGGTTTGCCGACCATTCAAACGCATCACAAACTCTTCGACGTGGGTGTACAATTGCTCGCGGGTCTCCGCGGTGCCGGTGGCCGCCAGGATGTCGACCATCAGGGGAATCATGACGTCCTGCCAGTTACGGCGCAGCAACGACAGGGTCCCGTCGAAGTCGAAAATAGCGGCACGAAACGGCCCACGCGGGAAGGTGGCACGGATGATCTGGATGGTGTCAGACATGGGAGCATCGTACCATCCCGCGGCGATGTTGGGGAGTGACCGTGGTTCCAAGTTCGGAATGGTGCTGAACTCGTGACAGTTCAGGGGTTTGGCGAAAGCATTTGAATTCTCACGAAGTCAGCTGCACCAATTTGCATCGCCGCGGCGAACTTGGAACTGCGGAGTGATCCTCCGGCCTCGCGAGTCTGGTCCGCTGGACCCACCCGACGAACCTGATATAGTGACTGCCGTCAAGATCACTGCTGTGAACATTCTTGCGGTGGTCCAAGTCCTTGATGCTTCTCGTTCCGACGCTCTGCGTCTTGGGGCAGACGACGCGGAGCGTCGAGTACACTGGCGTTCCCACGCAGAGCGTGGGAACGAGGGAAAAGCCTGGGAACGCGGGGTTAGGGGAGAGACTTATGCACCAAGGAAATGCCATTGTCGGTCAGTCGGGTGGGCCTACCTCGGTCATCAATGCCTCCCTGGCGGGCGTCGCCGAGACGGCCCTGCGATCGAAGCACATCGGTCGCGTCTTCGGGATGCGGTTTGGCATCGAAGGCATTCTGAACAACCAACTGTTGGATCTGGACGCTCAGACGCCCGCGACGCTCAAAGCCCTGCGCACGACGCCCAGCAGCGCGTTGGGATCCAGTCGTCTGAAGTTGAAGCCAGAGCATTTCGAGCCGATTTTGCAGCGGCTGAAGAAGTACAACATCCGCCACTTCTTGATGATCGGCGGCAACGACACGATGGACACGATCCACCGGGTGGTCGAGTACGCGCGGGGGCAGGGCTACGATCTGTGCGGTGTGGGCGTGTGCAAGACGGTCGACAACGATTTGTTCGGCGTGGATCATACGCCCGGTTATCCCAGCGCCGCACGCTATGTTGCGCTGAGTGTGCTGCAAGGCGGACTGCTGGCTCGCGACATGCAGCAGGTGGATCAGTTCACGGTGTTCCAGACGGTCGGCCGCAGCGCCGGCTGGTTGCCGGCGGCCGCCGCCTGCGCGAAACGCACCCCCGCCGACGCGCCGCACATCATCTTGCTGCCCGAGCGGCCGTTCCAGCGTGAGGCATTCTTGGCGGCCGTGGCCCAGGCGAAGCAGAAGTTCGGCTTCGTATCGATTGTTTGTGGCGAGGGGATTACCAACGCCGATGGCTCGCCGGTCAGCGCTTCGCAAGTGCGGGATAAGTTCCAGAACGTCGAATTTGGCGCGATGGGGGGGACCAGCGCGGCGATGGTGCTGCACCGCATGATCAGCCACGAATTCGGCTGGCGGGGCGAATTCCAGGTGACCGAATCGCTGCAGATGTGTGCCGCCGACCGCGCGGTGAAGCTGGACATCGACGAGGCTTACGGCTGCGGGCGCGAAGCGGTCCGTCTGGCCGAGCAGGGTATCAACGGCGTGATGGTGACGATCGAGCGTGCGTCGCGCCCCGGCGAGCCCTATGCCAGCCGGTTCGGTACGATTGAACTGAACCAAGTGGCCAACGCCGCGCGACCCATGCCGGACAAGTACATCCGCAGCGACGGCCTGTTTGTGACGAAGGCGTTCCTGGATTATGCGCAGCCGCTGGTGGGTGAACTGCCGAGCTACGCGAAGCTGGACCTGAAGAAGGCCAAGCTGTAAGGGCCGGCTCCGTGGTGAGTTCTCTTCTTTTTCGTTCACGCACGAAGGGCACAAGGGGCTGCCGCGCGCTGTTCCTGGTGTGCCTCGGCGTGAGCGTGGTCGTGACCCTGCCTGGCTGCGGGGGTTGCTTGAACGAAGACCCGATCGCCCGCAAGAAGAAAGAGGAGGAACAGGCCAAGCAGAAGGAAAAGGAGAAACCCAAGAAAGATTTCGAAATCGAAGAACGCGTGTTCGTCCAACCACGGGACGTGGGCCTGAATCAGAATCTGGTTAAGCCCGGCCATTGGATGACGGCCACCCAGCAGGCGAAAGCGAACAACTTCGATTTCCAGGCCGAACTGGAATCGGCAGCCACCCGCCGCAACGCCGAGCCGATCGACGTGGAGAACACGGCCTTCCGCATCACAATGACTCGCCCCGTGTCCCTGCCCAAGGGACAGAACAAACAGTTGGAGACCCTCTACTTCGTGCCACATCCGCCGCCGGACAGCGTCTCCGGCAGCCGGATGGTGTGGCTGCAGAATCGGCTGCGCGCGCGCCAGGGCGGTCAGGAAGTCACCGGCAGCATGACGGCGACGACCCCGATGCCGGACTACCAGTACTTTCTGGTCGTGTTGGCGTCGGATCCCAACCGGTACAGCTACCTGAAGCGGCTGGATTCCGTCGTGCCTCCGTTGGAGAACGATCGCGAGGACCAAATGGACCGCGCGACCCATTACCGCGTGGTCATGCCCCTCGTCGAGAACCGTGTCTTGGTGCCGTCCCATCCGCTGGCCTGGACGACGATTGCCTACGTGTTGTGGGATGGCCTGAATCCGAATCTGCTGACGCCGGACCAACAGCAGGCGCTGGTCGACTGGCTCCATTGGGGTGGCCAGATCATCGTCAGCGGTCCGAACTCGCTGGATACGTTGCGGGGCAGTTTTCTGGACGCCTACTTGCCCGCTCGAGGCGGCGCGGCCGTCGATTTGACAGAGTCCGCGCTGGCACCGTTGGATACCGCGTGGTCGTTGAAGAACGGCCGAACCGGCGAGCGTGCTGCGCTCAAGATCATGCCGGACAAACTGCCGACGGGCATCGAGTTGCAGAAGCATCCGGAGGCGGACTGCCTGGCGGCGACTGGACAACTGGTGATCCAGCGGCGCGTGGGGGCCGGGCGCATCGTGGTCACCGCTTTTTCGTTGAGCGACCGCCAGATCATCAATTGGGGCAGTTATGACAGCTTCTTCAACGCTTGCTTGCTGCACCGTCCCCACCGCACGTTCCAGCTCAGCGAACCGACGCAGTTCGCGCACGTGATCTGGACCGATCACCCCCAACCGACCGATCAACTGGACGCGCAGTTCGTGACGCGATTGCGTTACTTCACGCGGGATGTGGCGCCCGTGGAACTGGTGAGCAACAACGCCACGAAGGAGGTCGGGCAATTGGACGTAGCCGGCTGGAAAGACAGCAGTGGAGCGGCCAATGCCGTCCGCCAGTCGCTGAAAGACGCGGCCGGCATCGCGGTTCCCAAGGCGGGCTTTGTGCTGCGCGTCCTGGCGATCTACCTGCTCGTGCTGGCACCGCTCAACTGGCTTTTCTTTCGAGCTATCGGCCGCCTGGAGTGGGCCTGGATCGCGGCGCCCTTGATCGCCATCATCGGGGCCATCGCCGTGGTGCGATTGGCCCAATTGGACATCGGCTTCGCGCGCAGCCGCACGGAAATCGCGGTCCTGGAACTGCAGGGCGGCTATCGCCGGGGCCATCTGACGCGGTATACGGCCCTGTACTCGTCGCTCTCCACGGCCTACGACCTGTTGTTCGACGACGGCTCCGCCCTGGCGTTGCCCTTTCCTAGCCAAGCCAAGTACACGCCGGGACCGCATGAAACCGTGAATACCGTGCAATTCCGCCGTGACCGACAGGTTAGCTTGAGTGGCTTTCAGGTCTCCTCCAACTCCACCGGCTTGGTCCATTCCGAGCAGATGTACAACCTGAACGGGACGATCGAACTGGTCGGCGATGCGACGCAAGGACTGCAGTTGCGAAATACGTCGCCGTTGAGTCTGCGCGACGCGGGCGTGCTCTGGCGGGACTCCGCTGGCAAGTTCGAAGTGGCTTGGGTGGGAGTGCTGGAACCGGGCCAATCTCAAGCCTTGACGTTTTCTCTCTCGCCGAACAACGCCGCGTATTTGGCCCCCTGGCGAGACTCGCCGACCACGTGCAGCTACGAACAGCAGCAGGCGGAGTTCTTTCGCCGCTGGGACAAGGACGGCAATCGGCAGGTCAGTCGTAAGGAGGTGGCTGACTGCCAGGAATTGCTCGACAACTTCGCCGAAATCGACAGCGACCGCAACGAGCAGCTCAGCGGCGAGGAACTGCTCAAATGGTGCATCAAGTCGCGGGGAGGTGCGTTGACGCTGGGCCGGCTGTTCGAATTGGCCTTTCGTTGGAACCTGGATGTCGGCGATTTCCAGCTGGTGGGCTGGACCGACCGCGACCTGCCGGGCCTGACGATTCGGCCGCGAGCCTCCCAAGAGACCGTGCGGACCATGGTCTTGGTGCACCTGCGGCGAGGTAAGCTTCCGCCCGCCCGACCCGATGTGAATCTGAGAGCCGAGTTCCCCGCGGTGCCTGTGGCCGAACCGCTCGACAACCTCCCTCTGGAGGACGCGGGATCCTGATCCGACACCAAACGACTGTCAAGGGATATCCTAACGAATCACGGGTGGGAACGAATCACGGGTGGGACGGATT
Source organism: Planctomycetota bacterium (assembly GCA_026692885.1). Next base: position 23,113 of record JAPLNJ010001168.1, on the reverse strand, counting down.
GGCACTTCGGCCCCGAAACGCGGGGCCGAAGTGCCAATCCGTCCTACGGACAAGATACGAACTTGTTCTTTTGACAGCCGCCAAACGAGCGAACCCAACGCATGATCGAACTGATTGATTTTGGCAAGGACTACGGTGCCTTTACCGCCGTGGAACGGCTGAACCTGAAAATCGACGCCGGAGAAATGTTCGGTTTCATCGGCCCCAACGGCGCCGGCAAGAGCACCACGATCCGCTTCCTGGCGACGCTGCTGAAAGCCTCCCGCGGCGAAGGCATCGTCAACGGTCACCGGGTGACCCAGGATCCCATGGCCGTGCGGCAGTGCATGGGCTATATGCCGGACAGTTTTGGCGTCTACGACGGCATGAAGGTCTGGGAGTTCCTGGATTTCTTCGCCGTCACCTATCGGATTGGCCGCTCGCAACGCAAGAAGGTCATTGCCGACGTGCTGGAGTTGCTCGACCTGTCGCACAAACGCGACGATTTTGTCAACGGCCTGTCGCGCGGCATGACGCAACGGCTGTGCTTGGCCAAGACCCTGATTCACGATCCCCCGGTGATGATCCTGGACGAGCCGACGAGCGGCTTGGATCCGCGCGCTCGAGTCGAGATCAAGGCGCTGTTCAAAGAACTTCGCCGGATGGGCAAGACCATCCTCATCTCCAGCCACATCCTCACCGAGCTGGCCGATTGTTGCACGTCGATCGGGATCATCGAACGCGGTCAACTCTTGATGCACGGGCCGATCGACGAGGTCTATCATCGCCTCCGCGGCAATCGCGTGGTGGAGGTCAAGTTCACCGACCAGCTGGAGCTCGGCCTGTCGATCATTCGCAGTTCGCCGCAGCTTCGAGACTTGCGCGTCAACGGACAGAACGTGACACTTGAACTGGCCACCGACGACCGCGGTGTGGCGGAACTGCTGGGGCAACTCGTCGGCCAAGGTGTCGGAGTTCGCAGCTTTTCGGAGAAGGAACCGTCCTTGGAGGACGTGTTCATGTTGGTCACCAAGGGACTCGTCTCGTAGCGGTGACCGTAGTTCTTGCAATGTCTTCATTCGGCAAGCCGCTCAGAAGGCGCTCCAACCGTGGGCGCCGGAATCCGAACTCAAAGTCAAATTGAACGAAGCCTTCTTGGGAAAGAGGCCCTTGACGCCGTTTTGGACCCTCCGCCCCTCCAGGGCGCAGGAACGGGTTCGTAGCGGAAGTCGTGAGACTTCCGACGTTTCGCGAGCTAGTGGCCCGAATTCTCACGAATTCGGCTACGACTTTTCCCGTAAGTTTACCGATCTTCTGCAAACCCGTTCCTGCGCCCGCCCCTCCACGATTGTCGAAACTGCTCTTGCCTCGGTTTTCCCGAATAGCTATATCCCGCTGGTTGGGTCGTTTCTCGTCGGATCCCCTAGTGCGTCTTCAAGGCCAAAAAAATGGGGTAAGCATCCTGCTTGCCTTTCGATTCATCGCATCAAACGCAAGCTGGAAGCTTACGCCACCGCATCGGTCACCCCAAGATTAGGAATAACTTGATGCAATAGGAATTTGTAATGCTGGCGAGTCTGGGATGGTTGCGATGAAGGGCACCCTAATCTTTCACCCTAATCTTTCACCCTAATCTTTCACCGGCTGCATGGGAATGGAGGGAGAGATTAAGGGGAAAGATTAGGGTGAAAGATTAGGGTTCCGGCGCAGCCGGTTAAGTTGAACGATTGGCCGTGGGACGGATTGGCGATCCGGCCGGTATTTCCCAGCCGGATCGCCAATCCGTCCTACAAGGATTTGATCAACTTATTTCTGCGCGGGCGCCAGCAGGCGGCGAATACGCTGGTTTCCAAGGACGGAGGTCTGCGGTGGTTACACGATTCCGTTTCTCGTGGGCTTGGATGTTGTTGTGGGCGGTCTCCGGGAGTCCAGGGGCTGCTCAGCAGACGACGTGGCGGCCTCCTGCCCGTGAGCCATCTTCACCACCTGTCTCGGCACAGAACCCCGTAAGTGGTTCCATGTGGCAGGTTTCGGATCCTGCGGTTCCCACGGTGCCTTTGCCGACAGCCACCGCACCATCGTCGACAGCACCCGTGGAAAGACGGGTGTCCTCTCGCCGGACGGCGCAGTCGCCGTCGGCCAATGTCCCCGTGGTTTCCTCGCGAATCGCCGAGCAGCCTGCTCGCCCCTTGGACCCAACTCCTGCCGAACCCTTCATCGGCCGTGCCGGGGAATCGCCACCGGCCGTCGCCCCCGTCGCCGCGCCGTTCGCACCGACCAGAACCGCCGTCACACCACCCGCGACGCTGGCGACACCCGTGGATGCGCTGGCAGCCAGCGACGAGGCCCTGACGCCCGAACAAGTCACTGCGCAAATCAAACTTTTGGAAACCAGCGAGACCAAGGACGAAGCCGCCAAGAAGCAAGCCTTGGAGCAGTTCCAGCAGGCGCTCAAGTGCTTGGAACTCGCCACCGAAGCGGCAAGGAAAACCGCGGAATTCAAGGCCGAACAAGTGCGCGCGCCGGAGCTGCTCCAGCAGGCCAAGGTGAAGCTGGCCGCACGGGTTCCCGACGCGCAGCCGCAATACGCCCCCGCGGCCACCGTCGCCCAGTTGGAGCAAGCGTTACGGCAAGCTGAGGACGAGCGGCAGGATGCCCGGACCCTCCTGGATGAAACCGAGCCATTGCTGGACGCCAAGGCACGCAAGACGGAACTGGCCAAGCTCAAGGCCAAGGCGAAGGAACAACTCGAAGAAGCCGAGAAAGACCTCCAGTTTCCCGCCGACAAATCGAGCGATCTCCCGCTGGCACGCCGGATCGAACTGCAGGCGCGGCGGCGCATGTGCCGGAGTCAAATCGAAGCCGCCGACGCCGAAAAGGCCCGCTGGGAAGCCTTGGCGGAACTGTTTCCGCTGGAACGCGATCTGCTGCGCCGCCGAGTCGATAACGCCGAACGTTTGCTCACGGCTTGGCGCGATGTGGTGGCCAAGCGTCGCGCGGACGAATCCACGTACCAAGCGGTCGAAGCCCGGCGATTGGCGAGTCAGGCCCATCCGACGCTACGGGAATTGGCGGAGAAGAACGTGCAATTGGCCGAGCGGCAGAACGTCGTGAACAACCAATTGAAACAGGTCGCTGCGTTCTGCGAAGAGGCGCAGAAACAACTGACCGAGCTGAACGCCTCGTTCAAGAAGGTCCGGGACAAGGTGGAATCCGTGGGTACCACGCCGACCGTCGGGCTGTTGTTGCGCACCCAGCGCGATCACCTGCCGGATCCCCGCCTGTATCGCCAGCGGACGCGTTTCACCGAGACCGAGATGCAGCGGGTCCAGGCGGACAAGTGGGAACTGGACAACGACCGAACGGCCATCGGCGATCTGGGGCCGCAATTGGAACTTCTGGTCGTTCAGATTGAGACGCGCGCGGCGGGCCAATTCCCGCCCGGCTATCTGCCTCAGATGGCGCGGGGATTGTTCGCACAACGGCGGGACTTATTGGACCGGCTGTTGGTAGACAACGAGACGTATCGCGAGCAATTGACCGAACTGGACTCCGTATCCCGGAAACTGTTGGCCCAAATCGACAAGTACGCCGACTTCATTGACGGGCAGATTCTTTGGATCCGCAGCGCCGCCCCGCTCGGATCGGCCGACTTCCCCGCCGCCGGGCGAGCCGTCCAGGCCTGGCTGAAACCGGGCCACTGGTGGCAAGTCGTGCGGGACGTGACGGGCTTGGCGTGGCAATTTCCGCTGTCCGGAGGCATCTTGGCCGGGGCCTTCGTGCTCCTGTTCCTGGGCCTGGCGCCGGTCACTTCGCAGATTAGCCGGTTAAGCGAAAAGTCTCCCGTCGGCGGCGATGGGCAACAATTCCTGACGACACTCCAAGCCTTCGCGCTGACGGCGCTGGTCGCCGCCTTCTGGCCGGCGGCGGTGTTTGCAGTCGGCTGGTGGGTGACCTGGAGCGAGTCAGCGTCCGAGCTGACACTCGAACTGGCCCGTGCCTTGCGTGATGTGGCTCCGCTGCTGTTCGGCGTTCAGTTGTTGCGTTGCGTCTGCGGTTTCCAAGGCGTGGCCGAAGGCCATTTCGGCTGGAATCCTGACGGACTCCGCAAGTTGCACCGGCGGTTGACCGTCCTGCTCATGATTGGCTTGCCGCTGTTCGTGTTGGTACCAGTGGCGGACAACTTCGGCGATCCAGCAGGCCGCGAGGCCCTGGGCCGGTTGGTGTTGATCGCCGCCTTGCTGTTCCTGGCGCTGACCGCACATTCGTTGTTACGGCCCCGCGGCGGAGCCGTGTGGACGTTGCTGGAACAGGAACCGGCGACTTGGCTCTATCGTACCCGGCCGCTGTGGTACGTGGTGGGTGCCGTGTTCCCACTGCTACTGGCCGGAGTGATCGTGATCGGCTACAGCTACTCGGCGGGACAATTGCTGCTGCGTTGGGAACAGTCGCTCTGGCTGGCGTTGGGGGCGGTGTTTGCCTACGCGCTGCTCTCGCGCGGTGTGTCCCTGTACTGCCGGTATCTCGCCTGTCGGCGGAAAACGGATCCGACGCCCGTGCAGGCCAGCGAAACGACGGCCGAGACCAAGCCGGAACAGGCAGAACAAGAAGAGGTCCTAACGCAGGCGGTGACACGCCTGCAGCGGATGCTGCATGGCGCGGCGCTGTTGGGCTTCCTGGTCGGCGGGACCGTCATCTGGTCCGCCACATTTCCGGCGTTGGAGATCGTCACCCGCATACCCTTGAAGCCGTTGACCAAGATCGTCAGCACTGAGACCGACGACGGCTCCGTCAGCAACCAGACCGTGCCCGTGACGCTGGGCGACTTGTTGCTCTGCCTGGTCCTGATCGGCGGGACCGTCACCCTGTCCCGCACGATTCCGGACCTGCTGCACGTGTCCGTCCTGCAGCGGCTAAGTATGGACCGAGGTGCTCGGTATGCCATGGTCTTGATGAGCCGTTACACGCTGATCGCAATCGGCATGGTGTTGGCGTTTCGCCCCGTGGGGATCACGTGGGCTGGGCTGCAGTGGCTGGTCGCGGCGATGACCGTCGGACTCGGCTTCGGCTTACAGGAGATTTTCGCCAACTTCGTCGCCGGCATCATCATTCTGTTCGAACGGCCGGTCCGTATCGGCGACATGATCACGGTCAACGGCACCACGGGCAAGGTCACCCGCATGCAAATCCGGGCGACCACGATCACCGATTCCGACCGTCGCGAATTGATCGTACCGAACAAGAAATTCATCACCGACGAGGTGATCAACTGGACCCTCTCTGATTCGACCATGCGGGTCGTCATCCCCGTGGGGATTTCCTACGACTGCGACCCGACGCAAACGGCCCAGTTGTTGGTGGACCTCGCCAAGGCGCATCCGTTGGTCCTGAAAGATCCGGCCCCCAATGCGGTCTTCAAAGGTTTCGGCAACAGCACGCTGGACCTGGAACTACGGGTCTTCGTCGGCAACGGCGACATCGCCGGCACGGTGCTCCACGAACTGAACGTGGCGATCGACCGTGGCTTCCGCGAGGCGGGCATCGAGATGGCTTTCCCGCAGCAGGAGATCCGCATCCGCTCGCTGCCAGCCGGCCTGCCACTCGAAACACCCCACGCAGGTCTCCACCTTCCGCGGGCTGAGAAGGCGGCTTGAGGGCGGAACGGTGGCTGTCCGGGCAGAGCGCAGCGAGGGCTATCCGACGCAACGTCATTGGCGTTGAATCCCTGTGCTGCGGGTGCTTCCACAACCGACGGACCAAAATGCGCGCCTTCAGCCACCAGCGCTAGCATGCGTCACTGCGGGCTGGGCAGAAGCCGTGTCTCGCGGCCGTCGCTGCAGTGGGACCTAAGCTGTCCGCGTTTGGGCGATCTATCTCCTCTCTTCCCACGGTGAACCAAGCCGTTCCACCGATCGTATTGTGAAGGAGAGGAGATACAGCATGGCCAAATTCTATGTCCAATCAGGAACGTTGCAGATGGTGACCGAAGCGGACGACGCACGCGGGGCTGCCCTGTGGGCGGTGCATCGCTGCCTGGAGCAGGTGCTGCCCGTGTGTCCAGACGATCCGCTGACGCCGCAGGAGAAGAGCGAGCGGGTCCAGCAGCGGGGTTGCGACGTGCTGGGGCCGACAATCGCGGTCAGCGAACGCGGCCTGGCCAGCAACGATGCCAATCAGTTTGACACGGCCGACTTGTTCGTGGAATGGAACCAGTTGATGGTGGCCATGGCTCGCTTGGAGCAAAGACTTCGCGTGCTGTGCTAGCACCCGCTGTTGCGCGATACAGCGTTCGAAGAGCGTGAATCACCAGATGATGTCCACGAAATCCCGATTGTCGAACTGCCAGTCATCCTGCAACATGAAACCGAGCCGGTAGCGAAAGACGTCACCTTCATTGGCAAAGAGCGGGTGCGCCACGGGTGGCATGAGGCCGGCAAGGACTGCCGCCATCGTCTTTTGTCGTGGTCTCTGCAATTCCTTGCGGGCTGTTGACCGGCACCTCCGGGGCGGATACTGGCAGGTCATCCCCAGCGTGCATCCGATGCTGTTTGAGCTGGCGGTTCGTGAGTCGCAAGGCACTAGCACCAAACGGTTTTTTACGGTGGGAGTGGCAAGAATGAGGTTTAATGTTGTCGCCTGGACGGGGCTTGCCGCGAGGGCTCAGACGTACAGAATTCAAAATTGGCGGACAAACCACACTGACTTGGCAAAGTCGCCAAACCGCCAATTTTGAATTCTGTACGTCTGAGCCCTGCCTGGGGCCCGGCACTGCGGAACCGTAAAATCTCATTCTTTACGCGACAAGACCAAGAAACCGTTTGGTGCTAGCCGCGGATTGACCAAGAAGCCGGCGGCGGCGTAGGTCGCTGTGCCACGCAGTATTGACACAGCAGATCGCGTCTATAAGAGTGAAGGCAGTTCACCTGGCGAGGTTTTGTGATGGCCCCACCGATAGTTTCACCCGGGAGTCGAAGGGCGACCGGACGCTGTGGCGATTCTCGAAACCCGACCTAGCCTCGATTGAGGGCTACGCCTCCTGCGACGTGGCGGTGCGGAGGTACTATCTCCAGGACGCGCCGCCGCCGCCGACCGCTTTTCCGGACCCGCAACCTCCAGTGCGAATTTGATCAGGGAGCTCCTTCATGGCCACGCGCAACTCCCCGCCGCCGTCGAAGCGGCGGCTGCGGATCTTTACGATCGATCCCTCGGCCGACGTCTCGCTGGACACTGCGGGCATCAGCCGCTGTACGCTGGAAATCCCGTGGGAAAACTTGACGCCACCCCAGCACGAGCGGTCCTATCCCGTCGGCGAATATGTCGAGGTGGTCGACGTCGATCCGCCCAGCGGCTGCGCCTACGATCCGGTCGATCTGGACGACCCGCACCTGTTGGCACAAGACGGGCTGCCGCCTTCGGAGGGTAACCCGCAGTTCCACCAGCAGATGGCGTATGCCGTGTGCATGAAGACCATCGAGAACTTCGAACAGGCGCTGGGGCGGCAGATCCTCTGGGCGGATCGTCCCCAGGACGCTGACGGCCACTGGATTACTTCGCGGGACCAACGCTACGTAGGGCGGCTCCGGGTGTATCCGCACGCGCTCCGCGATCAGAACGCCTTCTACTCTCCGGCGAAAAAGTCGCTGTTGTTGGGCTACTTCAACGCTCCCACCACGGACCCTCGTGAGGAACTGCCCGGCGGCACGATTTTCACCTGCCTATCGCACGATGTGATCGCCCATGAAACCACGCACGCCATTCTTGACGGCATCAACTCTCGGCTGCTGGAGGCGACCAATCCCGACATGCTCGCCTTCCATGAGGCGTTCGCCGACATCGTGGCCGTGTTCCAGCACTTCACGTTGCCCGGCTTGCTGCTCGACCAGATCCGGCACACCCGCGGCAGCTTGACCAGCGGGTCGCAACTGTTGTCGACCTTGGCCGTGCAGTTCGGCCGTGCCACGCGGCGGGGCAGCGCGCTGCGCAACGCCCTGGGGGACATCGAACAGCGGGGCCGCCGCCTGCCGCCGGACCCGGCGTTGCTGGGCCGCACCAGCGAGCCGCACGACCGCGGTGCCATCCTGCTGGCCGCCGTGTTTGACGCCTTCGTGCGGATGTACGAGAACCGCATCTGCGACCTGCGCCGCATCGCCACCGGCGGGACGGGAGTCCTGCCTCCCGGCGACGTCCACCCGGACCTGGCTGCCCGTTTTGCCGAGGAAGCCGTGACGTTGGCCCAACGGGTCCTGATGATCTGTGTGCGGGCGCTGGACTACCTGCCCCCCGTGGACATCACTTTCGGCGATTACCTGCGGGCCCTGATTACCGCCGACGCCGACTTGGTGCCCGACGATTCGCACCGCTACCGTTTGGCGTTCATCGACGCCTTCCGTCAGCGGGGCATCTATCCGGCCGACGTTCGGGCTCTGGGCGAGGACAGCCTGCGTTGGAGGAGAGTCGACGACGAGGTCGGCAACCTGCTGCGGCGACTGCTTCCGCCTCCCGAAGTGATCCGCACCATGGCGACGGCCTGGGCCTACGCTCCCGCCGACCCCTTGTTGGAAGGCGACGACGACGCCACATTCTCCCGGGCCAGTCTGAAGACGCTGGACCTGGACCAGCTGGCCCAGAATTTCTTGAAGGCCTACTGGTGCGAGCGGAAGTCCGAGCCGCGGCCTGCTGGCTGGGATCGGCGAAAGGACGCCTATTGCCAGGGGCGACAATTTGCCAGACTATTTAATGTGTGGATCCGAGCTAGGCTCGCTCAGGCCGATTTCTCGGAAGAGCAGCAAGCCGAGCGCAGTTGGCTCAGTTGGCACTTGGGCATCGATTTGGAGCTGTTGCAGCAGTCGGACCAGGACCCTGCCGTCGAAGACGGGCGGCTTGAGGTAAGCACGGTTCGCCCCGTATTGCGGCGTCGTCCTGACGGTCAGCAGAAGATCGAGCTCGTAGTCATCCTCCTCCAGAAGACGTTGGTTCCGCTGGCCGAAGGCCTGCCGCAGGACCAGGCCGCCGAAATTCCAGAGGGACAGACTTTCAAGTTTCGCGGCGGCTGCACACTGCTCATCGACCCCCTCGAGGGCCAGGTTGAATATGCGATCGGCAAGAGCGGTGGGCGCCGCAAAGACGATCCCGACCGCGACTTTGCCAGGAACCGACGCGAAGCGGTGGCCGCCTTCCTTCGCAGCCAGATCGCCGCGCTGGGCGATTCGGCCTTCGATCGATTTCCCCTCGCCACACCGCCCGGCAGACGGCCGCTTGTTGAGCCGCTCGCCTTGCTCCACCGAAAGAACTGACCCGGGAGAATAATCATGGCCAAGAAGAAGACCAGCCGTACCGTGGCCGAGACAGCCGCGGCCGGGACGCGGGCTGCCAAGGGTCCCCAGCGCGCCACGAACCGTCCACAGAAGAAGGCCGCCCCAAAGACGCCCGCCGGGACCGGCCGGGCGGGGGTTGACCAGCCGGATGGACCCTTGCTGCCACCGGCAGGAGGAATCGCCGTCCGCTGCTACCGGCACGGGCTGGGCGACTGTCTCTTGTTGGCCTTCTCCCGCGGCGCGCAGGCCGATCCCAGCTATCTCCTGATCGACTGCGGCGTGCACATGCGGCAGGGCAGTGGCCCGCAGCGATTGGCGCAGGTTATGGACAACGTGCGGCAGGCAACCGGCGGAAGCCTGGACGTCGTCGTGGCTACCCACGAACATGCGGATCACCTTTCCGGGTTCGTGCAGAAGGACAGCGCATTCCTCGGCAACGACGCGATCAAGGTCAAACAGTTCTGGGTGGCCTGGACCGAGAAACGCGGCGACAAACAGGCCGACCAACTCCGCAAGAAACGCGGCGCGGCCCGCGCAGCGCTGGAAAAGGCAATCCAGAGGCTGGAAGGTCTGCAGCTGGTCGGATTGGGACCGGACCCCGCGCGACTCGACGCGGCCGTCGCTCGGATCCGACAATTGATGGACTTTGAAACGATGCCCGGCGAATTTGGCCTGCGCATGCCCACCGCCGCCGCCACGACAAGTGACAAGAGGCCCTCGTCGAACGAGGCGGCTTTGGAGTGGCTCAAGCAGGAGGCCGACAAGGTCAGATACTGTGAGCCGGGCGAAGTGCTTTCGCTCGACCGCGTTCCCGACGTGCGAGCCTATGTGCTCGGCCCCCCGCGAAACGCGGATTTCTTGAAGCGTGATCTGCCTTCCGGCGGGCCACGGACGCATGGCGACAACGAAGTCTACCTGGCGGGATCTGCCGCACTGGCCGGATTCTGCTTGGCGCTCGAGCCCGCGGCGATCGGTGACGACGGACTCGTGCTGACCGGCGACGACGAGCGGGTCATTCCCCGCCACATGCGTTTCCCCTTCGACCGGCGTGTCCGCCGCGCGTTCAAGGCCGACGACACACCGCAGGACACAGCCTCCGCCGATCCTTGGCAGAAAGCCACGGACATCCCTGTTGAGATCCGGAACTTCTTTGCAGCCAACTACTTTTCGTCCGAGCAGTCTTGGCGGGGGATCGACGGCGACTGGCTGGCCGTGGCCGACGAACTGGCGCTGAACCTCGACAGCGATACCAACAACACCAGCCTCGTGCTCGCCTTCGAATACGGCCCGCCGGGCCAGGGAAAAGTACTGCTCTTCGCCGCCGATGCCCAGGTGGGAAATTGGCTCTCGTGGCGGAGCCAACCGTATGGCACGGGAAAGAACCAGGTCACCGCCGACGAGCTCCTGCAGCGAACTATCTTCTATAAGGTGGGACATCACGGCAGTCACAACGCCACCCTGCAACGCGACACCGACGACAAGAGTCCCGAACACCCGCTGGGCGCCCCCTACGGCCTCGCACTGATGCCCTCGCACTTGTTGGCCTTTATTCCGGTCGACCGCGATGCCGTGGAAAAGAACATGCCCACACCCTGGGCGATGCCCTATCCGCCGATGTACGAAACGCTGCTCCGCAAGACCAACGGCCGAGTGCTGCGGGCCGAAGGCCTGACGCCGGACGAGGAGCTGCCGAAGGGCAGCGTAGTCCCGCGGCGCCAAGCTCCCACCGGACCCGAGCTGCAAGAAGTGCAGGGTTTCACCGAGGCCAAGTGGCGCGAGGCCCCGGTCACGTTCAAGGAGGGACGAGCGTGTCCACTGTACTACGATATTCTCTTCGACGCGCCGTAGTGGCGTTCAAGCGTCGTGTGTATGTGGACGTGTGTATGTGGATCTGAACCCGATCCGTGCCGTTGAAGTTGCGCATTTTCGTAAGTACCGATGCATAAGTTTCCAAGTCCTTGTAGGACGGAATGCCATTCCGTCCAGGACGGTTTGGCAAACCGTCCTACATGGAAACTTATGACGGGGTACTTAGTATGGGTCTCCTGACCCACTGCTGTGCACATCTTTGCAGCCAGCCAAAGGCTGGAAATACAAGCACGACGCGCAAGCGAGTGAGTCCCGGGTGGACCGGCAAGCGAAATCCAGACTCACTCGCTTGCGCGTCGTGCTTGTAAAATACCGGCCTCCGCCCCGTTTGAAGATGTGCACAGCAGTGGTCTCCTGACCCGTCCTTTTCCGATGTTTCCGAGGTCGGGTCGGAGACCCAACCTACAAGAAACGCCGCGAGAACATGATAGCGCAACTTCAAAGATCCGGGCCGGGGTGGCCACGACCTCGGAGACCAGCCCTCCGCAGCATAGAGTTTTTCCAGGCTACCCCAAGGCATCTGCCGGGCTCCTCACCGCCAGGCCCGGCTTGTTCATCACGTGCAGATAGATCATGGTCGTTCGGACGTCCTTGTGCCCGAGCAATTCCTGCACGGTGCGGATATCCGCACCATCCTCCAGCAAATGGGTCGCGAAACTGTGCCGCAAGGAATGCGGCACGGCGTTCTTCGCGATCCCCGCCCGATCCACCGCCCGCTTGAAGAAGTTGCCGAAAAACTCCTCCGACACATGATGGCGACGGCATTTCCCCGAGCGTGGATCTTTGGCCAACTGCCGCGCCGGAAACACCCACTGCCAGCCAAACTCCCGGTTCTCATTGGGGTACTTCCGCTCCAATGCGTGCGGCAGATAAACCGCTCCGAAACCCTCCTCCAAGTCGCGCTGGTGCAGACACCGGACGGCTTCGATCTGTTCCAGCAGCGCCGCGCGGCACCGCTGGGGCAGCACGGTAATCCGGTCTTGGTCCCCCTTGCCGGAACGCACGACGATATGTCCTTCGTCGAAGCAGACATCCTTCACCCGCAGCCGACGGCACTCCCGGTGCCGCAGGCCCGCGCCATACATGACCAGGAACATCAACTGCCGCAAGCCGTGAAATTCCGAGAACGACTTCACGATTTCCTGCCGGCTCAAGACCACCGGCAAGCGTTCCGGCTTCGTCGCCCGCCCCACATCCAGGAACCCCAGTTCCCGGCCCAACACTTTTTGAAACAGGAACAGCAACCCACACTTGGCCTGCTTCTGCGTCCCGGCGGTCACGTTCCGCTCGACGGCCAAATCGGTCAGAAACGTCTTGATCTCCCCCTCACCAAAGCTCGCCAAATCGGGCGAACCGCACTGCTTGATGAACCGTTGGGCCCAGCCTACATAAGCCCGCTCCGTCTCCAGCGACATGTGTCGCACCCGCAACTCCTTCCGCATCTGCTGGATGACCGCCGGCTCGGTGGGGTCGATCAGCCCAATCAGATGCAACTCGTCCTCCACGCCCGGCCGTCCCGACCCCGGCCCCGTGTCCCGTTCCTGGTCCGCCAAGCGACTCAGCTTTTGACGGATGTGCTCCAGGGACGGAGCCCCGGTCTGCAGCACCAGATCGCGGTAAGCTTCGACGGCCCGTACCGCCTGCAACCGCTGCCACGCGGGGGTCTTGCTCTGCAGCAGCGACCGCGAGAACCGGATAACTTCGTCCGAGCTGACCGGCAGATTACCCTCCCCGATGTTCAGACCGGAAGCGTACCGGCGAATCCACAGCGGGAACCACTCCCTGTCGTTCTTGCCCAGCTTCGCCCCGTGCAGCAACCTGCAGAAATTCGCCACGCTCATCTTTCGCCCCCCGCAGAAAGGCCCCGAATTGCCACCCAGCCAGGCATTTTGCGCGTTATCACCGGCCTGTCAATGCCCCCTTGCACCACCGTGACTCTGCTGATACATTCATTTATCACCGCAGAAATAATCCACTGGGATAAACACGTTATCCCGGATGTTAGCCGGTGATAATTAGTATCGTTCCGGTCCACTGGTGCGACGGCTGTTGAAGATGGTGGGGCGCGCAAACGCCGAGGCTGGGGCATGTGACGAGGGCGTGATTTTTGCCCGACGACCGGCAGGGTTCGGTCGATGTAACCAGCGATGGCCGATGGCCGATGGCCGAGGGGCAATGCGAGGGTTTCTGGTGATGCACGGGCAAGCGGTTGCAGGAACCGGCCTGTCGGCAAGATTCGCTGCTCTTGCAACGCGGATGGAAATGACTTCCCGGTTGGGCCGTAACGCGCGGCAGATGACAACGAAAGGTGGCTCACGCTCAAATGGCCGCCTTGGTCGTCCGGCTGTCGGCTTCAGCCGACACCCCGTCTGCCACCAGCTTCAGCTGGTGGGAGGCGCTGCCCGCAGCATTTCCAGGAGCCGGCTTCAGCCGGGCTTCTCGATTTGGGTTTCAACCAGGTGTGGGGATCCCGCCGATTCGCATCAAGGGAGGTCTAAAGACATGAGGAGAAGTCCGGCTGAAGCCGGCTAAGGTGCGCGAGGCTCTCTCTTCCCACCAGCTAAAGCTGGTGGCAGACGGGGAGCCGGCTGAAGCCGGCTAGCTTGCAAACCGGTTTCGCAGCGTGCAACGAAATCCGGCAGTTTTTCTGCCCCGCGTTGCCTCAGGACACAATTCGTTCCGCCCAGCATATCAACGGTCGGCCGAAAGCGTCGGAACGTTCGCCCAACAGTCGGAACGTTCGCCCTTGTTGGCAGGCATGATCTGGTCGGGTATGCTGAACGCTGAACTTCCCGCAGCGGGGACGGGTCGGTCGGCTTGGCCCGGAAGGCTGTCCGGCATGGAAGGCGAATGGCCCGGAACCAGCGGATGCAGATGAGGCGGCCGTCGGGTCCGGGGTGATGGTTGGGTCAGTGGGGCCGCCCATCTGATCCGTGTCGTTCGGCCGGGCGGACGACGAGGAGCCTTTCTGTGCCAGCGGGGCTTGAGTCCGATGCAGGTCACCACTCGCTCCCGAAGCACGAAGGGACATCGATCATGGGGGCGACGAGCACTTTGATCAAGGAAACCGAACTTTGACACAGCCGACAACTAAGAAGCCAATGTTCTCCCCGAGGGAACCGCCCGTCGATTTGAAATGCGATAGATGTAAACGGAATGCCCAGACTACGGAATCGGGAGATTTTTGGTGTGCATTTTGTCAGGACTGGGCGACCTCTGCAAAGCGGCAGCAGACGAGACCCAGCCCAGGTGAAAGGTCGGTCATGGCAGCGCAGGACATTGCGATTTGGCGGACTACTCTTTCCGGGATACCGCACATATTCCGCAAGCTTCTCTACATTCCCGTTTGGATTCTTCTGACCGTTCCGGCGCAGATCGTTTTCTACTATGTCGTTCATCTGTCTGCCGTTGCGGAAAACGGGCGTCTCATCGAAAGCGTGAAATCGCTTTTCACAGGCAACCTATCGGTGTTCGATGGCCCGGAAGGCCTCGCGCGCATCTCGGAGTTGCGTAACTCCGCCACATGGGTTATGTATGGCCTCGCCGCGCTATCGGTCTTCTCTGTCGCCGTCGTACGTTCCGTCCTGACCCCCAAGAGAAATCGCTTTTTGTATTTGCGTTTTGGCAGAGCTGAATTCTGGCAGGCGATCAACACCCTCGCGACGTTCGTCATCCTGACGGTAATGTCGGCGATCGTGTATCTCCCAGTCTTTCTTCTCTGCATCTTTGTGGTCGAATTTGGCGGACTCTCTGGACACAACACCGTGGGGCTGGCAAAACTCGTGCTTGTTCTGGGGGTGGTCGTGGGGTACTTCCTGATCGTTTTCCCGATTGGCGCTAGGCTTTTTCTGGCGGGCGCGTTTACCACACTGACAGGGAGATTCGGACTGCGCGGGTCCTGGGAGCTGACCGCACATATTGAAAAGGCAGACCTCTACGCCGTTGTCTTTCTTGTAACCTTGTTGTCCTTGATACCGTTAGGGCTTTGCGTCTTGGTGCATGTCCACTTCGTTATGACTTACACCTTCGATCCGTGGACGATCGGCACCGCATCGCAGTTGCTGACACCGCCTGCGCTTGAGTATTTTTTGTTGTACGGGGCCAGCACTATCCTAGGTTGTTTCCTGGGCGGTGTGCCGGTTGCGCGGCTGTACCAATTCGGGCAGACCCACACGGCGGTGTAATCGTCGTGGCGGAGAAGAGGCAGAAGAGATCTCCGGAGCCGACCGGTTTTAGTTTTGCGGGAGTATCGGCCGAACCAACGGATGGACCAGAGCGGCGGACACGGTCCAGCGTGATGGTAGGGTGATCGGCCGCCGCCTGGTCATCCGTAACGTTCGGCCCACGCAGACATTCAGTTCCTGGGGAGGACCACAAATGGATGACAACTCGCGCGGCGAAATCATCGACGCAAAAATCGTTCCTTCAGCGTCGCAACAAGGAAAACACCGTTCGTGGTTGCGGTTGGCTCTTATTGGGGCGGGCGTAGTCGCCTTTGTTGGGTTAGGTGCCTACGTCATCATCACCGAAAAGCACAAGGACGCCAATAAGGTCGCCGACATGGTTCGCAATCATCCGATTGTGATTGAACATCTGGGCGGCATTGATGGATGCACGTGGAACACTGCCGCAAGCCTTAATAAGGGCGGGAAGCGAACTGAGGTGTTCGACGTGCGGGGGCCAAAAGGTTCCGGACAACTCGTTACTTTTGAGTTCCTCCATAAGTTTCGTTCAATCACCCTACGAACGCAGGATGGCGAGTGGGAATCGTCAGCTATCTCGTCGCGTTGCCTGCCCGCGACCTGGTGATTGCCGGGCACCAACAGGTCACACGAGAGTGGTGGCAGCGGCGTCGGACTCAATTCCGTCTGGTGATCTCTCAGGTGGTGCTCGACGAAATCTCGGCCGGTGACGATTCTGAGGTGCGGAAACGGCTCGAACTGGTCAGGCCGCTCGATGTTCTTTCCGCCTCTCCGGATGCTGAGGCGTTGACGACCGCCATCATGGAAGCTGGCGTGCTTCCGGGGAAAGCGGTGCGGGACGCAGCGCACATTGCCCTCGCGACCGTCCACGGGATACAATACCTGCTGACGTGGAATTGCAGGCACTTGGCCAATTCGGCGGGAGGCCGGGGCTGGTGAACGGCTCGTGAGGCAATCTCAAACACAACGGCCCGAACAATCGAATGCAGATGAGCCGCCGATCCAATCGCGCGCCGTAGCCAGGCCGGACGCGGCGGCCATCTGATCCGTGTCGTTCGGCGAGAACGGAGGCTGAGAGCGTAGCAATGATTCATTCCTTGACCATCCACTTGAGCGAAGAGGCGTTTTTCACGCTGCAGCGACAAGCGGTGGCGGCGAGAACGTCACCTGCAGAACTCGCTGCCGCGTCGCTTGAGCGACGATGTGAGGCACGCCGCGCCGTACTGTCGGATGCCGAGAGGGACGCCGCGCGCCAGCGGTTCGAGCGACACTTCGGGGAGGTCGATCTGGGCTACCCAACGGGGGCCGAGAACGAGGGCATCGACGCCGACCTGGCCGCCGAGTATGCCGATACCCATGAGGCTGGATGCGAACAAAAGGGAAAGCCACTTGGCTGCCGCCGGTTGAATCGTGACGTTCCGTTTACGTCCCGTGTGCCGACAAGACCATCAAGGTCTTCGATACCAACGGGCGACTGATTGCCAATCTGAGTGGACATCAGGACTGGGTCTACTCGGTGGCCATCTCCTCGGACGAGACTTGACGTCAATCCAGACCGGCTTTGATCGTTGCAACGGACAGGAAAATATGCCAAGATTAGCGCTCGCAATTCACGAGTCTCGCTTTGCCCACCGCGAAAATCCCTGCCGACACGACCGCGCTGCCGAAGAGCCAATGGTGAATGTGGGAACGCCCCGGGGGTTTCTTGGCAAACTGCCTTCCTCTTGGATCAGACCGGAGTTGAGGTAAACCGTGATAAGAACGAAGCCCGTGCTACTCTTCGTATTCGCCCTGACAACCTTGGGCTGCGCTGCGGTTCGGGGCGAGGATTCCGTCTTCTTTGCCAGCGACCTGATGCCCCTGATCAACAAGCTTGGCTGCAATGCCGTACAGTGTCATGGTGCTCAACAGGGGAAGGGCGGCTTCGGGCTTTCCATGTTCGGTGCGAACGCGGCGGACGACTACCTCGCGCTGGTAAAGTCGTCGGCCGGCCGGCGCGTCAACCGAGTTGAACCGCTGAAGAGCCTAGTTCTCTTGAAAGCCACAGCGAGCATTCCTCACAAAGGCGGGAAGAAAATTACAGCGGGGTCCCCGGAGTACACGCGGCTCGCTTCGTGGATTGCCCAGGGAACACCCTGGAGGAATGAAGAAACGCCGGACTTGGTATCGATCAAGGTTTCCCCCAGCGAGCAGACCGTCGAGAAAGGCAAGACTCAGCAGCTTGCGGTGGCGGCGGTTTTTGCCGACGGGACTGAAAAGAATGTCACACGCGACGCGATCTACTCCTCCGCCGACGACAAGGTGGCCGTGGTCGACGGCAAGGGATCTGTCAAGGCCACCGGTCACGGCGGGGCCTGCATCCTCGTCGGTTACATGCGACGATTCGACACAGCGTACTTTCTGGTGCCGCAGCCGCTGACGAATCCCTTCCCCCGGGTCCTGCCGAACAACAAGATCGACGAGTTGGTGTTGGCCAGGCTGAAGCGGCTCGGCATCCCGCCGTCGGAACTCTGCTCGGATCAACATTTCTTTCGCCGCGTCTATCTCGACGTGGTCGGCACGCTGCCGAAGCCGGAGGAGACGCAAGCCTTCCTGGCCGATGCCGATCCCCAGAAACGCGGCAAGCTGATCGACCGGCTGCTCGCGTCGGAAGAATTCGCCGAGTACTGGGCCCTGAAATGGGGCGACCTGTTCAGGATGAAGAGCGAATATCCCAGCACCCTCTGGCCGAACGCGGTCCAGGCGTTTCACCGCTGGATTCGATTGAGTATTGCCCAAGACAAGCCGTACGATCGATTTGCCAGGGAATTGATCACCTCCAGCGGGAGCAACTTCCGAGTTCCTCCCGCCAACTTCTACAGGGCGTTCCAGAAGAAAACCCCGCAGACTTTGGCCGAAGTCACAACGTTGATTTTCATGGGCGCCAGAGTCGGTTGTGCCCGTTGCCACGGTCATCCGTCCGAAAATTGGACGTTGGGCGACAACCTGGGCGTGGCGGCGTTTTTTTCCCCCGTGAAGTACAAGAACACGCGGGAGTGGAAAGAGGAAATCGTCTACGTCGACACGAGGTCCACCCTGCGCGAACCCCGCACGGGCGAACTGGTGCCGCCGAAGTTCTTGGGTGGGGCCGTGGTCGAGCTGAAGCCCGGAGAAGACCCTCGGTTGAAGCTCGCCGAGTGGCTGACCGCTCCTGAGAATCCCTGGTTCGCCCGAAATATCGTCAACCGGACATGGTTCTGGCTCTTGGGTCGCGGAATCATCCAGGACCCCGACGATTTGCGGCCCACGAACCCGCCCACGAACCCGGAGCTGCTGGCGTACCTGGAACAGGAATTGCTCAGCCACAAGTACGACTTGAAGCATATCTATCGCTTGATCCTCAATTCGAAGACCTATCAGCTCTCGTCCAAAGCGAATCAGTTCAACGAGAACGACGTGGCCTATTTCTCCCACTACTACACCAAGCGTCTGGGGGCCGAGACGCTGTTGGACGCCATCGGACAGGTGACGAAGTCGTGGGATACCTATCGGAGTATCATTCCCGAACCCTATGTGGTCATGCCGACCGGTTTCCGGGCGACGCATCTTGCCGACGGCAGCGTCACACTCCCGTTTCTTGAGCTATTTGGGCGCCCCCCCCGAGACACGGCGTTCGAGTCGGACAGGGACCTGCGATTGTACTTGCGGCAAACGCTCCACATGCTCAACTCCGGCGACGTACAGAACAAAATCAACGCCAGCCCGTGGCTGAAACAACTCCTCGCGGACGTCAAGGAAGATCCGCAGATCGTCGATGAGGTCTACCTGGCCACGCTGTCGCGGCTCCCGACTGCAGAGGAGAAGAACAAGATCACGGCGTACATGTTGGGCACGGGCAAGACCATCCCGGAGTCCGTGGAGGTCGAGGTGAAGACGGCCGAGGAGGCCCTGACGAAGGCCCGAGGGACACTGGGAACGGCCAACACCGAATACGAGGCGGCCGAGAAGGCGGCCAAGATCGCCTCGACAACTGCCGCGGGTGCCAAGGCCGCCGTCGCCAAGGCCGTGGCCGCACAGACCGCCACCCAGAACACCGCGACCGCCAAACGCCGACAGGCCGGCGACGCGAAGAAGAAGGTGGATGCTCTGGTCCAAGCCAAACAGAATCTGGACGAGCCCGCTTTGGCGAAGGCCAACCACGAGGTGACCGCGGCCGAAGGAGCTTACCAGGCGGCCGAGAAAGCGGCCCAGGTAGCGGAAACCGCCGCCAAGGCCGCCAAGGCCGAAGTCGATCAGGCCCCAGCTGCCCAAACGGCCGCCGAAAAGTCTGCCGCCGAAAAACGTAATCTGGCCAATGAGGCCAAGGCCAAGCGGGATAAACTGGCGGGCGACGAGAAGGCCGTCAATGCGAAACTGACGCAGGCCAACAGTAAATTGAACGCCGCCAAAGCGGCCCTGGTGCCGCCTCGGGCGCAAGCGATCCAAGATCTGATGTGGGCAATGTTCAATACCAAGGAGTTCCTGTTTAACCACTAGACCTCTCGGATAAGTCTTCCGAGATCTCCCAAAAAGGGGCAAGACATGCTGGACATTCATGGTCGCACGGCAAGTTGCAGTGAAAAGAGTCTGACCCGTCGTGATTTCATCCGCGTGGGAGCGTTGGGCGCGGCGGGGTTGACCCTCGCCGATTGGTTCAGGCTGGAGGCCCACGGCCAGACGAAGGATGCGAAAGCAAAGTCCGTCATTCAGCTCTGGATGGGTGGCGGCCCGCCGCACATGGATACGTTTGATCCCAAGCCCGACGCGGGCGCGGAATACACCGGACCCTACAAGCATCCCCTGGAGACCAGCGTGCCGGGGTTCCGGATCTGCGAGACAATGCCGATGATGGCCAAGTGCGCCGACAAGTACTCCATCATCCGCAGCCTCACCCACGGTGAAGGCGGCCACGAGGTCGCCACCTACATCATGCAGACTTGTACGATGCCCGGCGAACTGGTTTACCCCTCTGTGGGCGCCGTTTTGGCATACAAGAAGTACGAATCCGGATACCAGGGTCTGCCCCCCTACATTTCCATCACTTCGCCGCTGGGCCGTTTTACCGAATCGGGATTCCTGGGCACCGACTACAAGATCTTTGCCACCGGCGGGGATCCGAACTCGGACAACGTCCGGGTCGAAGGACTCGTCCCGCCTGGCGGCGTGGCGGACGAACGCTTGCAGGGTCGCCGCACGCTGCTGCAGTCGGTGGACTCGCTGGCCAGGGAGATGGAAAAGGACAAACGATTCGAGGCGATGGATTCCTACCAGCAGCGCGCTTACGGGCTGGTTTTCGGCGAGGCCAAGAAAGCCTTCGTGATGTCCCAAGAGAAACTTGAGTTGCGAGAGCGTTACGGCCGCAATTCGTTCGGGCAATCCTGCCTGCTGGCCCGTCGGTTGGTCGAAAGGGGCGTCCCGTTCGTCACCGTCAACATGGGCGGATGGGACACGCACCGCGACAACTTCGGGCGGATGAAAGTACTGTGCCCCCCCTTGGATCAGGGGTTCTCCGCGTTGCTGGAGGACTTGGCACAGCGGGGACTTCTCGAAAGCACGATCGTCACCTGGTTCGGCGAGTTTGGCAGGACCCCGAAGATCGACGCGAAGCCGCCCTGGGACAGTGGGCGTCATCACTACGGGCACGCCCAGTCGGTGGTGGTGGCCGGCGGCGGGTTCAAAGGCGGGGTGATCGTCGGCGAAACGGATGCCAAGGGCGAGTTCCCGGCCAAGCGAACGCTTTATCCCTGGGACCTCTCGGCCAGCATGTACACGCTCTTGGGCGTCGATCCCCAGGGCAAACTGCCGCACCCGCACGGCTGCGTGGCCCACGTCACGCCGGTCGCCGGAGGCGACATCCAGAGCGGCGGACTGCTGACGGAGATCATGTAGCTCGGCCGGAATCCACCGCGTTCTGACAAACGAGGGAGTCGCTCCGCATGAGAATCCACCCTGCCCTGGGCCTGACGTCCATCGTCTGGTTATGGTTTTCGTCGCTTAGCACGTACGCGGCGGAGGTCCCCCCGCAGAAACAGTCCTTGGCGATTCCGCTTGCCGCGGCAGGCCGACCGGCCGGGTCCGTCGAATGCCTGGTCACCAGGGGATCCACGCTGCCCCTCGCCGCTTTGGCGTTCAGCCCGGACGGCAAGACCCTCGCGGTGGGGGGTTATGAGGAAGTCTTGCTTTGGGACTTGGGCGGCGCAAAGCTTGCCAAGCGAATCGCCACGGCTGGTCAGGTCGGTGCCGTGGCCTTTCTCAAGGACGGCAAGACCCTGGTGGTCGGCACAGGAACGCCGTCCAGTTCTGGCGCCGTAGTGGCCCTGGACGTCGCGACCGGCAAAGAGGCATTTCGCTTCGCTGGCCCCACCGACGTCGTCCATTCGCTGGCCCTGAGCCCCGATGGAAAATTCCTGGCCGCCAGCGGACCCTACGAACCGGTCCACGTCTGGAACCTGGACGAGAAGAAGTTGGCAACCACCATCCAGGAGCACCACGGCTGGGTGCTGAACGTTTCCTTCAGTGCGAACGGGAAGTTTCTGGCGACTGCCGGCGACGACAACACGGCCCGGATTTGGGAAGTTGGAAGTTGGAAGCCCGTCATAGTGTTTGCCGACGTCCAGCCGGTGCGAGGCGCGGCGTTCCATACGGACGAGATCCAAGTGTTACTGGCGGTTGGGGGGCCGAACGAATGTGGGCTGCGGCTGCGAAGAATGGATAAACCGCCGTCGCGAAGGATGTATGGCACTGGTGTGGCCATGCCTCTGGGTCTGGTCGGACCCACGCAGGCGAATTCCGTTTACGTCCCGTGTACCGACAAGACCGTCAAGGTCTTCGATATCACCAACGGGCGACTGCTTGCCAATCTGAGCGGCCATCAGGACTGGGTCTACGCGGTGGCCATCTCGTCGGACGAGACAAGACTGGCGTCCGGAAGTGCCGATGGAACGGTCAAGCTGTGGGCCACTAAAGATAACAGGCTGCTGGCCACGCTGGTGCAACTCGCGCCGCGCACGGACGAGTGGCTCGTGATGACCACTGAGGGCTATTTCGCCACATCTTCGCCGGGCGCGCTCGCGTGGAAAGCAGAGAACTTGTCGACGCCCCCCGACGAACTGAGGAAACAGCTTCAGAGTCCTGAATCCGTCGGGAAGGCGATCGCGGGAGAGAAGATTGCGCCACCCACGCTGAAATGAACAAGCAAGGCGTTGCCAGGCCTACTCGACTGCTATTGAGTCCTAGGTTGTCCATGGAAAATGAGTGCACGTGGATTGGGAGGGCGACGCTCCCGCGGAGCCGTGGGCCGTCCCTGACGGCCCGCTCCGGCTCGGCAGGAGCCTCGCCCTCCCATGCAGGAGCCTCGCCCTAGGGTGCTCCAAAGTTGGTCTTGACTGCGGAAAATGAACGGGTACGTCAGGGTACAAATTGTTTCGCTCTAGGACGAATTTTTGTTATGGAATCGGCAGATAAACACAGGGACGTAACCCCTTGGACAGGGGCTCCCGCCCCCGCCGAGCTTGCCTCGGTGGAGCGATGATTCTGCACTACCACACGAGATTAGAAAAAGGCTGCTTTCCCTGCCGCCGCCCCCGCCGCGAACAGATTGTCCCACTTTTAAGCTGCCATTTCTTCCAGACTTACGTCACTTTGCGGCTGGTTGATTGGGGTCGGCCGTGCCTTCGCGATGGTCAATCCGTTATGTACCAGCACCAGCAGGCCAAGTTGCGTGCGGGCGCG
>JAPLNJ010001167.1 GCA_026692885.1 Planctomycetota bacterium | reverse complement strand
AGGCGTCAAGCTGGTCCGCCACACCCGTGCCGAGGATTACACCGCCGGCGAATTGAACGAGCCGTTCGATGTCCTCCCGGCCTCGCGCTGGGTAGCTGGCTCGCAGTGGCACGCACTGACGTACCTGGGTTCCTCCTGGGGCCGCCGCGACACACGCCAGCCCACGGAACGCTGGGTCCGGTGGGTGGGAGCAGCGGTGGAGAAAGGCGGCGCAGTGACGCTCGACCTCGGTCCGAACTGGAACCCGGCTGTCGGCCCGATAGGGACTTTCGATGAGGCCCAGGTCGCACAGGTCAAAGCCGTTCACCAGGGACTACTGGACCTCAAGGGGAAGTGAAGCACGACCGTGAACCTCTCGCGGACTCGACACTGCGATGGCACAGGGCACAGGGACGCGGGAGAGGATGCCCACGAAGGTCGATTGAACCGTGATTCACCTTTCCTGGCACCCAATGGTTTTTCCAGGTGTCGGCATTCACTTTGGCATTTAGCGAATGCCCCCGGCTTATCCGGGGGATACTTACGTTCGTCGCTACAGCGTTGATCGTAACACTGCGAAATGCCGTCACTTCTAGCTGGTCCCGTCCGAGAAGCTCCCGACGTAAGTCGGTGAGAGCAGTCCCGCCAACTCCTAACACCGCGGCGCCTCGCCGAGCTCTCCCGACTCGTCGGCTGCCCGCCGCCTCCGGCGGCGGGCAGCCGACGAGTCGGGCCGGTCGGAGATGGGGCTCCGGGTTAGGCACAGGGCGGGAACACTCCCGCCGACTTACGTCGGGAGCTTCTCGAAGGCGATCACGACACTGCGAGCATGTCGCGACGTTATGATCAAGGCCGAAAGGGTTCCCGCTTCCTGCTCTGCGAAGTGTCGCAAACCGACCCGCGGTTCAAGAAGTATCCGCCGCAGCCGATCGTCCGTTGCCTTGGATACCTTTTGGGGAAGTTGGAGCAATAGCCTATTTCGTTTTCCCTGTTTCCTTGGCTAGTTTGTCTTTTTCAAAGAACTCGCAATCACTCAACACCATAACGGATTGATTGCTTCGTCCAGTTCCACGCATAACTACCGTCTGCCCATTCTCCAATCCCTCGTATATCTTCTTATCTATTGCGTCTGGTTTCTTGAATTTGCAGTGTATCCCATCAACGGTTATTGAATACCCTTGAATTAGCGTGTGGGATTTATTGGTGACCTTTCCTTCAATCGCAAGCTGCTTGCCTTCTATTTTGTTGTGCTTGAACTTGCGGATATCGTAAGTCTGATATGTATCTTTCGCAATCTTCACAAGGGCTTTGGCCTGTTCATATTCTTCGGAATAGCCTTTCATCAATTCGGCAGCATTATAGACAACCGTTTTCCCTTCCTTCTTCTCGTCGTCGGTACCAAGAGCCACACCAGCCACCAGGACCCCAATAGCCAAGAACAGAGTTCTCATGTTTATTTCCCCGTTTGCGGTATCAACCGCCTACAACTCCCCCGAAACGCCCTGTCCAGAATCGACGGAAGCAATGCGTCGAGTTCGGCTGCCGTTTGGGCCTGCAGCGTTCTTAGTTGATCGACCTTGGCCTTGAGGTCGTCGCCGAGTGAATGGTCCTTCCATCCACAGCAGCGTGACCGAATCACGCGTTGCTTGAAGAGTCGATCTTCAGTCGGTCCTTGATGTACTTCCCAATGTCTTTGACAACCTCGTCATATTCGGCGCGATGGATTCGCTTGGACTCGAAGTCGATCTTCACGTCCTGCAAGAATCTCTCAAAATCCTGGTTTTGTTCACACAACTTGTTGATGGTTTCCCAATCAAGAGACGGGCGGATTCTGGCGGGGTAGAGAATGTTGGAACTGTCGATATCTTCCGGATCGAGGTGGATGATTCCGATCCCGAACGACGAGGCCAACCTTTCGAGTTCGGTGAAGAACTCGTCGTCTTGTAGAAAATTCGCCGCGACGAGATATCCCTCGTGAGCCCAGGAAGAATTCGAGACTGCCTGGAGTCTACATACAGCCGAGCACCGAGGCTTTGCCACGGTGTCTTGCCAGCGGTGTCGACGTTCGTGGTAATCCCCTTTTCCTTTGCAAGCTCCCATACTTCCTGATACGTCAGGGGCTTTGTGGACGCCTTCAGGACATCGTTGGCCAAGTCGAGGAAGGAGTAGCTCATGGTATTCCTTTGCTTTGTCTGGATCGACCGGGGATCATGGGGTGGAAGCCTGGAAGTGGTGCAACGGCTGTCGCATCTCTTCCGACCTGCGGCCAACCTGCGGCCAACCTCCGGCCAACCTCCGGCCAACCTCAACCGATGATCTTACCCACGTACGGGAAAAAAGCTACCGGTGAGCGGGCACTGGGGATCGCCGGGAACGGTACTTTTGCCGTGGTGACGCTGGCGGTTGCCTGTTCGCTGATCTGTTCGTCGGTCCAGCCTGCCGCGTAGATCTTCGGCGTGACGAGCTTGCGACAGGTATCGGCGCCGCTCTCCGGCATAGAGCAATCCTGTTCGGACAGGTGGTGACAGCGTGCTTGGGCTGCGGTTCCGTCAAGTGCGTCCAGTGTAGCTGAAGTGTCGCGGATTGCCACCCGTGGTAAGCGTGGGGCGGACCCCGCACACGTGCTGCGTCTTGGCTGTTGTGAATAGATCACCGGGCACGCAATCGCAACTTAGGACCGGCGCATCAATAACTGTCGCAAGTATGGTAGTCGTCACGCTCCGCCGTAACGACATGTCATCACGCGGAGCGTGATGACTACTTTGAAAACCCGACACTTATTGATGCGTCAGCGTCCGGCGATGAAACCACCGGCGGCTAGCGCTCAATGCCACTTACTTTGGGACCATGGGGGGCGTTTTCTGTTAGCGGAGCGGCGCAAGCCGCCCGGTTTTCCGACTGTAATACCGGACGGCTCGCGCCGTGCCGCTACAAAGTAAGCGGCATTGGGCTAGCGCCTTGCCGCTCAGCGGGCGGCATGGTGAGCGGCACGGCGCTTGGGCGTCCAACCGGTGACGGCCCTACTGGACTCGCGGCGGAGCCACCGCTTGGCCGCTGAGTTGGGCGTGCTGTTCGGCTTTACTGTAGGTGCCGTAGAAGGGCGCATTGCCATCCAGCCAGAGATTGATCCGCCGACGGTCGTCGGTCGAGAGTCTCAGGGCGAGGACGTGGGTGGCGTCCGCCAGGATCTTGGCTAGCGGACTCTCGTCGGCGCCGCCGTGGCCGGGACGGGTCGTAATCTGGCCGATGCTCTGGCCGCCCCATTCATACCAGCGGACGAAGGGACGCAGGCTGTCGTAAGACGACGTGAAGACGCCCACCGACTGGCCGGTCAGAACCAATCCGCTCTGGCCTGGTCCCGAACTGCCGTTGTGACAAGCCACGCAGTGCCGATCGAGTACCGGTTGCACCAGACGCGGGTAGCTGAACGGATGCGTGCCGTCCGGACCGGGCGCAATCTCCGACGCGGGCCGGCGCAGGGCCAATGCGGGACGCCTGGCGGGCGCCGTTCCGGGCGGCTCGTGGCAACCCACACAGCCCCGGCGCTCGCCCGGTTGCAGATACACGACGCTACGCATGGTCTGCACCGCCCGTTCGTTTTCGTCCACCGCCTGGAAGTAGACCGGCTT
Source organism: Planctomycetota bacterium (assembly GCA_026692885.1). Next base: position 4,192 of record JAPLNJ010001167.1, on the reverse strand, counting down.
GCGAGCCGGGACGCGGAAGTAAGCCGAGCCGTCGGCCTCGACCGGGACGGTGCCCAGCAGCAGGCGCGCACTCTCGGCATTGGCGTAGCCGAGCCGCGGCTGGTTGGCGACGTGCGTCTCGGTCTTGGGCAGGACTTGGAAGATCCGCAACTGCCGGATCGGCCGGGACGGCGGCAGCGGGAGCAGACTTTGCCTCACGTCCGTCAGGATCAACTCGCCCTCGTCGCCGAGCGTCGGATCCAGCGTGCTGGGTATCGTCGGCGGCGCTGCACGGGCCGCCAGCGGAATCGGGTACATGCACGAGATGCCCGCTTCGCGATAGAGCAGCTCCAAGTTGCCGAACCGGTCGAAGTAGTACAAGCCCGTCTCGGTGTCCTGCTTGACTCCCGGTCCCATGCCCGGCAATGGTTCGAAGCTGAAGGCCACCAGATAGTAGCCCTCGGACAAAGGCCACGGGCCGTGGAAATAGCTCTTCGGCCAGCCTGGGGCCTCCGGGAAGCAGACCTCCGGCGTGAGCCTCTCGATCGATTCCAGCCGGTCTTCACCGGTGACAGGATCCAGACTCACCCGCTGCGGGTCGACGGCCACCAGCGACCCGCCGACGGCGGCGTGGTGCGCACCGGCGACGAACGCGATCCGCTGGGATCCGGGGATCGCCCGCGGTTGATAACAGGCATTGATCTGGTGCGTGTAGTTGCCGAATACGAGGCTGGCCTGGGTGCCGTCCGGCCGGCTGGTCCACAGCCCGTGGAAGTTGGCGGCGGAGCGATCGACGTAGTCCCAACGCGAGTAGATGACGCGCCCGTCGGCCAGCACGGCCGGATGCCATTGGTTCGTTTCGTGGAACGAGAGTGTGCGGAGATTTTGCCCCGACGGATCCATGCGGTGCAGGGTGTAGGTCGGGAGCGGTTCCCAAGGATTGTGGCAGCGACCGAACCCGCCGCGGCGAGTCGACATGAAGGCGATCCCGCCGTCGGGCAGCGGGCAGGGGTCGAAATCGTCATCCGGCCCCTCGGTCAACGGGCGGAGGTCCGCACCTTGGGAGTCCACTGCGAAGATGTGGAAGCACCGCCGCTCGGACGCATAGTAATCAGGTTTCTGCCGGGCTCGTTCGGCGAAGGCAAAGTAGACCGTGCGGGCGTCGCTCGCCACCGCCAAAGTCGCGTAGTTGCCACGCGGCAATCGTCCGCCGATCAGGTCGCGAGTCTGCAGCGAGCGGCCGGGTTTCGGCAAGACAAACACCCCGCCGCCGGCGATGTCACCGTAGTCGTAGAAGTAGCCCAGGTACTCGTGTAGCATCTGGCTGATGAACCGGTGGCGGTTCATGAACACCAGGGGCGTATCGGCCCACAGCGGGTTTCTGAGCGCCAGGCCTCGCGCGAGCCAGCGCAGTTCGGCATACAGGTCCAGCCGCGCTGGCTCGTCCAGCGTGTCCAGCGTTTCCACGCAGCGGCTCAGACGGGTGAGCGATGCTTGCTCGGTTCGCAGATCGAGCGTCTGGAACTGCTGGCCGAGATCCTCCAGCAAACGCGACGCCCGGGTCAGCGCTTCGCGGATTGCCTGCGGCGTCTGTGGTGTTCGGCCAAGCCGCCCCTCCTGGGCCTGCCAGTCCGCTGCGACGGCTGCTCGCAGGGCCGGCTCGACCGTCATTGCTTCGGAGGCAGCCTGGCTCTCGGCAGCCGCTGCGAACAACGCACCGGCGAGAGTCAGCAGGGTTCCCACATTTCGTCTCTGGCATGCGAGCATAGCACGGCTCCTCGAAAACGTCATTATCGGCACTCCCGCATGCTATGGGAACTCCACTGACTTCCTCAGGGCTTGGCCGGCGCGAGTTTCGGCGGTAGACTGAAACCCGTTGGCCTGTTGCCTCGCGGGGACCGAGAGAGCCTGGTTATGTCCGTCGCCACATCTACCGACCGCTTGACTGCGGAGGATTTCTTCCGGTGGGTCAGTCTGCCGGAAAACCGCGATCTCCATGCGGAGCTGGAGCAAGGAGAAGTCATCGAGCTGCCGCCGCCAGGAAAATACTACGGATTCGTTTGTGGGAGATGAAACACTTGGCGGCGAAGACGTGCTCCTGGAATTCCGCTGTCGCGTCAGCGAGTTCTTCGAATTGCCGGGGCAGAAAACATCGTCACTCGGCGAGGCCTGAAGAAATCCGGCGGCAGACGCTGGACCCAGCCGCCGAAAAGCCGTAAGTTATCTGACTGAATTCGTCTCCCTCGTGCTGCCACCGTGAAATGTGGATCTTGTGATCGTGGCCCACACGTCCTGGATTTCGTTTCACGAAGCGGGTTCGGGTTTGCATGTCGAGGGAAGACGCGTTAACCTAACGTAGCCACAAGTTGCCCGCTGACCGGTTCCAACCCAACCGGTTCACGAGCTGGCCGCTGGTGGCGACGCAGATGTCCGCGCCGTGCGTGCATCTTCCCGCCCAAGAGTCCAACAGACTGGAGATCAGCAGCATGACTCACCGTACCAACCGTCGTCAATTCGTCACCCAGGTCGGAGTTGCCGCCGCGACTTTGTCGTGGGGCCTGCCACGACTGGCCCGCGCCGCGTCGGTCAACGAGAAGCTGAACGTCGGCTTCGTCGCGGCCGGCGGGCAGGCCGGTTCCCACACCGGTCAAGCCCACGGTATGGGCCTCAATTGCGTCTGTTTTGCCGAGGTCGATAAGACCCGCTGGGGAGGCGTGTTGGGCAAGGAAGGCTGGGACAAAGCCGCGGGCTACACCGACTGGCGCAAGATGTTCGAGAAACACGCCAAGGATCTGGACGTGGTCTTCGTCGCCACGCCGGACCACAGCCATTTCTGCCCCTCGATGACGGCCGTTTCCTTGGGCATCAGTTGCTATACCGAGAAGCCCTTGACGTGGTCCGTGCGGGAAGCCCAGTTGCTGGCGGCGGCTTACAAGAAGAATCCCAAGGTCGTCACGCAGATGGGCAACCAGGGCCACGCCGGGAACGGCTGGCGCACCGCGTACGAGTTCATCAAAGGCGGTGCCATCGGTGACGTGCAGGAGTTCCACACCTGGACCAACCGCCCAATCTGGCCGCAGGGCGGCGATCGGCCCGACAAGACCGACCCCGTGCCGGAGTCGCTGGACTGGGATGCCTGGATCGGCCCGGCCCAGATGCGACCCTTCGTCAAGGGGGCTTACCATTCCTTCGTCTGGCGCGGGGTCGTCGACTTCGGCTCCGGCGCGCTGGGCGACATGGCCTGCCACACCACCGACGGCATCTATGCCATCATGGACCCCGGCTATGCAGCCACCGCCGAGCCGATCTTCATGACCGGCCCATGCAAGGACCAGTTCCCGGCGGGCATGACCATCAAGATGACCTTCCGTCCCAAGGCCGACCGGCCCGGATTTACCACGTTCTGGTACGAGGGCAAACTCGCGGACGGCAAGGACAACATGCCTGAGACCCCCGAGGAACTCAAGGCCGATGGCCGCAAGTTGCCGCGCACTGGTAACCTGATCATCGGCACCAAGGGCAAAATGCTCGTCGAAGGCGACTACTGGGACAGTCCGCGTCTGATCCCCGAAGCGAAGAACAAGGAGTTCGGCAAGCCCAAGCAGCTGCTGGAACGTTCGCCGGGTCACCACAAGGAGTTCATCATGGCCTGCAAGGGCGAGAAGCCCCGCGAGTTCAGCCAGTCCAACTGGGGTTACTCGGGCCCCATGACGGCCAACATTCAATTGGGCAACCTGTGCGCCCGCGCCGGCAAGAAGCTCGAACTCGACGAGGCCGGCAAGATCGTCAGCGATCCGGCCATCAACGACCTGGCTTGGCGTGAACCGCGTCAGGGCTGGGGCCCGCTCGAGATGAAAGTCTAAGCCGGTAACAGCTCTAGACCTCTCCCGTTCCCACGCTCCGAGGTTGTGAAGAAATATGTGAACGTGATTCACGGTAGGGTGGGCCAAGTACTCGCGGCCCACCAATTCTAAGAAAATGGCCTTACATTCGCTGGTGGGCCGCGAGTACTTGGCCCACCCTACGATTTTTTTCACAGCCTCTCCGCGTGGGAACGCGGTTGTTTTGACGCTTCGCGTCGTCTGCCCAGGGACGCGGAGCGTCTGTGGCTGCCATGCGCCCGGCAGAACCAGGCGATGACCGCGACGGCGCGGGCCACAAGCGCCGCCAATTCGACTAGGCCCACCACGCCCTGGCGGATTTGGTCGCCGAT
>JAPLNJ010001166.1 GCA_026692885.1 Planctomycetota bacterium | reverse complement strand
CTGGGTTGTGGAATGGGAGGGTGATGCAAAGTTGGGGTTGGCGCAAGAAAGCCATCGGGCAGGTACTGTTTACGGAAGTTGGGTGGCAAAGACGGTGGATGTTCCTGGTTTTTTCGCTCCGAAGGGGCCAAACAAATCAGCCCAGTTGGCTAGTGCTTTGTCAAGGCTTAGACCGTCAGTTGTGAGTGGCAAGGCGCTAGCCGCCGGTGGCGTTCGGAACCGGCGGCTAGCGCCTTGCCGCTCACGCATCGCGTCTCCAACTCGGGGCGAAAACCTGGGATCACGATCAGGGCGTTGTCCCGCGCTGTCATGTGGCCCCCTGCGGGGCAAGCAGCGAAACAGACTCTCGCCCTTGCCATCGTGCTAGTTTCCCATGTCAACCCCAACTTTGCCTCGCCCTAGCCTCGCCATCCCAGTTCGGTGTTTCATCAACGGCGCTGCGGCCACGTCACCAAGTATCTGCCCACGCCGGGAGTTCCTACGGTCAGCACGAGCCGGCCGTTTTCCAACGCGAAATCCGCTGCACCCAAGGGCTGCCCGGTGCCGGCAGCCAACGCCTGGACCTGCAAACGCGAAGGATCGGCTGACGGGGCCAAAGCTTGCAGGTCGAAACTCACGCGGAATCGCTTCTCGCGCGGATAGGGAAAGACGGTCAACCGGTCTGGTTCGCGTTGGATCTTCAGCGAGCCCTCGGTGGCCACCTTGCCGAAATCGATCCACGTGTCCGCCGGATTGAGGTGGGCGGTGAAATCGGCTTCTGTGTCGGCTGGCCCTGGATCGGAGGCAGTGGGCTTTTCTGCGGTGAGGTTGGTGACTTTCTCACCTTGCCGCTCCACCTTTAACTTCGCAACCAGGATCCGGTCGCCGCCGCCTGGGACGCCCTTAAGCTTCACACGCGCGCCGTGGTGCAGTCCCATGACCAGATCGTACGTGGCGTATTGGCTCGGAATTCGCAGTTCGTACGGCCCGTCGACGATCACTTCGCCTTGGCGCCATTGGCTGGTGAGTTTGGGCACGGCGTGATCCTGCTGGAATACAATGCGATCCGCGTCGGGGCTGTCGGCGTGAAGCCCGTGGACGAAGCAGTGGTAGTCCTCCTCCAACGTCTCGTTGACCAGCCACTCGTACGTCACCTGGGCTCGGTTTTCGCCCAGGTACTGGAAGGCACGCAACCGCGGTTCGATGTTCTTCCGCGTGTGCCGGTACGGTAGATGGAAATAGGTGCGGGCGTCCGCGAAGACGTACTCCGGGCACTCGGCATAGTCCGCGAACTTGCCGTCGCGAAGTGTGGTGCTCACCTCGGTGTTCGGCCCCAGGGCAAGGAACCCCCACTGCGGCAGCGTGCGGCCCTCGACCGGCCACGGTTCCGCGCGCCAGTTCACCCACAACGTAAGCCCGCTGTCATAGCGAATACGCTGCCGCGAGGTGTCGCCCGCAACGAGTGCGGCGCTGGCCGTCACGAATTGGCCGTCCAGTTCGTAACGGATCTCCGAGGGCTGGGCCGTTCCATACAGCCGCTGCACAGGGTGCAGCAAGTGATGCTCGCGCACGACCCACGGGAGGTTATCTACTTGGGCCGCACCGACAAAGCCCGCGTGGCCGTAGGCCAGTTCCTGGGCGCGGTACTTGTCGATCTGCTCCGGACTGCCGGTGTCCTCGCCCCAGCGGTGATCGTAGCCGCGGCGAAACCAGCGTTCGTAATAGCCCATGCCGTGGTTTACCATCTGCGGGTGCAACTTCAGCAGGTCGAAGTCCACCAGCGCCGCGTGATCCTCGCCACCGCGGACTTGGGCTTCCACGCCGTCGCAGCGGCCGGCCCAATAGAAATGATCGGCCCCTTCGCCGAACAGCGGCCCGCCGTGCGTGTCACGCATGAATTGGAATAATGCGGTGTCGTACTGCACCTTGGCCAGTGCCATGGCGGCCAGCGGTTGGTCGGCCTGATGGTCCAACTGGTGCCAGGGCGGCACGCAGGTGTGGACGTCCAGGTAGCCCGCCGTGGTGCCGAACCGGCGGTGGATTTCGGGCGAGTTCTGCTGAGCGTAACTGAGCGCGCGGTTGCACTTCAGCCCAAAGCTCTGCACTTTGGTACCGGCGTTGTACCAAGCGGGCGACGGCGTCCCGTCCGCGTTGAGCACACGCGTCTGGGGATCGTACGAAGGCGCATCGGGATACAGGTCAATGTAGTTCTCGTGCAACGACCACACGTAGCCGCACTGGTTGGCCGCCTGGCCGAAGGCGATCAGCCCTTCGTCACCGCCGTACGCAGGGTCGGCTGGCAGATGGTCCGGCAACTTCACGTCGTAACCGTATCGCTGCCAGACGTGCGAAATGATCGCCAGGTGATCCACGCCATGATCTTTCAGCGCCCGCAGATTCTCCGCGTCGCCCTGGTACGTGCCCCGCTGATGGTTCCATACGTCCAGCATGATCCGCGGACCCAAGAGTGCCCGATACGGCGAGGGGGGGTGCGGAATGTTCGGCAGTACCTCGCCCACGTCCGGCGACACCGCGAGGTAGCCGGATTCCACCAAGGGCTGACGCGTGCCGTCCGTCTTGGCGTCGTATTCGGCTACGCCTTGCGGGCAGCGGGAGGCGTGGGAAACGGTCCAATCCAGACACCGGCAGACGTACACGTTTTGGGTCGGCAGGTACGTGACCTGGCCGGGCAGATACGGCACGGGAAAGTTCCTGCGCAACGGCGCCAGGCCGATATCGCCCAACGAGAACCGACCCACCAACGGCTGCTCGCAGCGTGCGGAGACCAGCAGTGCCTTGCCGAGAATCCGATAGGTCCAGGCGACTCGCACCGGCTGACTTGGCAGCGGGTACTCCCACACCACCTGCAGTTGTTCCCGGTCGCGCGAGATGTCCACCGCCCGGCCGCCGCACAGGGGGACGTCTTCGGTCTTGTCGGCCAGTTTCACGACCGCCGTCGCGCCACCGCCCCGCGCGGGTGCCAGCGGGCGACCGTCATCGACCTGCACGCGGAAATCGTCCAACGTGCCGGTCGCTGGCGTCCACTCGTAGACGACCTGGCAATCCGCCCCGTCGTACGTGAATCGCCAGACGACCCCCGACTGTTCCAGCGTATTTTTGTACGGCAGGAGATTGCCGGGTGCGACACCCTGCTCCGGGCGATTGCTGAGCGTCACCAGACTGGCCGGGGCGGTCGCTTGGTAAGCATGTGTCGTCGTCAGTTGCCGCAACAGTTCCGTTCGCTGAACCGCCCCTTTGCCAGCGGAGATTCGCGCGTCGCCGAAAAAAGAGTAGTCGAACGAGGAGTTGTTCGCCGGCCCCGGTTCGACCTGCAGGCGGACGACGACCGTCTTGCCGGCCTGCGGCGACAAGTCGAAATCGAAGTCCAGCCAGCGGGCCTCCGCGTGATGCCGGCGCAGCAACTCCTGCTCGCGCCCGTCGGCCAACAAGTAGCACGAGAAGGTCACGCCGTCGCTGCGGTCGGGCCGTGCCACATCGGGTCCCATCGCGATGCCGAACGAGAGTCCAAGCGGCGCGAGCTGCGGCAGCGTGAGTTCGTAGTCCACCCACATCTTGCCCGGCGGCACGTGCCACGGCGAATGCAGCAGCAAGGCCCGCCTGCCGAGGACCCGCCCCCAGTCCTGGTAGGAGATTCCCGAGCGCGTCTCAAAGTGCCCCGACCAGCAGACCGGCAGGGCCACGGATTCTTGGCCGTAGGATTGCCAAAGCACCCGATACATCCCCACGTCCGCCAACAGCGTTTCGCCCGGCGGCAGCGGCACCGACAGATCCGTCGGCTCCGCGGCCGTCACGGCCGAGCCAAGCATCAAGACGGCCCCTGCCAACACGGGCAGAATCCGCTTGGTCCGAGCGCCAACAAGGACAGCAATAATTCGACGGGTCATGCCTGTGGGTTCTCCCTTTCGCTAGCAATGCTTAATTGAACGGTATGGCAGGTAAACGAGCCTAAGTCAACGGCGAGCGGTAGCGATTCATGTTCCAGTGCTTTGTGCCAGCTGACCGGCCAGATCTTGGATGTCATCTGGTGGCGTCAGGATACGCGACGGGAAGCCGGCTCGCCAGCGGGATCAGCCTTGTCAGCTGTTCCTCGCGACGGAGTTGTCGTGTGCAAGGGGTTATCAGCCCGGCGCTGGAAGTCTGCCGCACGACGTGGTTGCGTGGGAACTCGCAGTTCGCCGTCGCCATTGGCTCCGGATTAAACGAGCCAACGCCAACTGCGCGCCGGGCCACGGTCTCCCTGCGCGGTTCCACGGCAGGCAAACCCACGCGGTGTGGACCGAACTTTCGCGTGATTGTCAAGAGCGAATTCGCAGCTTCGTCGGTGACTCAAGAAAGTGGCTTTGTCGGACAACTCGCGGACGTCTATACTGCGTCTTCTGATTCGTGGCCAAGACGTTCTGCTCGTGCGTTCACGAGTTCACTCACAACACGACAAGGAACACTTTCCGTGTTGACTGTCAGACCGAAAGTCGCCGAATTGGCGTTTCAGCTCTACGGGCGTCCGCTGCACCCCGAACTATTTCAGATCTATAAATCAGGCACGATTGAACGCGGCGGATACCAAGCCAAAGTCGACATCACCAGCGCGGGACACATCGTCACCTGGCGGTACGGCGGCCAGACGCTGACCGAAGTTGCGGCAGCCGCTTCCCAGCCGTTGCCCAAGCGACGTCGGTTGCTGGGCTATCGGCTGCGCGGCGAACGTAGCGAGCGTGTCGAGTGCCGCGGCGGCGTGGTCTACCACGTGAGTTTTCAGTTGGAGACTGTCGAGCCTGAAATCTTCTGGCTGTTCCAGCAGGAACTGGCCCGTGACGGCGAACGGCGAGGCTTGCTGCACACGTTCGACGCGGGCGGGCGGATCGCGTTGGGGGCACTCAGCTTCATTGACATCGAGACCCGCAACCGCAGCTTGCTGGTCCAGGCTTTCCACACCTTCCCGGACGACTACGCCTTGGTCAAGAGCCAATCGCTGTTCGAGATCCGGCCGGGCGCGTAGGGTACATCAAGCGCAGCGCCGATGGTCCGGTGTGTCGTCCATCGAGCTCGCGCACGCCGCCGGTGCATCGTCGCCAGTGGCCAGCCCCGATTCCCGGCGTGGACGTTTGGCCAGGCTTCCACAATCGCCGCTGCACAAGGACCCACCGCTGGCTATATGCACCAACCACTGTAAAGGTGTGATTTTGGAGAAAACGGCGGGAATCGCGAGGTTGGAGTTCACGCTTTAGCGTGCCAACGGCGGGCAAAGCCCGCCAAAAGGACACGCTAAAGCATGAACTCCAACGGCCTTCCAACCTTTACAGCGGTGCTCGATGCATTCTACACGTGCGCCTAGCCATGCGGCAGCGGCGGAGGTGTCGGCACCGAGGTTGGTGCTGGCGGCGGTGGCGGCGTCGGGGCCTTGGCCTTGGCGGCGGCAGTGGCGAACTTAGGGATCTCCGGCTCGGGAATTTCCTTCAATAACTTCAGGATGATGTCCTCCGTGGTCAGGCCCTCAGCTTGGGCCTGAAAGTTTGTGCTCAAACGATGACGCAGAACGGGCACCGCGATCTTGCGCACGTCCTCAATGGCCACCGAGAACCGCCCATCCATGGCCGCCAGCGATTTGCCTCCGTTGATCAGGAACTGGCCGGCACGCGGACCGGCACCCCAGTCGACCATTTCGCGCACGAACTCCGGCGCGGACACATCTTTGGGCCGCGTGGCCCGCACCAAACGCGCGACGTACTTGATGATGTACTCGCTGACGGCCACCGAACTGACCAGCCGCTGGGCGTTCAGGATCGCCTTGCCGGACAGCACCTTGCGGACTTCCAGCTTCTCGTTCCGCGTCGTCACCGCCAGGATCCGCTCCTCTTCGTCCGCGGTCGGATAGTCGACCTTGATATTGAACATGAACCGGTCCAGCTGAGCTTCCGGCAACGGGTAGGTACCTTCCTGTTCGATCGGGTTTTGGGTCGCGATCGTGAAGTACGGGTCCGGCAGCGGATAGGTCGAGCGGCCGACAGTGACTTCGCGTTCCTGCATGGCTTGCAGGAGCGCGGCTTGAGTCTTGGGCGGAGTACGGTTGATTTCGTCCGCCAGCAGGATGTTCGTGAACACCGGACCCTCCACGAAGCGGAATTCACGCCGCCCGGCGTCGTCTTCCTCGAGCACGTTCGTGCCGGTGATGTCCGAGGGCATCAGGTCGGGCGTGAACTGGACGCGTTTGAACGATACGTCCAGAAGGCGGGCAAGCGTGCTAACCATCAACGTCTTGGCCAGTCCGGGTACGCCTTCCAGCAGGCAGTGACCGCGGGTGAAGATCGCGGCGAACAGTTGCTCGATCACGTCGTGCTGGCCGACGATGATCTTCTGCAACTCCTGCTGCATGACTTGGCGGTGTTGGCTGAACTCCTGCAGAACGTCGCCGATACTACGTGGCTTGCTAGACACGGAACCTCCTTGCGAGCTGAAGCGGCTGCGAATTTTGAGATTCTATAGCTACCGGCCCGTGCCCGCAACGCACAAGGGAGACGCGTACGACCATCCGCCGATCTGTGCCTCTTCGTTTAACCGCGACCCACCGGGGAGCGCAAGGCGAGGCATCGTGCCGCGCGCTCCCCGGTGGGTCGCGGCTAAACGGCTGAGCAGCGGCTCGCTTACGCTAGATTTTCCGCCGGTTTGTCCTTATCCTTAAGGGATTACATGTCGATCATGCATCTGAAACCAGGAAATTGAGGAAGAATATGTGGTGCCGGGGAGTACGAGGGGCCACGACGGTACAGGCCAACACGCGCGACGAAATCCTGACCGCCTCACGGCAACTGCTGGCGCTGATGATCCGTCGCAACGGAATCGAGTCGGAAGATGTGGCCAGCGCGATCTTCACCGTGACCAGGGATCTGAACGCGGAATTTCCCGCGTTGGCGGCCCGCCCGTTGGGTTGGATCGACGTGCCGTTGCTGTGCGGCTACGAGATCGAGGTGCCGTCGGGACTGCCCCGCTGCATCCGCATTCTGGTCAACTGGAATACGGAAAAAACGCAGAAGGAGATCATCCACACCTATATCCGGGATGCGAAGCACCTGCGTCCCGACCTGCGCAGCCTACCACCGGTCGACTTTGAAGAGCTCGAACGGTGGATCGCAGAATACCTGATGGACCACGGGACATGACCGACTAGGCCGCCGTGGACCGCAGGATTTGCCAAAGCCGGCGCAAGCCGGCGACGCTTTCGGGTGAAAGGGGCTGCGGTGAGTAGGCGGCCTGGCAATACAGGTCCGCCAGACTACGCACGTCCGCCGCCAGGCGTGCCTCGCGCGAACCCAGCTGTTGGGCAAATTCGTGAGGCGTCTGTTCAGCCCCGCGGACCCAGCCCCGTTCGTGCGACCAAGCCTCCAACGCCTCGAAGCTGTAGGCGACCAGTTGTCGGGGCGAATAGCGGCCCGTCGCACCCGTAGCAAAGGGATCCTGGAAATCGGTAAACGGACGAGGCGGTGGCGCCGTTGCGGCGGCTGCGGTCGCAGTCGCTGCGGCGGCCTGCTGCGATTCCCGACGGCCGAACAGCTGCTCCCAGAACTCGTGCAACGCCTTCAGAAAATTCTGCAAGGCCGGCAGGACTGCGTGGCGATAACGCCAAATCAGATACCCCACGACCGCGATGAAGAGCACATGATACAGCCACTTGAGTAGGTAAGGCACGCTGCCCAGCACGCTGTTGACCATCCGCAACGGGCTGAACGCTGGCTGGGAGCCGCTGCCGGTCGATCCTGGTGAACGTGGTTGGCCCCCCTTCTCGCGATCCTTCTCGTATTTGCCAGACGGCGCGCCGTCAGCCGGCTTAGCCTGGGCCGCTTGGTTCGGCGGTTGCGGCGGGCGATCATCTTTCGCTTGCCCACGGCTCGTCTCACGCCCGTCAGCGGTTTTCGATTCAGCGGGGGAAGCCGGCCTGCTTTGCGCGCCGCCTGGCGGTTGTCGCTCGTTGCTAGCTGGCCCGCTTGACGACTTGCTCTGGGACGCCTGGCCCCCTTTTTCGTCAGCATCCCCTTTCGCCGCCCCTGGAGCTAGCTCCGGACGAGGGCGGCCGTCCGCGACCGCCTGGCGACCTTGCTCGCCATTTTCCTTGGCCGCATCGCCCGACCGACGCCCCTGCCCCGCTGGCCGCGCGGATGGCTGCGTCTGCGGCGCCCCCTCGCGACCGGTCCCATAAGGTGAATTCCGCAGCCCCTCGGGCGAGCCGATCTGGAACGACAGCTGCGTGATCGAATACTCAGAACTCGGCCTCGGCAGCAGGTTGCAGGCCACCAGCAAGCCGACAATCAGCAGCGATCCGAGGCCCAGCCAAACCCCGGCCATCTCGACGGGCATCTCCAGACGGCGCTGCCGTAGGTATCGCCGCAGGCTGAGGAAGCTGGTGGTCATCAGCAGTGCCAAACCGCTGGCGACGTAAACGCTCAACAGCCAAAACGCATAGCGGCGGCTGTCCAGATTCTGGGCTGGAATAAACCGTTGTCCGATACCGAACAGCGGCAACGCGGCGAGGGAGAAATAAATCACCCACACCCCCGGTGCGTGCGGCCGCCGCCGGTGCTCGACGATTTTGTCCCACCAAGAAGTCGGGTTGCCATCCCGGGACGAAGTGGCTTCCGGGTCGTGCGTTTGCGGCGGTCCGTGACCGTCCGCTGGCGGTGCGGGCCGATCCAGGCCGGCTGTCTGCAGCAAGCCTTCGCCCGAAGCGTCTTCGCGTTCGTCGATTACCGTGCAGTCCCAGGTCAACCGGTCGGCACACCACCAGATCAAGGCCAGCAAGCCGATGTTCAGCGGCGCCCGCAAACTAGCCCAGGGGCCGCTGTAGTTCACAAATTGAAAGACGGCCAAGAGGGCCACGCATCCCAGCGGCAGGGCGAACAGCGCAGCATACTCGCGGCCTTCTTCGATGGAAATCCGGCCGATTAGGACGGTCGCCATGACGAACAATCCGAAGATGAATTGCAACCGCACGTGATAGTCGCCTCGATACAAGACCTCCAGCAGGAAGAATACCAAGCTACCGATCAACACCACGATCAGCGTCGGACTGATAGCCAGGACCAGGTAGTCGGTCAGCGTTTTTTGCAGGCGTGCCATGATACCAGCAAGGAAAGATTTGCGAGGCCAATGTCTTGAGGCTTTGAAGTTGTGCGTAGCAGAATTCGCCAGAATTCTGGCCGTTTCGCCGTGCGGCAGTTACCCCGCTTCCGCCAGAAATCTGGCGATTTCGGCTACTCTTCGTCGAAACACGCAACTTCAAAGTGTTTAGTCCCGGCAAGCCGTTGGCGAGGGAGGACTCCCCAACTCCTCCTTCAATCTAACCGATTCCTTAGGCTTGCCTCAAGCGTATATTCGGGTAAACTAAACTCCTCGCGGGCCTTGATCGGAACGTTGCGCAAAACGCTAGCAGCGGATCATCGTAATCCGAAGCAGCGAGGAAACGCCGCTCTTCCTCGCTGACCCTTCGCGCTTGCGATGTGCAACGTTCCAATCACGGCTCGCCCCGCGTTGTCTCCATTTCGCAAGAGAGGTGGGTGTCCCATGCAGGATCAGAACCCGGACGTTACGGAACTTCGCCGCGCCGCTGCGCAAGGCGATGTCGAGTCCCACTACCAGTTGGCCCGTTGTTACGACCAGGGTCTCGGTGTGGCGCAAGACTTTACGGAAGCCTTCCACTGGTTCCATACGGCCGCCGAGCATGGACATCTCGATGCAGCGTATCAACTCGGCCAGTCGTACAGTTACGGCATCTACTCGTCGCAAGACTACGACGAGGCGCTCAAGTGGTATCAGCGAGCAGCCGCAGGCGGTCACGCCGACGCTCAGTACATGATGGGCATGTCCTACCTGTACGGCATCTCCGTCGATTCCGATGAAGCGGAAGCGCGCCGCTGGTATCAACGGGCGGCCGATCAGGGCCATGCGGACGCGCAGGAGTCACTGCTGCGGTTGCCGGTCGATGTGGATCAGGAATTCGAGATCCGCGAGCAGGTCTGAAGACGACGGCAGCCGCGTCAGGCGGCTCAGCCGCCTGACGCCAGCCACCCAAGGATCCCCGGGAGCCTACCAGGAACGGCCTGCTAGCCCGACTTTACAAGTTATGGTGGCGTGTTCTCGTAACTCGCGGATGATCAGCGGATTGCGCGCACGCGGCGGTTACCCTAAAGTATGCTCCTTCGGCTTGGCCAAGGCTAAGATCGACAACAGACGGTCTTGGAGTTCGCTGGTTTTGGTCAGCACCGTATGCTGGGGACTGGTCTGCTGCCCCCGTCTTCTCGGGTAGATGTTGATGACCTCGCGGATCGCCTCCAGTTCTGCCAGTAAGCGTCTCATAGAGATATCGATTCCCGCTCGACGAACGCGTCGCAGAGCCAAGCCCCGCAGTAACATGGCCACAGTGCAGTACAGTCCGTGGACACGAATCTTGGAATCGGTCCAATGGTGCAGTGGCCACCAACTGCCAATCCTCCGATCCTTCATTTGCTTGAAGACATCTTCGAAGAGGAATTGACTGCGATACCCCAGGATGATTTTTTCCTCCGTCCATTCGTTGCGGTTGGTCACCAGGATGTTCTTGCCCAAATAGGTATTCGAGAGTCGATCGAGCGCGGCCGTGGCCACCTCATAGCACAGCCGTGGCAGGCCGTGTTCATCGATCTCGACCGTATACGGAACCAAGGCTTTCAAGTGCTGGCGACTCAACGCTTCCCGAGATTGCTTTTCGACGCTGGCCACCGTCGGTGCCTTTCCCCCGCGAATCAGCCCCGTACGCCGGTCCTCCAGTCGCTGACGCAGGGCCGAAAGTTCCTCCAAGGCGGTGGCCAAGTCGTGCTGCACGGTTAGCCATTGGGCGTCGAACAGGTTTTGATCATACGTCACCACCACCGTCCGCTCGTGGCCATAAATTGTCTTGCGGGTCCGGAACGCTTTCGTCCCTTCCAAGCGGGCGCTACCGCAAGTGACAAAACGCGG
Source organism: Planctomycetota bacterium (assembly GCA_026692885.1). The sequence continues at coordinate 13,873 of JAPLNJ010001166.1, read as the reverse complement.
GTCATCATTGGGGACTTCCGCCAATTCCTTGTGTTCGTCCAGCTGCCAGCACCAACAGCCATGCGCAACCTTATGATCAAGGCCCTGGACGGCCTGGACGATATCCTCCAGTTTGCCCAAATACTTCTGCCAGACCCTGCGGCACTTGCCGTCTACCTTTGCCCACTGGGAATAGTAATAATAGGTTCCCCCGTTGACTTGCTTGGCCTCTAAACGTTCCATACGCTTCCTCCTCGAATCAGGACAGAAACGCACAATTTAGGGCATACTAAACATTCGTAGAATACAAAAATTACCGAATGAAATCGTCAATATCTTTAGGGGACACCGTAATCTTGCCGCAACCTCCTATCGTTCCAGTGGTTACGAAAAACCGACCGCTGTAACTTGTAAAGTCGGGCTAGGGTTGGGTGCCACTGGCTTCGCCAGGTTTCCAGGGCCAAGAGGTGGAGCACTGGCAGAACCAGCGGACGGGGCCATTCTGGCGACTGATTTTTTGGCGATCTGCCGTGTGCCGCTTGTTTGGTTGCGAAGAGGACATGACGAAACGGGAGCCGCTCGAAGGGAATCGGATCAGGTCAATTCTTTACCCACCTCCAGCCATTCTTCGCGCAATTCCACACGACGCGGGGCATTCATGTTTAGCAGGCGAACAGTCGCACGGCCAATTGCCGTGATCCCAATCAGGCCACGTGTCGCGCGAGGAAACGTCGCGCCTTCATCTGGATGATGGAGACGACGTCGACGGCTTCCACGAATTCCTTGTACGTGGCTTCCTCTTCTGCCGTAAGCGTGCCGCGGTTGGCCTTCTCGCGTAGCCCTTCGACCTGCTGCTCAAGTTCAGGGTCGGCTCGCAAGCCGGCAATCTTTCGAGCAAGTTCCGGTGTGAACGACTCAACAAGCGGGTCGAGGAATCGATCCAAATAGCTGACTGTGGACATGGCTACACCACCTCGCAACGGCCCTGCCGGGATTTCGACTGCCTTCACTCCAGGCAAACACGGGGACTCGAAGTCCGTCGACTGTTCGGCCTATCAAGCTCTTCGAACTTGCGGCCTATGCACAGGACAACACGTTCCGGACATAGCTCCCCGCAACCTCCGCCTTGCATCTTACCAGAGTGACGCAATTTGCGGCAAGCTGAACTGGACCATCACGGTTTGCCATTCTGGACGCGGACGTCGTGCGTTCGAACAGCCGGCCATTGCTCGGCCGGGGAAGACGCACTCGATGCGTTGCCTTTGCACCCCGACCGTTGACAGCGCTGACAGCGTTCGGCAACCTCACGATCAATGCCGACCCGGCATCCAGGTCCGTCACTCCGGGCTAATCAGCATTTGACCAACCAGGTGTGTGCCGGGAAACGTCGCCAAGAGAAATGTGCTGCGACCGTCGGAGATCGTCACGCGACGCGTGGCGGCAGGACCGATCGGGCGGTAGCCGGCATCCAGAGGGCAGAGCGCTACCTCGTGCTCTCCGACCGGCAACTCGATTCGCCGGACCTGGATCTTGTCGGGCAGCAGTCCCCAACAACGCGTGTCGGCCCGCTCGGTCGCCTCCCAAGCCACACCCACCACATCCAGCGGCAGGCTGAGCAGGGATCCGCGTTGGGCGCCGAGGGCCTCCTTGGCCCCGTACACCACGCTCTTCTTGATGGCCCGCCGCACGACCGCCCGCGCCACGACCTTGGGGAAGATCGCGTCGTACTGCGCGACCGCCATCTGGCTCACGTCCGTGATCGTGTTCGTCTCGCCACCCGGCCGCCCATCCACGCTGACCCCGACCGCTTGGATCAGATTGTGGCCGGCCATCACCTTCGGCACCTTGATCGACGCGATCGTCGGCGGGAGCGTGTACTTGCCGATGCTGCTGATGATCCGGTCGGCAATCAGCACGGCCGTGGAGCTCGGGACTTCGTCGACCTGCTCCTTGTACGGACCGCGACCGACCAGGGTGAACACCTGCAGGACCCCGTGGCCGGGCGCTGAGTGATTGCCGTCTTGAGCGCGTGTCAGGTCCGCGGGGCCTGGCGTGAAACCGGGGGCCCAACTGACGACCATCGCCCGGTAGCGGGCCACGTCGTCGTAATCGTGGTGGGTCTCCTCGCGCAGCAGCGCACGAAGATACGGCCCCAAGGCCACTTGCTGATAGCCGGCTTTGAGGTTCTTCCCGTCCGGCTCGGCGGCGGCCTGAATAATCTGAGCCTGCGTGTCAATCATCTGCAGACTGTAGGCCCCGGCGTCTTCGCCGCCATGCAGCAGGCTGGACAACGCCAGGAAGCCGCGGATTAGGACCTTCTCGTAGTCCTCGCCGGCGTAGGCCAGGCTCCGGTCGTCGGTCATTGTCGAGAGGGCGCTTTCTGCGGCACTCTTCTGTTCCAGGTAGTCGAACCGGTCCCGGACCTGCCGGAGCGTCTGTTCGGCTTCCGCCGGATGGCCGTCTGCCAACTGGACGATGGCCTTCTCCAGGAACAGTACGTCGCCACCGTCCTGGTGCTTCTTCAGGCTGCGATCCAGCAGTTGCTCGGCCTCGCGCAGGTCCCCGTCGTAGAAGGCCGTCCGCACGGTGCGGAGTCGGTCGGCATGCGTCGCGCAACCGCAACATACCAGTAAACTGGCGAGAACGAGACCGCGCTGTAGACGACGCGTGATCACTTGAACCAATGCTCGGCGGACCAGCGGCTGACCGCCGAATGGTGATAGCCTTTGCTGATCTCGGCGGACTGCTTGTCGGTCTGCCCGGTGCGTAATTCCACCAACTCCAGCGTGAGCAGGTAGTCGCGCTGGTAGTCCTTGTTCTCGCGCGTGGTGCCCGAGGTCAGGACGGCGTAGAGCAGGTAGTCAAACGGCTGGCCCTGCTGTTCCATGTAGGCCGTGAAGGTCCGCATATTCGTCGGAATGAACAGTTGGTCCGGGCGCAGGCGGGTCTCACGCAGGCCGGCATCCACATACCGCCGGTTGATCGACTGGAACACGCCGCATTCCAGGATCTTGCTGTCAATGCACTCGTAGATCTGATCTTTGAAGTCGCCGAGTTCTTCGGCGCTCTTGTTCTCGACGCCGATGAAGCAGATGTGTTTGGGACCGGGGCGGACCACTTCGCCGGGATAGGAAGCCATTTGGGTCGGGACTTCCGAGTGCCGTCCCAGCAGTTTCGCGACGGACTCAGCCACCAACGGCTTGAACGTCTCGCTGCCGGCTTTGTGACTGCCGACCATTTCGCTTTCGCCCGGTTTGATGACGCGGGCGTATTGCTGATTGCGGCAGCCGCTCAGGACAGCCAGTCCCAACAGGCCGCCGCCCCAACTGACCAGTCCACCCGCCAGAAATTCTCGTCGCTGCATGGGAATCCTTTCCCCAGTTGGATACGATGCGTACAGCTGCTTATCTCTCTTTTCGGGTGTCGTGCTCCCGAAGCATTCACCTTTCCGTTAGTTTCCCGCGTTTGGCGCAGACGGGCCGGAAATGATAGCCAACGGCGTGTCTGCGAACGAGAGCAGTTTGCGAGGGCGGGCTGCTAGCATTCGACGGTTTCTTGGCCATTGCGCGTGAAGAATGAGACTTAACGGTTCAGCTCGGACGGGATGCGAGACAAGGGGTCAGACGTACAGATTTCAGTTTGTGGCTGTCAAGGCCAATTGATTTGATCCAGGTTCCATTCCGCGTTTGGGGCTGGGGAAGGCTTCCCGGCGGAGGCCGGCGTGATCCATTACTCTTCCGCCCCAAAGGGGCCAAAACAAATCAGCCCAGTTGGCAGAGCGTCGCGGCGACAGCCGCAGAGCGACGCCCTGGGTACGGGTTCGATTCAGCACGGTAGCCCTGAAAGGGCGAAACAAATCGGTGCATCCCACACGCATCGTTCGTCCGATGCGCCAAGGCTTGTTTCGCCCCTTCAGGGCTGGTGTTCTCAATCCTCTCATAACCCAGGGCGGCGCTACGCGGCTACGCCGCTCCGCTCTGCCCTGGGCTGCTATGTGGCTGCCCCTTTGGGGCGAAAACCGGTGGATCACGATCAGGGGTGCCCCAGGAGCCACTCGGTCATCCTTGATTTCGTAATCACTCCGCGAAGCGAACCAGAATGGAACAGAATCAGGCATTCGGGAAAACACTAATTCAAGTCAAAATCAAACAAACTGAACACGCCACGGAAAACCTCATTCTTGACACCGGCACCCCGAACATCGTTTGGTGCTATCGCGTCCGTTGCTAGCATCCGCTGGCAAGCCGGCCGGACATCGGTATACTGGGGCAGCGAAGTGGAACCCTTGCCTGCTCCCACGAAAGGTCTTCAATTACGGTGAAAAAACCAGAACGTGCTCAAAGCCTCGCCCGCGAATCCGCGGTGTTGGTCCGAGTCATCCTTTCCGAGGACACCTCGGCCGAAAGCCCGCTGGCAGAACTGGAAGGGTTGGCCAGCACCGCCGGCACGGAGATCGTGGGCCGGATGGTGCAACACCGCGAAGCACCGGATGTAAAGACGTATCTGGGCAAGGGCAAGGTCGACGAACTGCGGCAGTTGGTGGAGCGGGAGGAGGCCGACGTCGTCATCTTCGACAATAATCTCAGCCCGGCTCAAACTCGCAATCTGGAGAAAGCGGTGGAGGTCAAGGTCGTGGACCGGATCGAATTGATCCTAGATATCTTTGCCAGCAACGCCAGGACGTATGAATCCCGTTTGGCCGTCGAGTTGGCCCAACTCCAGTACTCGCTGCCCCGGTTGAAGCAGATGTGGTCGCACTTGTCGCGGATCAAAATGGGTATCGGCATGCGGGGGCCGGGCGAGAAACAATTGGAAGTCGACCGGCGATTGGTCGAAAAACGGATTCACGACCTGCGTACCGAGTTGACGGTCGTCGAGCAACGCAAGGAACGTCAGGTCGCGGCCCGTAACGACCACATGTCCGTGTCCCTGGTCGGTTATACCAACGCCGGCAAAAGCACGTTGATGAACGCGCTGACTGGTGCCGACGTGTTGGTGGAAGACAAGCTGTTCGCCACGCTGGACACCCGCACGCGGCGCTGGCAGTTACCGAACTGGGGGCCGGTACTGCTCAGCGACACGGTCGGCTTCATTCGCGACTTGCCCCACCGCTTGATCACCAGCTTTAAGGCCACCCTGGAAGAAGCCCGGCAAGCGGACCTGCTGTTGCATGTCGCAGACGCCAGTCAGCCAGCGGTGTGCGAGCAAATCAGCGCGGTGTTCGGGGTTTTGGCGGAGATCGGGATTGAAGCCAAAGACGCGCTGCTGGTGGTCAATAAGATCGACCGGCTCCCGTCCGTCAACGCCTTGAACGGCTTGCTGAACCGTTACCCGAACGCCATCCCGATCAGCGCGCAAGACCGCCTCGGTTTCGAACGGCTGGCCTTTGCGGTCAGCGACGCCTTGAGCCGCGCGTTCTGCGACGTAGACGTAGAAACGGGAGTGGACAATGGGCGGTTGATGGCCTACTTGGCGGCCCACGGAGAGGTGCTGTCGCAGCGATTCGACGACCAGCGAGCGACGATTCACTGCCGGTTGCCGCGCAAGTGCCTGGCGCGCATCCATGAGCCGGGGACCCAGGTCCGGCTCCGCGAGGCACAGGTCCCGGCGGTGGTGGCCGTCGCCGGGAATAGCGGCGAAGACGTGGCGTAGGGCTCGCAAAGAAACAACATTGTCAGTTTCCGGTAGGACGGATTGGCGATCCGGCCGGAACCTATCGGCCGGATCGCCAATCCGTCCCACGACCGATCGTTCACATCATTCTTTCGCGATCCCTTAGCCTGATGACCCAACGTACGATTGCCGGAACCCGCACGATTGTGACTGGAGCGTCCAGTGGGATCGGGCGTGCGCTCGCGTTGGAGTTGGCGCGGCAGGCAGCCCGGTTGCTGGTGACCGCCCGGCGCGAAGCACGGCTGCGGCAACTGGTCGAGGAGATCCGGGACCTGGGCGGCGAAGCGCACTACGTCGCGGGTGACGTCACGGACCCGGAGCATCGACGGCGCACGGTGGCCGCCGCCCAGTCGCAGTTCGGCGGTCTCGATCTGCTGGTCAACAACGCGGGCGTGGGTGCGATCGGTCCGTTTGCCCAGGCCGACGAGGTGCGGTTGCGGCGCGTGATGGAAGTCAATTTCTTCGGTCCGGTGGAGTTGATTCGTAGGGCCTTGCCCTTGCTGCAGACGGGCCGGAATCCGATGATTGTGAACGTCGGTTCGGTGCTCGGACACCGTGGCGTGCCGGACAAGAGCGAGTATTGCGCCAGCAAATTCGCCCTGCACGGATTCAGCGATGCCTTGCGTTGCGAGTTGGTGGCCAGCGGCATTGAAATACTGCTGATCAGCCCCAGCACGACACAGACGGAGTTCTTCGACAGCGTGCTGGAGCAGCAGGGGAAAGAACCGGCGTGTGGGCCGGGGGCCATGTCGCCGGAGCGGGTGGCCCGGCAGACCGTGCGGGCGATCCGCCGGGGTCGGCAGGAGCTGATCCTCAGCCTGGGAGGCCGATGTTTGGTTTGGTTCGATCGGATTTGTCCGCCGCTGGCCAATCGGCTGGTGGCGCGGTTTGCCGGAAAAGGAGGCAGAACATGAGGACGGGACGTTGGATCGGGTGGGTATGTGCGGCACTGGCAGCGGGTTGCTACCACCAGAGTGCTCCTGTCCAGGAGAGTACTCCCGTCGAGGAGACCCGCGACAAGCCGGCCGCCAGAACTCCGGATGTGTCGGCTAGTCAGGACTTGAAAGCGTCACCCGGCAACCAAGACTTGGCGGCGCCCGGCGGCAAAGACCCCCTAACGTTGACGGACGACGGCTTCGCCCAGCAGGTCCTTGGCAGCAAGCAGCCAGTTCTGGTGGATTGCTGGGCTCCGTGGTGTGGTCCGTGTCGCCTGATGAACCCGGTCGTCGAAGAAGTGGCCGCCGAGTTTCACGGGCGGGTGGTGGTGGCCAAGCTCAATGTCGACGACAACAAGAGAACGCCGGATCAGTACGACATCGACGGCATCCCGGCTTTCTTGTTCTTCAAAGACGGCCAACTCGTCAAGAAGCTGATGGGGTCGTGCGACAAGGCAGAATTGGTGGGCGTTTTGAACGCGATGCTCAAGCCCTAAGGACCGGCGCATCAATAAGTGTCGCAAGTATAGTAGTCGTCACGCTCCGCCGTGACGACATGTCATCACGCGGAGCGTGATGACTACTTTGAAGACCCGACAGTTATTGATGCGCCGGTCCTAAACGGGAAAAATCGCTCTGGCCGGCCTCGTGGCGATTTGCTACAGTCTCCCGCCCTTGGGCCGCTTGCGGTTCGTTTTCCTGTCTTGAGTGGACACCTTTTCGTCATGCGTCACTTCGGCGGCAGGCTTCTCACAATGCTGGGTTTATGGTTCGTTGTCGGGGCCTTTTCCGGCTGCGTCGACGGCCCGTTTTATCGCATGTGGTATCGCAAGCAGTGGGAGGAAGACGAAAAATACGCCAAAGAACACGCCCCGACCCCCACCTTCTACACGCGTCTGGATGAATTAAAGAAGGTGCGGAACACGGCCAAAGCGATGAGCGGTGACGAGCAGGGCCGGGTGTCGCAACAACTTACGCAGACGCTCACGCAGGATTCATGCCCGGCGTATCGAGCGGAAATTGTGCGGACTCTGGCGGTGGTTCCCGGCCCAGCTGCTGCAGCAGGCATTCGGTTGGCGTTCCAAGACAAGGACCCCACTGTGCGTGCGGTCGCCTGTCATGCCTTGGGGAAACGCCAGGATCCCGAATCACTCCAGACGCTCGCGTTGGCCGTGGCCAAAGACCCGGACTTGGATGTGCGTACAGCCGCGACCAAGGAGCTTGGTCGCTTCAAAGACCAGGAGGCGGTCCGGGCGCTGGCGGTGGCGTTGGATGATACCGATCCCGCGCTACAGCACGTCGCAGTCCAGTCGCTCCACTCGGTCACCGGAAAAGATTTCGGCGACAGCGTTCCCGCGTGGCGTCAATTCGTCCGCGGAGAACAGGTTAAGCCCGGCGAGGAGGCTTCTTTGGCTGAGAAGCTACGCAGGTTGTTCTAAGAATCCACCCTGTGCGAACCATCCGGGCTGGCCCTCCCGTGTTTTCCAGCCGTCTGGGCACTGCCTCAATCGGAAGCTTACGCAAAACGCTAGCAGCGGAGCATCGTAAGCGCGAAGCGTCAGCAAGAAGACGCCGCCTTTCCTCGCTGACGCCTCGCGATTATGATACGCAATCTTACGATCAAGGCCTCTGGGCAATCTTTCCCTCCTGACCAACTTGCGCCGGTCGCCTGTACCGACATCCATCAACTCCCGCTTCCGAAAGCGGTAAGCACCTACGCCGGTCGAATGCGAACAGACTGTGTGACCGTAACTGGAAGGGGATTATTGGACTTGCTTTCGGCGGATTCCGATATGTGTGCAGAGCAGTTCCTCGCTCAGCACGTTTCCTTCCCTGCGCACACTCGAAGAACCCACGGAACGCATGATGATAACGAGAAACGCACTGACAACTGGCGTCTTGCTTGGCTTAGCATTTGTTGGCGGCCCCGTATTCCTTGGCGGCCGCGTCCCGGCGCAGGAGCTCGGGAATGATTGGGACAAGATGCCCGCCATAGAAGCCAGCGCAGGAGAAATCGAGCTGGCAGCACCTCCAGCCACGATGGACGCTTCCGTTGCTGGCCAAAGCGACTTGCCTGCCGACGACGGCGTCCCCCCGACGAACGCCACCGAGGACCTATCCGCTCAACCCCAGCAGAAGACGGAGTCTGTTCCCCAGCCGGAATCGTCGCCTGCCGCTCGTGCGCTGCGAGATGAGATTCGGCGCTGCTTGGCGTACTACTACATGCGGCCCGAAAGCACTGCGGAACGCAGTCCCTGGGCCGTGCTGCACTGGGTCGTGGGTTTCGGCGTAGACACGCAACTGGACGTCGGGGGCAAGCGGGCCAACGCGGTCGGCTGGCTGTGTTGGAATCAGCCGTGCTATGGCATGCAGCTGTTCACCCTGGAGCGTGGGCAGATTACGCCGCGTATCGGGCCGGGTTACCAGGGGCACGAAGGGCAGTTCCTGCACATGATGGCCTTGTCGCGGGTGCCCAAGGATTTTGGGATGAAGGTCGACGGGAAGGACCTCACGATCGAGGATCTCATCAAACGCGAGCAGCTGACTTGCCGAGCCGGCACGGAGTTGACCTTCAAATTGCTGGCCCTGGTCCACTATCTGGGCACCGAGGCGACGTGGCAGAGTAACGATGGCCAAGCGTGGAGTATCGAGCGGCTCCTGAAAGAAGAAATGAAACAATCCGTGATCGGCGCCGCCTGTGGTGGGACGCATCGCATGGATGCTCTGGCCTATGCCGTACGGAGACGCGAGCTGCGCGGCGAGCCGATGACTGGCCAATGGGCCCGGGCGAAAAAATACGTGGAGGACTATCAGGTCTACACCTACAAGCTACAGAACTCGGACGGCAGTTTCAGCACGAGTTGGTTCGAAGGCCGGGGCAACTTGAACGACATCGATCGGAAACTGAATACCAGCGGTCACACGCTGGAATGGATGTTGATCTCCCTGCCGGATGACCAGTTAAGCGATCCGCGGCTGGTCAAGGCGGTCGAGTTTCTGGAGGATCTGCTGTGGAACTACCGCGGTCACAAGTGGGAAATCGGCCCCAAGGGACACGCGATTCACGCCTTGGTGCTGTACGATGAACGGGTCTTTGGAGGGCGGGCCGGCCAACGTGCTGCGGATTGGTCCAACTTGGCCAACGCGTCTTCCGAGTTGCGCAAGACGCCCGCCGATCCGACGCCAGCTCAGCCGTCCGCCAAGGTCGGTTCCGCGCCACAGCGGCAAGGTTTCTTCAGCGGCCGTCGATAAGGTGAGGGGCAGGATGGCCGAAATTCGGTTGGCACGGCAAGTGTTCGGGAGCGTTGTGGCCTGTCCTCCCGAGCCGGATCGTTGCGAGACTAGTCCTTGAGTTGGAACAGTCGCTTCAGGGCGTCGAGCAACTTGTGGGGTGGACCACTGGCCGCCTCGTCGCGCAGGGACTCCAGCGGCGGGTGCAGCAGTTTGTTCACGAGTCGCTCGAACGACCGCTCAATCTCGCTCCGGGTGCGTTCATCCAGGCCGCCCAGTTTGTTCAGCAGACGCGTCAACTCATCCTGCTTGACCTCGTCCGCCTGGGCCTTCAGCCGCTTGATCGTCGGCCCGGTGGCCCGATGACTCAGGTCGGTCATGAAGCGAGCCGTCTCCTCCTCGATGATCTTCTCCGCCTTGGGCCACTCCTTTTCTCGGGCTCGCCGATTGGCCTCGCAAGCTTGCTGCAGATCGTTGAGAGTGTACAGGTAAACGCCCAGGAATTCCCCGATGGCCGCGTCGAAATCGCGCGGCACCGCCAGGTCCAGCAAGAACAACGGACGTTGATTACGTTCCGCCTCGAGCTGCTGGTAGTCGGCGGCCGTCACCACGGGTTCGACCGCCCCGGTCGTGCCGATCACCACGTCGGCCGCCACGAGCAAGCGGAACCGTTGGTCCCAGGGGTAAGCCACACCACCGACGCGTGCGGCGAGTCCTTGGGCACGTTCCAGGGTCCGGTTCACGACGGCGATGTCGCGCGCGCCTTCGTGTTGCAGATAGCGCACCGTCTCTTCGCCCATCTCGCCGGCGCCGAGTACGAGCACCTGCTTGTCGTCGAACCGCTCGAAGATTTGACTGGCAAAATCCGCCACGGCCACGCTGGGAATACTGACCCGCCGCTGGTTGATCGAGGTTTCGCTGGCCACGCGTTTGGCGACCCGCAGCGCGGCTTGAAACACCGCATTGGTGAGCGGGCCGGCATTGTTCGTGGTCCGCGCGGTCTCGTACGCCTGTTTGACTTGGGGGAGAATCTGCGCCTCGCCCACCACCATGCTGTCCAGGCTCGAGGCCACGGTGAACAGGTGCCGCACGGCGTCCTCGCCCGTCCGTTCGAACAAGGCGTCGAATACCTCCAGGGCGTCCAGGCGGTGAAACTCGGCCAGAAAATCGACGACGTCGCGATGACTCGGACAAACCGCCGAATCCTCCGCCGCCGTGTACACTTCCACCCGATTGCAAGTCGAGATCAGCACGGCTTCCGAACCGGGAAACCGCTCCCGCAGTTGCGACAGGGCGGACAGGATTTGGGCGGGCGAGAAGGCCAGTCGTTCCCGCACCTCGACCGGAGCGTTGTGATGGCTACAGCCCACCATCTGCAACTTCATCGCAGATCTCCCGGACGGTCGGCGTCTTTGACGCTACGGGATTCCGTGGCTTCGCCGCGAAACGTGGTCGCGTGCCGGGAAGGCCCAAACAACGCGATCGACAGCACCAGCGCCAGGAACAGGAAACTGGCCAGCGTCAGATAAGCCACCTTGCGGCCTTGTTGCGCTGGCTTGTAGAGCGATTCGAACAGCAGCACAGCCACCAGCCAGAGGAACAGGATGCCAGAGGTCCACACCACCGGATCCGTCCAAGGCATGCCCTCGCGTCGTTTGAGCAGGTTCAGGACGGTGCCCGCCAACAACCCCACGGCCAACAGGCACGAGGAGACGACCAGCGCGCGCCGGTTGGCGTGCTGCAGCCATTCCAGGCTGGGTAACTTGAAGCCCGGCCGCGGCGGCAGCTTGCGTTTCAGTCGATAGGACTGCACCAAGTACATGGATCCCGCGAGGAATCCTAACAGCACAAACACGGCACCCAGCAGCAAAGCGCCCCCGTGGACGATGCCCCACACGGACAGGGCTTGGCTGCGTGGAAACGCCTCGGCGTTACGGAACTGCGATGCCACGCCGATCAACAGGAGCACCAGTGGCAGCATGAAAATGCCGACCGTCGCCTGCGGCCGACGGAGGGTGAGAAGCAAATACACGGCGGCCACGCCCCACGCCATCAGCAGCAACCAGTCGAACCAACTGGACAGCGGCGGCGCCTGCTGCGGTTCGGGGTTGGAACGCATGACCAGGTATACGGTATGTGCAAACAGGCCGGCCGCCGTGAAGCCGCTGGTCACCAGCAGCCGGACAGGTACGCGAAAGAACAGCCGCGAGACCTCACCGATCAACGCGACCGTATAGCTGGCTGCAAAACAAAAAATGGAAACGTGAGAAAGCATGATCTGCCTGTGGTCCTGTACCGGATGCTCAATATTATGCGGTGACGCCGCGACTCTGGGAATCGGGCATGTCAGCGCGTCGTGGTGTAGCCACGATAGCGCGGGCGAAAATCGGCCGTGGGATAGCCGGGCGGAAGTGTGTTCGTCGGCAGGGTCTGACCGGACGGCGGATAGGGACTCGCCGGCGACATGGTTGGGTAGGGTGACGCACTTGGCGCGGGATAGCCTGGCGGATAGGGCAAGGCGGTCGGCATTTGCGGAGCAGCAGCAGCCGGCGGCGGGGACGCGGGCGCACCGAGATCGACCAGCGGATATCCGTTCGGCGTGGGCATCGTGAACAACTGCGCGGCATCGCTGTACAGTTGATTGATGGTATAGTTCTGCACATCGATCTGGAAGGAATTGTTCGGCGGCGGCAGTTGGACCGCCACGTGATGCGGCAGCGAGATACCCACCTCCGGATAGTAGCGGTGATTGGAGGCGGCGGACGACGCGAGCAGCTGGCCCTGCGGGTTGTAGAAATGCTGTTCCAACAGCCAGCCATAACGTTCGTCCAGCACCGTGAGTCTCATCACGGGACCATCCGCAGACGGGATCCGCGAGCGGATTTCGAAACGCCCCGAACCGTGCGAGTAGGGCCCCTCGTGAGCACCCGCGGGATCGAATTCCACCAACCCGAAAGCCTCGATCAACCAATCCGGTTGCACGGGCAGCAGGGAGCGTGCTTGACTCTGGAGGAATTGCTCGTGGCGGGCGTAATAGACCCCGCGCGGCACGTTCGTCGCCAACTGGGGAGCATCGATCCAGGCCCAGAATCGTTCGTCGTTGCTGCCCAGGTCGAGCACTTGCCCCAGCCCCATGAATTGCGACCGCAACCGAAAGCTCCGCGGGCGCTGGATGGCCAAGTTCGAACGTAGGGCTGGCAGACCCTGGATGGCCAGGGTGGCCGTGTCTGTCTGCAGACGCTGGATCCGCTGGGTGTTGGCGTTGACCGTCCGCATGACGTCTTGCAATGTGGGCGGGGTCGTGAACGCCAGCGGTGCCTGGGGCACCAGCGGTTGCTGCCTGTTCGGACAGCTGGCGCCGCTGGCGACAAACAGCAACAACCACATGCTGAAACAAGCTGCCGCGTGTCGGTTCAAGTCAGCTTCCCTCATACAGTAACTTCGCCAACTCCTCCTGGATCTCGTTCGCCCGTTGCGGATCGGGCGGCGCGACCGGCACGCGGTATTCCAGCTCGTTTCGCGGACAGAAGATTACCAGCAGTTCGTGTCCGGCGTCGTCGGTCTCGGTCTCCTCCACGCGCACGATTCGGCGGCGGATCATGAGCAGTGTCAGAACATACCGGGTGTCCGCCTTGTCCGGCTGTCCTTCGAGTTGCTGGAAATAATGCAACACGACGTCATTGGGAGCCATGTACTTCTTGGCGGTAAACTCGCCCAGTTCGGTCTTCCACCAGCCGACGACGTGCTCGGGAGGTCCCTGCCAGGCCTCCTGGCAGTAGTCGTAGCGGACGACATCGGCCCCTTCGGTGACCAACACCGAGTAGAAGGCCTCGCCCTGCTGGAACTCGCGATCGGTTTTCGCACAACGCCGCGCGCTGCGCCGGATTTCAAAATCGAGCATGGGGGCGGAATAGTACGCGAAAGCGACGGTTAGCTCAAGACAAGTAGGTTCCGACTGCCGGATGAGAAGCTCCCGACGTAAGTCGGTGGGAGTGTTCCCGCCCTGTGCCTAACCCGGAGCCCCATATCCGACCGGCCCGACTCGTCGGCTGCCC